>NZ_BAABWK010000002.1:905823-1207765 GCF_040362765.1 Pyruvatibacter sp. HU-CL02332
ACTGCCCGCCGGAGAAGTTGGCACTATCTATTTTGGCGGCGGCAACGAGTTTGAATATCACAATGACCCGGGCAAGACCGCCGAAGCGAAACACCCCAAGGGCTGGACCACTTTGGGCGATGTTGGTCGCATTGATGATGATGGATACCTTTATCTGACCGACCGGAAGTCCTACATGATCATTTCCGGGGGCGTGAACATTTATCCGCAGGAAGCGGAAAATCTGCTCGTCACCCATCCAAAAGTGGCGGATGTCGCAGTGATTGGTGTTCCGAACGAGGACTTTGGCGAAGAAGTGAAGGCCGTTGTGCAGCCCATGGACTGGGCCGAAAAAGGACCTGAACTTGAAGCGGAACTTATTGAGTTCTGCCAGTCGCAACTGGCCAAGATCAAATGCCCGCGGTCAATCGACTTTGATCAGGAACTGCCCCGCCACCCAACCGGAAAGCTGTATAAACGGCTTATCCGTGACCGGTATTGGGGCAACCGTGACTCGAAAATCGTCTAGCAGCAGCACGCGCAAAAACAACGGCAAACCGGCGACGTCGGCATCTTTGTTGAAGATGTCGCCGGACGGCATGATCCTGCGCGAGAATTTCACGCCGGAACGCATGGAGACGCTGCGCCGCGAGCTGGCGGAGCGCGGCGACAACTCGCTGCTCACCGAAGAGCAACGCGAGGACAATCGCCGTCGGTTCCTGCGCCGGTGGGACGGCAAGTCTGACATCTGGGTGTTTGGGTATGGTTCCTTGATGTGGAACCCGGCCATTCATGTGGCAGATACCAAACCCGCCAAGGTGTTTGGCCTGCATCGGTCGTTCTGCCTCAAGCTGCCACTGGGACGCGGCACGCCGGAGCGGCCAGGATTGATGCTGGCGCTGGATCATGGCGGCTCATGTCAGGGCATGGCGCACCGGATATCAGCGCATCAGGTGGAAAGCGAAACCGAGATCCTGTGGATGCGCGAGATGATCGGTGGGTCCTACAGGCCCACATGGATCAACCTGCAGATGAACGGGCGCACCATCAGGCAACCCGCTTTCACCTATGTCATCAATCGCCAGCACAAGCGCTATGCGGGCAAGGTGAAAGAAGACACGATCGTGCGCCGCATTGCGCGCGCTGAAGGTCAACTGGGCACCAATCGGGAATATCTATATCGCACGGTTGAGCGGCTGGACGCGCTTGGGATCAGCGCAGGGCCCATGCACAAATTATGTGACCGGGTTCGGGACGTGGCGGGCGACTGAGCCTCCCCAGATTGAACCTCGCCTCTTGGATTCGACTGCGCTAACATCCCAAACGCGTGTTAGGTGCAGATCATTCGATTCATCAAAGGCCAGTCTCATGAACCGTTTTCTTCTGTCTGCTGTCGGTGTTGCCGCACTGGCGTCCCTTGGATTTATGTCCACCGGTCCGGCCCATGCCTGGGCGACCAAGTGCGACAACAATGTGGATGCCCAGATTGACGATGAATACCGCATCTATTTCCACACTTCCGGCAATGAACTGAGTGAAGAGTCGATCGAGCGCATTGATCGTGCTCACTCCATCGCGTCTGCGCGCGACGTGGCTCAGCTTTGCATTGTTGGGCAGGCCAGCAAGGAAGGCGATTCCAAGCGAAATGCCAACCTCGCCTATGGACGTGCCGAAGCCGTGGCCAAGGCCTTTGTGGCGCGTGGCTGGCGGCGAGACCAGATTGTGGTGAAATCCAAGGGCGAAAGCTGGGGTTTCATGACGGACTGGCTCACCGACGACAGCGCCGCTGACCGTCGGGTAGATGTGACGTTCTCCTACTAGCTTTTGCGGCTCATGCGGTGAGGTTGTCTCTCTGGCTGACCCATAAACACTGGCTATTGGCAGCGGCACTGTCACACGGCTAAAGTCCGCCTGACTTTTTCACCTTGCCTGGCGGCAGCGCAGCATATTCGGCGCGCTGCCGGGCCCGCACAAAACAACCAAGGGAGACCACCCGCCATGCGCATGTTTGAAAACATCGAAGAAATGACCAAGGAAGTCGGCAAGGAGATCGGCGTCAGCGACTGGGTCCAGATCGACCAGGACCGCATCAACCTGTTTGCCGATGCCACAGGCGACCATCAGTGGATCCACCTGGATGGCGAACGCACGCAAAAAGAACTCGGCATGCCGACAATTGCTCATGGCTACCTCACACTGTCCCTGCTGCCGATGCTTCAGGGCAGCGTTTCCGGCATCAAGAGCGTAACCCGCGGCATCAACTACGGCAGCAACAAGGTGCGTTTCACGGGCATGGTACCTGTGGACAGCAAGGTTCGCGCGCGCGTCAAACTGCTCAACATGGAGCCCAAGTCCGGCGGCATGCAGATGACCAATGAAGTGACCATGGAAGTGGAAGGCTCTGATCGTCCAGCGATGGTTGCTGAAACGCTTTCGCTTGTTTTTGAATAGGCCATACACACCTTATTCGCGATAAGTTGACCGGCGGGTTTCATTGAGAAGCCTGCCGGTCTTCCTATATCTGGACCCAAGTACCCTAGTTCGGGACTTCCACCATTCAGACTGTGAGGTATGCCATGAGCGATCCTACTCGCGCCCTTTGGACAAAAACCAAGAAGGCAAACAAGGTTGAGAAATCAGAAGCTGAATGGCAGGCCCAACTGACGCCGGAACAGTTTCACGTGGCCCGCAAAGCTGGCACAGAGCGCGCCTTTACGGGCCCGAACTGGGACCAGAAAGCAGCCGGCGTATATAATTGCGTTTGCTGTGGGCAGGCCCTTTTTGATGCAGAAACCAAGTATGACAGCGGCACCGGCTGGCCCAGCTTCTATGCGCCTGTGGCCGAAGATGCCGTGGAGTATGTGGCAGATAAATCGCTGTTCTCCACACGTACGGAAGTTGTGTGCTCAAACTGCGATGGACATCTGGGTCATGTGTTTCCCGACGGTCCTGCACCAACAGGCCTGCGCTACTGCATGAATGGCCTCGCCATGGATTTTGACCGCAAGGAAGACTGACACGAATGACATTCTCGGCACCGGCAGCCGCCCGCAAACCAACACAAGAAACGCATCACGGGCGCACGCGCACGGATGACTATGGGTGGCTGCGGGCCGAGAACTGGCAACAGGTCATGCGCGAGCCGGAGACGCTTGATGCGGACATTCGCGCCTACCTAGAAGCTGAGAATGCCTATACCGACGCGCAGATGGCGCCGACGAAAGCGCTGCAGGAACAAATCTTTGGTGAAATAAAAGGCCGCATCAAGGAAGACGACAGCTCGGTGCCATCTCCTGATGGTCCGTTTGCCTATTACTCGCGTTGGGATGCGGGAGCGGAATATCCGCTCTACTGCCGCCAGCCGCGCGACGGCGGTGATGAAACCATCATTCTCGACGGACCGAAGCTTGCTGAAGGCGAGAGCTACCTGAAGATTGGGGATGCCGCCCATTCCCGAGACCACAAATTGCTGGCATTCAGCGTTGATACGGCGGGCTCGGAATATTTTGCGGTATCCGTCAAAAACCTGGAGACCGGCGATCTCCTGCCTGACACGATCCCGGATACATCCGGCGGCGTTGTGTGGGCGGACGACAATGCGACGCTGTTCTACACAGTGCTGGACGGGAACCACCGGCCTCACAAAGTGATGCGCCATGTATTGGGCACATCGGCCAGTGATGATGTTTGCGTCTATGAAGAGACGGACCCGGGTTTCTTTGTCGGCGTTGGCCAGACGCAAAGCGGAAAGCTGATCCTGATCGACAGCCACGATCACCAGACATCTGAAATCCGTTTCATTCCCGCTGCCAAACCGGATACGGCGCCGGTTCTGATCGCCGTACGCGATGACGGTCACGAATATGATGTTGAGGAGTGGGAAGGCCGCCTCATCATTCGCACGAACGCAGCGAATGCGGAGGATTTCAAGCTGGTGGAAACGCCGCTGACGTCACCGGGCCGGGAAAATTGGAAAGACCTTGTGCCCCATGCCCCCGGCACGCTGGTGCAGGCGCATTTTGCGCTCAAGGGCCACCTTGCACGTCTGGAACGGTTTGGCGGATTGCCGCGCGCCATCATTCGCGACATGGCGACGGGCGATGAACATGCCATTGCCTTTGACGAAGAGGCTTACTCGCTGGGACTGGCCGCGGGATATGAGTACGACACCACCAAGGTGCGCTTTACCTATTCGTCCATGACGACGCCTGCCGAGCAGTATGACTACGACATGGCAACGCGTGAGCGCGTGTTGCTGAAACGCCAGGAAGTGCCAAGCGGACATGACACATCTGACTATGTGACGCGGCGGCTCATGGCGACGGCGCATGATGGCGAGCAGGTGCCGGTATCGCTCATCCACCACAAGGATACGCCGCTGGATGGGTCTGCGCCCTGCCTGCTATATGGCTATGGGGCGTACGGCATCAGCATCCCGGCCGGGTTTTCTGTTGCGCGGCTGTCGCTTGTTGATCGCGGATTTGTCTATGCCATTGCGCATATTCGGGGCGGCAAGGACAAGGGATATCAGTGGTATCGCGGCGGCAAACTGAAAGAGAAAACCAATACGTTCACGGACTTTATTGCTGCGGGCGAACACTTGATTGCTGAAGGCTTTACGTCCAAAGGCAACATTGTTGCCCAGGGCGGCAGCGCGGGCGGCATGTTGATGGGCGCGGTCGCCAATATGCGCCCTGACCTGTTTGCCGGCATTGTGGCCGAAGTACCGTTTGTGGATGTTCTGGCCACCATGCTGGATGACACCCTGCCCCTCACGCCGCCTGAATGGAATGAGTGGGGCAATCCGATTTCAGACTCTGATGCCTATGACTGGATCGCCGCGTACTCGCCCTATGACAATGTGCGTGCGCAGGACTACCCGGCCCTGTTTGCGCTGGGTGGATTGGCTGACCCGCGCGTGACCTATTGGGAACCAACAAAATGGGTTGCCAAGCTGCGAGCGCTCAAGACCGACGACAATCTGCTGATGCTCAAGACCAACATGGAAGCCGGACATGGCGGCAAGTCCGGTCGGTTTGAGGGACTGCATGAAGTCGCGGAGGTTTTTGCGTTTTGCCTGATGGTGACGGGCAAGGATTAGGGTACGCGCGCCCTTTACCAATACATCCGTATCCCCGGGCTTGAGCCGGGGTCCACTCGCAGATCAACGGGCCGACACCCCATCGACCGTTGCACCCTGCCGCACCGAGTGTAGGCCCCGGGTCAAGCCCGGGGACACGGTCTTGTGGGTGAACTTTCAACCACTATCCGCTTTCCCTCCGGCTTGACCGGAGGGCCCATGGGCGGCTCGGATAGACCCTCCGGTCAAGCCGGAGGGAGGTCGGTGTTGTGAGGGAGGACTTCCGCTTGTCACCCTGCGATGAGGTCGCGGATTGACAGAAGTTGAGCGTCTTTGACTTACGCGCCAGTTGAGGGCTGCACCACAATTTCAAGGCGGCTGCCCTGTGTTCCGGAGATGGTCACCATCTGGCCATCGCCGACGAATGATGCGGTGCCGGATGTCAGGCTGATGTCGCAGCCGGACCCGTAGTGCAGGCGTGGGATGTAGAGCTCTGTTTCAGATGCATCGCTGTCGAGTTTGATCTCGGCTTTGAACTTGCGCGATTTGAGATCGAACCCGTGGGACAGAAGTTCGCCCTGGGCGCGACGGACGTAAGGGCGGCAGAAGCCCTTAAGGCCACGTCCGCCGGAATCCTTGTCCAGGGGGTTGTCCTGCTGGTCGCGGGAGAAGATGGACAGATCTTCCTGGTTCCACCCATCGCCGATTGCCTGGTCATTGCTGTTGGATGCTGTGTAGTTCCAGTGCGCTGTGGAGAGCAGCAGCGCATCCATGGCGTTGTACATCAGGTCCAGGGATGTCTTGTGCATCTCCCATGGCTTCTCGCTGTGATCGCCCGCAGCCCATGCCTTGTAGGCGGCTGCCTGATCAAGATCGTAGGGAATGCCGAACTCACCGATCAGGGTTGGGGCACCCTTACCGCCATTGAGCGTGTGGGCTGCCTTCTTGATGAGATCAAGCTGCTCCACATATTGCGCCTGAATGGCCTCCGGTCCTTCGATGACGCGGCCATTGAAGGGATTGATGGCGGTTGGATACATGAAGACCTTGGTGACAAGGGTCACGATGTCATACCAGTGGCTGGCATTGACCGTGTTGTCGGGTGAGCCTTCCGGGAACCCTTCGCCGCTCAGGCCACGGAACGGGTCGAGCTCGGCAAAGACCATCCAGTCTGACTTGATCTCGCGAATGCCGTCCGCCACGCGGTTGAAGAACGGCGCCATATAGTCCGCTTCCAGATCAACGGGCTTGCCGTTGCGATGGGTGAAATAGGTCTCGTTGACGTCTTCAGCTTCGCCATTGGCGTTGAGACGGTACGCGCCTGCCTGCTCAAACGGGCATTGAACACCATCGCGCCAGATGGGCACGCGATTGTCATTGGCGCGTTCTTCGCCGGTGACCTTCATTTTCATTTCCGCGGCGTCGAAACTCACGACCGGCACAGAGCGCGGGATGCCACGGGCCACCAGCAGACCATCGAGCGGCGACCACGCTGGGCCGGGCGATACGCGCTCGGGATGCTCCTTGGACTTTTCCGTATGCTGATAGCTTGTCTCGTTGGCAATCCAGCCGGAGCCGGGTTCGTTGAGTGTGTCGAACCCAAGGACGTGCGGCATATCTTTCACGCGCGTGGCGATCTGCTGCATGGCGCCCAGATAATGGCTTTGCAAAAATTCCTGGGCGTTGACGCCATCCACCATCAGGTCCGGCGCAAAGTCAGCACCTGCGAAGAACAGCGTCCACATGATGGCATTGCCGGGGCGACGGTAGTTCTGCGCCCATGTCATGGTCGGGTAGGTGTCTTCCTGACGGCCACCGCCGCGCTCAAAGTCGTAGCAATGCTGCATGACCTTGGCAGAACCGGACTCATGGAACTTTGTGAAATCGAGACCGCATTTCTCAAATGTCCAGCCGGGCGCGCCGTCTCCACCGGACATGCGCGACCAGACGTCCTGGTGGAAGTCGATGAACACATACATGCCGTGGTCGCCGGCACGGCGGCAGACGTCGGCGATGTAGTCCAGATAGGCTTCGTCATACTGACCGGGGCCAGCGTGCTCGCAGGACTCCCAAGTGGTCAGCAGACGCAGGCAGTTGAAGCCCCAGTGCTTGAGGCGGCCCAGATGCTCGTCGGCTTCATCAATGGGGAACGGGCGGCCAATAAAACTGACCTCCCGATGATCGGAAAAGTCGGTGGGGATGTGGGTGCCACCGTCGGGGTAAGGCAGCTTGCAGTCACCACCCAGATTGACGCCGCGCAGGATGACGTGACGGCCCGCATCGTCCACGAAGCGGTCTCCATCAAGGTGCAGTTTTGGCAATGACATGTGTGAAAGTCTCCCCGGCGTGCTGGATCGTGCTCCGGCACTTGTTGCTTGTTTGGGCAACTATGCCAGAAAGACGCGTCTCTTTGGGAGGCCAAATATCTTGAGCATGGGCATAATTCAAACTTGCGATGTACGGGCTGTATGGCAAGGTGCGGCCCATGACAGACACATCCAACCTCCCCACCCTTCCCTCGCAGCCAACCGACGTCGATTGGCCGACCACCGACTGGCCGACAGGCACGGCCGCCACCGCCAATCATGTGGCGCTGGGTGATCTGCTGGATCATGCATTTTCTGACCCCAATGGCGACGGCAAGGGGCCGGATGATATGGGCCCGACCCATGCCTTTGTGGCCATTCAGGGTGGCAAGCTGGTGTCTGAAGCCTATGCGGAGGGCTATGGGCCGACCCAGACTTATCCCTCCTGGTCCATGGCCAAGAGCATGTTGCAGGCGTTGATCGGCATTGCCGTGCGCGATGGGAAGATGTCGATTTTTGACCGGGTCGGTGCGCCGGAATGGCCTGCAGGGGACCCACGCACGGAAATCACCATCGACCAGCTGCTGCGCATGGCCAGCGGGCTGGAGTTTGACGAAGATTATGTGGATGGCGACATATCGGACACCATTTCCATGCTGTTTGGGGATGGCAAGGCGGATGTGGCGCACTACGCGGCTGACAAGCCGCTGATCCACCCGATAGACAGCGTCTTCAACTATTCAAGCGGCACCACAAACATACTTGTGCGGGCGCTATCCACGGTGCTGGGGGGTGGCGAACCGCTCTCGGCGCAGGATTTCGAAGCCTTCATGCGGGCTGAACTGCTGGAACCCATCGGCATTCAGGGCGCCATTCCGAAATTCGACGGTGCGGGGACCTGGATGGGGTCCTCCTACTGCTTCATGACGGCGCGCAACTTTGCCAAGTTCGGGCTGCTTTATCTGCGCGGCGGCTGGTGGGGCGACAGGCAAATTCTGCCAAATGGCTGGGTCGACTATGCGCGCACCCAAAGCAAAGTGCCTACCGGGGACGATGAGTTCATGGGCTATGGCGCCCATTGGTGGCTGGAAATTGCAGGGCCCGGCACGTTTTCGTGCAACGGCTATGGCGGACAGTACATCGTGCTGGTGCCGGAAAAGGACCTGATCCTGGTCCGCCACGGGGATAGCCATGATGTTCAGGGCGACGGCGTGAAGCGCTGGATCAAGGACGTGGCGGACTGCTTTGGTGTCGCGTAAGGGACATTAGCTTAGGTTTGACGCGTTCTTCTCAGGCTTTGGTAATCTTAAAGCGTGAATGAAGCGATGAATCTGCTCTAGCAGCGCAACTGAGTCTTGCCCCGCCGCGTCGTCTATCCAACAATAGACCTCAGAAAACGAAGACAGCTGCGCGGGCCCTTGAGAAACAAGGGCTACATGCCGCGGCGAAGGCCGGTTGTCCGGCCCTGGGGGACTGTGTGACCAACGTTGTTAATCTTCCGCTCGACCGGATAACCGATCGCGACCGCACGCGGCTGTTTCAGGCTGCTGCAGGATCGCCTCTCGATATTGATGTGGTCACCAATGAAGACGGCAGTCCCTGCGTGCTCGTTTACCGGTGTGGCTGGACCCATCCCAGCTTTCGCATCGAGAAGGCTGCAGGCCTGTGGAAGGCCTTTGATCTTGAGCACGGCAATGACCAGCCGGCCTTTCAATCGCGCATGCTGACAGACCTTGTCGCGGCGCTCAGCTATCCAGAAGAACAGCAGAACAGGCCGACAGCATCATGAACGCTCCCCTTATCAAAGACCCGACCATGGCTGCCAAGCAGGCGGGCATGTGCCCGGACCGCCTGGCGCGCATCACCCCCTTCTTTCAAAGCTATGTGGACCGCAAGAAGCTTGCCGGTCTTTCAACGCTGGTGTGGCGCAAGGGTGAATTGGCGCATTTTGATGTGCAGGGGCAGATGGATGTGGAGCGCGGCAAGACGCTGACCCACGACACCATCTTCCGTATCTATTCCATGTCGAAACCGATCACCTCGGTTGCAGTCATGATGCTGTTTGAGGAAGGCCGTTTTCAGCTTGAGCACGAGATCGGCCGCTACATTCCTGAACTGCGCGACCTGAAAGTCTATGCGGGCGGTCCTGCACGCGGCATGGCGGTGAAATCTGCCAGCCGTCAGGTGACGATCCGCGATCTGCTGACGCACATGTCCGGCTTTACGTATGGCTTCATGGAAGTCCATCCGGTGGATGAAGCCTATCGCCACTTCAAGATCGGCGGCGTGGACCTCACGACCTCCAACCTTGAAGAATTTTGCAAGCTGCTGGGGCGCATGCCGCTGCTGCACAATCCCGGTGAGGCGTGGAGCTACTCCGTGTCCACGGATGTGCTGGGACGACTGGTGGAAGTTGTGTCGGGCATGTCGCTGTTTGATTTCTTCAACACGCGCATCTTCCAGCCCCTTGGCATGACGGACACGGCATTCCAGGTGAGTGCCGACCAGATGCCGCGTTTCGCCGCGAACTATCAGCGCGACCCGAAGACCAAATCCTTCGCGCTCGCGGATGATCCTGAAACCGGTCGCTACGCACGCCCACCTGTCTTTACGTCCGGCGGCGGCGGGCTCGTCTCGACCCAGTCTGATTACCTCAAATTCTGCCAGATGATGCTGCGAGGCGGCACGGCACCGGACGGCACACGGCTGCTGTCGCGCCCGACCATCACGCTGATGACCAAGAACCACCTGCCCGGCGGACAGGACCTTGAAGGTCTGGCTCAGGGTGCGTTTTCCGAAACGACAAATGCAGGCATTGGCTTTGGTCTTGGGTTTGCGGTGACGGTGGATGAAGCCAAGTCGCAGATCACAGGTCCCGACGGTACGTATTATTGGGGTGGTGCCGCGAGCACGATTTTCTGGATTGATCCGTCAGAAGACCTGATTGCGATCCTGATGACGCAGTTGATGCCGTCAGGCGCCTACCCGCTGCGGCGCCAGTTCCAGCAGCTGGTCTATGCGGCCATCAACGACTAAGGCTTTTTGCCACCCCGTATACGCTCTCCCTCCGGCTTGACCGGAGGGTCCATCCGAGATGCCCATAGGCCCTCCGGTCAAGCCGGAGGGAGAGCGAGCAGGGGAAAATGTCCATGCGCATAGCTGGCATGAGTGGCCAATAGCCCGGCATGGGGCATAGAACCTAGGCTCCCGTCACTGGCCGGTTTTTCTCATGCCGCTTTGGATAGCTTTCACACTCGTTGCGGCGTTTTCGCAGAACGTACGCTCTGCGCTGCAGAAGAGCCTTGCATCTGACCTGACGGCAACCGGTGCATCCTATGTGCGCTTTCTCTACGGCCTGCCGTTTGCGGCGCTCTACCTTTTTGTCTTGTTGCAGGTTACCGGCGAAGCCACGCCGCAGCTGAACACGACCTTTGTTCTGTCAATCCTCATTGGCGGTGCGGCGCAGGTGGTTGCGGCAGTGCTCCTTGTACGGATGTTTGCCCTGCGCGTGTTCACGGTCGGCACGACATATTCCAAGACTGAAACCGTGCAGACGGCGCTCATCGGATTTCTGGTGCTTGGAGAAGTCGTCGGGCCTTATGCGTTTGCTGGCATTCTCATCAGTTTCATTGGTGTGATCGCGCTTTCTGTCGCGCGCACGGCTGTGACGCCGCGGGCCATTCTCACATCCCTTGGATCACCTGTGGCCCTGATGGGTCTTGGATGCGGTGCCGGGTTCGCCATTGCGTCTGTGTGCTACCGTGCCGCCTCGCTGGCTCTGGAAGACAATGGGTTTGCGGTTTCTGCGGCGACCACACTGACCGCTGTTTTGATCTGGCAGACGCTGATCATGAGTGTGTGGCTTGGGCTGCGTGACCGTGCATCCCTGAAACAGAGTTATGTGCGCTGGCGGCCCGCGCTTGCGGTCGGCATTGCCAGCGTCATTGGCTCCATTGGCTGGTTCACGGCGTTTGCGCTGGAAAATGCAGCCTATGTGAAAGCGCTGGGGCAGATCGAATTGGTGTTTGCGCTGGCAACATCCACCCTGATTTTCAAAGAGAAAACCAACCGGACGGAGCTGCTGGGCATCGGGCTGGTTGTGGCTGGCCTGGTGCTGATTGTCATTTAGCCCGTTGCCCCGGATCTGATCCGGGGACTACTCGTCGTGCGGCAAGGCACAGGGTTGATTGGATGGCTTTGGCAAGTGGGATTGCGAGTAGGCTCCGGGTCAAGCCCGGAGATACGGAGGTTTTTTGGTTTCGGGTTCCATCATCTTCGCTTTCCCTCCGGCTTGACCGGAGGGTCTATCCGAGCTGCCCATGGGCCCTCCGGTCAAGCCGGAGGGAGGGCGGTCTTGAGGTGGTTGGAATAGTCTGCTCATGAAAAAGCCCCGGACGCTGATGGCATCCGGGGCTCTTGTTTTTGCGGAAAGCGAGAGTGCTTATTCTGCCGCCTGGGCTGCAGCACCGGAGACAAAACCGTTGAGGCGGTTCTGGATGATGCCTTCTGCTTCAGCCACAATGCGCTTCACCAGTTCGTCCACTGTGGGGATGTCGTGGATCAGGCCCTGGATCATCCCGGCGGACCAGATGCCGTGATCAGGATCGCCTTCTGAGTAAACCATCTTGCCACGGGCACCGGCGACGAGATGCTGGATCTCCTCGAACTTGGCGCCTGCGCGTTCCTTCTCAAGCACTTCCTGAGAAATGGCGTTTTTGGCAACGCGGGCTGTGTTGTGCAGGGTACGGAAGATCAGGTCTGTGCCGCGCTCGTCGGTTTCGACCATCTTCTGCTTCACGTTGTCGTGGATGTCCGCTTCCTTGGTGGCACAGAAGCGTGTGCCCATATTGATGCCTTCAGCACCCAGAGCCAGCGCTGCCACGAGACCGCGACCATCGCCGAAGCCGCCTGAGGCGATCATCGGGATCTTGACCTTGTCGGCAGCGGCCGGGATCAGGATCAGGCCGGGGATGTCGTCTTCGCCCGGGTGACCGGCGCACTCAAAGCCATCAATGGAAATGGCATCGACGCCCATGCGCTCTGCGGACAGGGCGTGGCGAACGGCGGTGCATTTGTGGATGACCTTGATGCCGTGTTCCTTGAAGTGGTTCACATGCTCCTGCGGCTTGTAGCCAGCGGTCTCAACAATCTTCACGCCACTGTCGATGATGGCCTGACGGTATTCAGCGTAGGGCGGAGGCTTGATGGCCGGCAGGATGGTGAGGTTCACACCAAACGGCTTGTCGGTCATGGTTTTGCAGCGCTCGATTTCCTTCGCCAGATCATCCGGCGTTGGCTGGGTGAGCGCTGTGATGAAGCCAAGGCCACCGGCATTGGCAACGGCTGCCACAAGCGGCGCCTTGCCGACCCACTGCATGCCGCCCTGAACGATGGGATGTTCGACGCCGAACATCTCCGTGAAACGTGTCTTGATCATGGGATACTCCCCTGTTGGTCGTCTTGCTTGTTGTCTGACGCGCTTCAGGTCGCCGTGCTGACCCCTGTCCCGCGTCACCTGATCCTGGGTATCTCGTTGAGGGTGTTTTAGCAGGTTTGCAAAGCGCCTTGCACCCCGACACCTGTTCAGATTTGTTCAGGGGGCTGTTAGATTGACGACAAGACAGCAAAAACGCTGCGGAAACCTCATGAGGCACCACACAAATGAGCCAGGCGAATTGGGACCTCTACCGGGTGTTTCTGGCAGTGGCAGAAGCCCGCAGCTATTCAGGCGCGGGACGCCAGCTGAAACTGAGCCATGCCACGGTGGGGCGAAAGATCACCGAGCTGGAAGAGGCTCTTGGCACAAAACTCTTCGTGCAAACCAATGACGGTTTCGGCCTGTCGCCGGGCGGTGAAAAGCTGAAGGCGGAGGCCGACGAAATTGCGTCCGCCGTCCTGCGCGCAGGCCATGCCCTATCTGATGCCAGCGGCACGCCCCAGGGCATTGTGCGGGTATCCACAGCAGCAACGCTGGCTGGTTACTGGCTGATGCCGCATATGAGTGCGTTCACGGAGCGCTACCCGCAAATTGAAATCGAGTTTGTGACCGATGCCTGGCCTGCAAGTGTCACGCGGCGCGAGGCTGAAATTGTTATTCGGCTCTATGGGCCGGGCGAAGAAAATCTGGTGGGCCGCAAGATTGCCCGCTGCGGCGTCGCGTTTTATGCGTCACACGATTACGCGGACGCCAATGGCTTGCCACAGCAGCGCGGCGAATGGGCCGAGCATCGACTGATCGGCTTTGCCGGGGAAGCCAACGAAGCCGAGCTGGCGCGCTGGGCAGGACATGTCACCCGTGGCGCGCCGACTTATCTGCGCTGTTCTTCCATGGCGGATATGGTGAGTGCGGTGCGCACCCACGCGGGGATTGCGCCGCTGACCTGCCTTCAGGGCGACGCCCATGAAGACCTGGTGCGGGTCGCGCCGGACAAGCTTTTCAGCGCGACAGACGTCTGGCTTCTGGCCCACCCGGACCTCACAAACACACCTGCGGTGCGGGCAGTGCTCGACTTTATTGCCGAAGCAGCCAAGACTGACCGCGACATGCTTCTGGGGAGGGTCTGATGAGCATTCGACTTTTGGCGACATTTGTACTCGCTGCGCTTATTTCCACTGCTGGCGCCGCGCAGGCTGAAGACACACGTGACTTCTCCTTCATTGAGGCCAATGGCGTAGAGCTTGCCTATCTCGAAGAAGGAACAGGACCGCTGGTCGTGCTGCTGCATGGCTACCCGGAGACGGCACGCGGTTGGCAACAGGTGCAAGGCAAGCTGGCAGCGGCGGGCTATCGCGTGGTGGCGCCCAACATGCGCGGCTATGCGCCCAGTGGATTTGCACCGGACGAAGACTACACCGTGGGCACCCTTGGCGCAGATGCGCTGGCACTGATTGACGCGCTAGGCGAAAGCAAAGCCGTTGTGGTGGGTCATGACTGGGGCGCGACGGCGGCCATGTCGGCTGCCGTGACGGATCCGGACACGGTCGTTGGCCTTGTGTCCCTGACAATCCCGCATCCCATGGCGACCGAGCCGAGCCTCAGCCTCTTTCTCAATGCGCCGCACTTTATCTACTACCAGTTTCCCTGGGCGACTTGGATGGTGTCACGCAATGACTTTGCCCATATCGACGGTATTGTAGAGGCCTGGGCACCGACCTTTGATGTGGCACGTCGCGATACGACGGCCGTCAAGGAAAGCCTTGCAGTTGAAGGCGGTGTGGAGGGCATATTGGGCTACTACTGGTCCATCAGCGCCGACCCGGCGCCGGGCACCCTGCGGGCGGACAAGGATACCCGCTTTGCCATGCCGGCCCTGACGATCGCCGGGGCGGATGATGGCGCGCTGGACATCGAGTTGTTCAAGGCGGGTGAGGACGGCTTTACCGGGCCCTATACCTATGTGGAACTTGAGGGTGTGGGCCATTTTCCGCAGGTTGAAGCGCCTGATGAGGTGGCGGCGGCTGTGCTGACCTTCCTGGGAAGCATCGAGCCATGGGGCAACGCAGCACCTGAGCCTGTTCAATAATGGATGGATAACTGTTCATTCATGAACTGGACATTCCGGCTCTGCGCGCCAAATATCCTCCCAACACCTAATCCTTTTCTCGTGGAGACTTCGCATGGCCATTCCTGCTCACATCCGTGACAATCTGCGGATGCCGGTTATCGGCTCGCCGCTGTTTATCGTGTCCGGTCCTGAACTCGTTATTGCTCAGTGCAAGGCGGGCATCATCGGCTCGTTCCCGGCGCTCAATGCACGGCCTGAGCATGTGCTGGAAGAGTGGATCGTCCGTATCAAGACGGAACTGGCCGAGTATCAGGCTGCCAATCCGGACAAGAAGGTTGCACCGTTTGCGGTGAACCAGATCTGCCATGCATCTAATGATCGTCTGCAGCACGACATGGATGTGTGCGTGAAGCACGAAGTGCCGATCATCATCACCTCCCTGCGTCCACCGGCATTTGTTGTGGAAGCGGCGCATTCCTATGGCGGCGTGGTCTATCATGACGTCATCAATGTGAAGCACGCCAAGAAGGCCGCAGAAGAAGGCGTCGACGGTCTGATCCTTGTCTGCTCCGGCGCTGGCGGCCATGCAGGCTCCCTGTCACCTTTCGCACTTGTACGCGAAGTGAAGGAATGGTTTGACGGCACGGTCATTCTGTCCGGTGCAATTGCCGATGGGTCATCCATCGCCAGCTCGCTGGCACTGGGTGCCGACTTTGCCTATATCGGCACACGCTTCATCGCCACGGAAGAAGCCAATGCCGACCCGGGCTACAAAGAGTCGCTGATCAAGCATGCCGCCAACGACATCGTGTATTCCAACCTCTTCACTGGCGTCCACGGCAACTATCTGGCGCCGTCCATCGAGGATGCGGGTCTTGATCCGCACAATCTTCCTGAGGCGGACAAGTCCAAGATGAATTTCGGCTCCGGTGGCAATACCAAGCAGAAAGCCTGGAAAGACATCTGGGGCTCAGGCCAGGGCATCGGCAGCATTTCAGATGCACCGCCCGTTGCCGAGCTGGTGGACCGCCTTGAAGAGCAGTACCGCGCGGCCCTTGATGATCTCAGCGGGCGTACACTCCTGTCCGAACCCGCTGCCAAAGCATCCGCCGCTGAATAAGACCGCCCATCAGCTTGAGAATATGACCGGTCATGCAGCTGCCGCTGCATGGCCGGTTTCATTTTGTGCTGCCGCAGTCACCTGCTCCGGCAGGCAGCCATGCCCAATCAGCGTGACACGCAGCGCTTCCTCAAGCGGTGTATGCGGCTCGCTGCCAATCACCGATTGCAGCTTGGTGTTGTCCAGCCGGTGAGGCGTTTTCCACAGATAGCTCATCTTCAACAGCTCGCGGTATGTCTCGTTGAAGACCCCCGCGACCTTGACCATGGCCCATGGCAGTTTCCTTATGGGCGCTTCGGGCACACCAGCTGCTCTGCGTAACGCGTCGGGGAAACTCACGCCGGTGTCGCCACCTACGGTGTGGCCTTCAAAGTGGAAAGTTTCGAAGCCTGACGTCGCCACCTCTGGATTGCTCAGTAGACGGATAAAGGTTTCTGCCAGGTCTGGGAGATAGGCGAAGGCGTGCAGGGTTTTTGGATCGCCGGGATAGGTGACGGATGAAATCGGCTTTCCGGCCTTGATCATGCCACCGCCTACCCATGAGCCCGGGGCGTTGGGGCCAAAGAAATCTCCGGCGCGCACAATGAGCGCGGGTTGGGGCGTGCGGCGCAACATATATTCCATCTCGATGCGTATGTTTCCTTTTTCCGTTGCTGGATGCTGCGGTGCATCCTCGCCCAGAACGGGAAACGCATCGTCGCCATACACGTAGACATTGCCGGGAAAGGCGATGCGGGCATTCACCGCCTCGGCTGCCTTGATCGTGTTGGCAAGCATCGGGATCGCCAGCTGCTTCCACTTCTTGTAGCCGGGCGGGTTTGCGCCATGAAAAATCACGTCGCAGCCTTTGGCGGCACGGGCGACATCCTTTGAGCGCATGGCGTCGCCCTTCACCCATTCCACAGCCAAATCGGCCATGGATCCGGCCGCTTTTTTGGGTCGCCGGTGCATCGCCCGGACATCCCACCCGGCGGCCCGAGCGGCTCTGGCCACTTCCGAACCGATGCCGCCTGTCGCACCGATGACAAGTATCCGTGGGGTCGAAGTCATGATCCTGCTCCTGAGAACGTCAAAGAAAACAGCGGGTCTTCCGCCTGCGGGACAAAGATGAGGATGTTCGATCAAAACATAAATTGACGAAATACGTGCATTCGATAAACATATTTGTATGTCTAAGGAAATGATGAGTTGGGACCATTGGCGGTCCTTCCTGGCGGTTCTGGAATGCGGGTCTCTGTCCAGAGCGGCTGATCAACTCGGCCTGACCCAGCCCACCCTTGGCCGTCACATCGAAGCGCTGGAAGCAGGTCTTGAGACCAGCCTGTTCGTGCGCTCGGTTCGCGGATTGACGCCGACAGATACGGCGCTGTCCTTGCGGCCGCATGCGCAAGCCATGCAGTCTGCTGCGTCAGCGCTGGTGCGAACTGCCAGCGCGCCAGCCGAAGCCCTGAGCGGCACCATTCGGCTGACCGTCAGCGAGTTCATGGGGGCCCATGTCATTCCCGGGATTCTTGCGCCGTTTGTTGAACAACATCCCGAGATTGCCATTGAGCTGGTGCTGTCAGACCAGACAGATGACCTATCCGCCCGCGAGGCTGACATTGCGGTTCGCATGGTTGCCCCCACCCAGGACGCCTTGGTGGGCCTGCGGCTGGGTACGGTCCGCATTGGGCTTTATGCGCACAAGACCTACGCAGCAAAGCATGGAATCCCGCAGTCACTGGCCGATGATCCGGCCGGCCACAGGTTCATCGGGTTTGACAAACAGGCATGGGTCATGGAGCCGCTGCAAGAGGCGGGGTTCCCGATTGCCCGGGAGTTCTTTTCGCTGAGGACGGACCGCGACGCGGCCCAAGTTGCCTTGCTCAAGGCGGGGGCCGGTATCAGCGGCTGTCATATGCCCATGGGCGACAACGACCCTGATCTGGTGCCGGTGCTGCATGATGAGTTCGGGTTTGATCTTGAGATGTGGCTGGTCATGCATGAAGATTTGCGTCGGGTCACCCGCATGCGGGCGCTGTTTGACCACTTGGATCAAGGGCTTAGATCGTACCTGAAGATGTGATGCTGCACGCTGCCCCGGCACTTGTTGACGTAAGGGCAAGGGGCTAGTGTCCGCACCTGTCGATTATCCGCTGCCATTAACAAGAGCCAAACACCATGTCTGAAGCCGCCAAACTCTCCCCTGCTGATGCCCCGTTTGACCCGTCGCCAGAAGCATCCGCGCCGTTTTCCTGGGAAGACGCGTTCTATCTGGATGATCAGCTGACAGAAGACGAGCGCATGGTGCGCGATTCAGCCAAGGCGTACTGCCAGGACAACCTCATGACCCGGGTGCGCGACGCCAACCGGAATGAAGTTTTCCACCGCGAAATCATGACTGAAATGGGTGAGCTGGGCCTCTTGGGCTGCACCATCCCTGAAGCGTATGGCTGTGCTGGTCTCAACTATGTGTCCTACGGGCTGGTCGCACGCGAAGTCGAGTATGTGGACTCGGGATACCGCTCCGCCATGAGCGTGCAGTCATCACTGGTGATGCACCCGATCTACGCCTATGGCACCGAAGAGCAGCGGATGAAGTATCTGCCGAAGCTTGCGACCGGCGAATGGGTCGGCTGTTTCGGCCTGACGGAACCAGACCACGGCTCGGACCCTGCCGGCATGGTCACGCGCGCAAAGCCGGTTGATGGCGGCTACATCCTCAACGGTGCCAAGATGTGGATTACCAATTCACCCATTGCGGACCTGGCGGTCGTCTGGGCCAAGCTCAAGGACGAAGACGGCACGGACAAGATCCGCGGCTTTGTGGTGGAACGCGACTTTGAAGGCTTTGAAACGCCGAAGATCGAAGGCAAATTTTCGCTGCGGGCATCTATCACCGGTGAGATTGTCCTCAACGATGTTTTCGTCCCGGCTGAAAACCTGCTGCCGAATGTCGAAGGCCTGAAAGGTCCATTCGGCTGCCTGAACCGCGCGCGCTACGGCATTGCCTGGGGCGCCATGGGAGCTGCTGAGTTCTGCTGGCATCAGGCACGGCAATACACGCTGGACCGCAAGCAGTTCGGCAAGCCACTGGCGCAGACACAGCTGATCCAGAAGAAGCTGGCTGACATGCAGACCGAAATCTCGCTGGGTCTTCAGGCCGCATTGCGCGTTGGCCGGTTGTTTGATGAAAAGCGCGCCGCCCCGCCAATGATCTCGCTCATCAAGCGCAACAATTGTGGCAAGGCGCTGGAAATCGCCCGTCACGCCCGCGACATGCACGGCGGCAATGGTGTTTCAGACGAGTACCACGTGATCCGTCATGTGATGAACCTGGAAGCAGTCAACACCTATGAGGGCACACACGATGTACATGCGCTCATTCTGGGTCGGGCGCAGACCGGTCTGCAGGCCTTTTTCTAGGATAGAGCCTACGCGTCTTCGTCGTCGCGCCCTGCGCCAAGACGGTAAGCGGTCGCGAAGCTGACCAGCCATACAACCGGCATGACAGTCCAGCCGGTTGCAGGATGGTGCGCGACATAGACTGCAAGCGGCAGGAAGACCGCGAGGGACAGCACCCAGAACCGCACAACGACTGGCGCGTGCCCGCCAAGCTTGCGTGACAGTCTTTGGTACACATGTGCGCGATGTGCGCCGAAGAAATCGCCATACAGTCGAATGCGCATCGCCCGCGTGATGGTTGCGTCAGCAATGAAGGGCGTCATCAAGATGCCCCACGCCCACAGGTTCACGTCCTGTGCAGAGGCGATGGCAACGACGCCGATTGCAAGACCTAAGAATCCAGATGAGACATCGCCCATGAAGATTGTGGCCGGTGCCCAGTTGAACACCAAAAAGCCGGCTGAAGCAGTTGCCAACAGCAGCATGAATGCCGCGAGGCCAAGAGCGTCTGCCTGCCAGAGAAGCGTTGCCCCTGCCAAGCCGACGAAAACCGTATGGCTTGCCGCCAGGCCATCTATTCCATCCATGAAGTTTGTGAGGTTGATCATCCAGACCAGCCCAACAACGGCCACGATGCCGCCGATCACGCCCGGCTCCCACATCTGAGCGCCAACTGGCAAGACGCTGACACCCCCGACAACAACCACGACCGCAAGGGCAATGGCCACTTGAACGATCAGCCTCAGCGATGCGGACAACCCTTTGCGGTCATCCCAATGGCCAATCAGGGCTATCAAAGCGCCGCCACCGCCAAGCGCTGCGGCGTGCGAAGCGGGCAGATGGCCACCCCAGTAAAGAACGGCCACACACACCAATGCGGTGATGACGATCGCAATGCCTCCGCCCCGCGGTGTTGGAACCGTGTGGGAGCTGCGCTCATTTGGTATGTCCAGTTGGCGTGTCTTTGCCCACATGCAGACGAATGCCACGATGTTGAGCGACAACGTGAAGGCGAGAAGAACGGCAAGATAGGCATGATGCATCAGGATGTTCTTTCTGACGCGAAAATAAGCGCGAGCATGGCGTAGATCATCCCCAAGGACGCAACCCACCAGTATTGCCAGATCCCATAGCTGAGATGAGCCACGGCCAGTCCGACAACCAGTCCGGCCATCAGGGTCGCGCGTGCCACCGGTTGTTCTGCATAGGCATGGACCGTCCGCGTCACGGCAAACAGGAACAGAGCGAAAATCAGGGCGCCAACACCTCCAAGTTCAAGCCAGATCTGGATCGAGGCATTGTGAGGGTGCAGGGGGAGCGCCTGAAATGCATAGGGGTGACCGGGCACCAGTTCAGCCAGATTTGCGCCTTCGCGGCCCAAAGTGCGTGCGGCTTCAATGCCGTAGCCTGCAATCGGTCGCTCGGCGATGAAACCTGCCGTGTAGTCCCAGATTGCAACCCTATGGATGATACTGATGTCCGATGAGGCAAGCGCATCATGCAAGGCTGCATATGCGGTCTGTGCAAGCCACGGAGATGTCACGACGCCAATGGCAACAAGCACAGCAAGAGCCACACCCAATCGACGGCTGTGACCGATTTTCGGTATGAGCATGATCGACGCGACAGCCAGCCCGAGAAGCAATGCCAACATCGGGGTTTGTGTGGGGACCAAGGCAACGCCTGCACACCCCACCGCAAAGACTGCGACTGCGCCAAGACGTTGGTTGCGTTGCCATAGAATGCCGGTAACCGGCAAAACCAGAATGGCCGCAATGGACGCAATGTGGCTCAGGCGGTTGGCGAGGTACAACTCCTGAAAATAGGTCACGTCCGTCCGCCGCTCTTCCAACGGCGGAAGCCCATTCACGAAAAGCTCTCCATTGACATAGTACCGTGCGGTCCGCAGCAGCGGCATGTCGAACAATGTCTCAATGAGCAGGAGAACCAGAACCAGACAACTTGCGATCAGGGCCCAGCGCGCCGCCAGATCCTGCGTTTGCCGTGGTTGATTGAGACACAGTACAGGCAGGAGGAACGCGGCGATGATCATCGCTGCAATACGCAGCCCGTTTGATAGGGCCTCAGTTCCGGCAATCGACCATGATGCGCTCAAAACCAGCCACGCAACAAGCGCAGCGCCAGCCCACAGCAAGGGGTTTGACGTCAGTTGAAGGCGTAATGCTGGGAGACGTGTGCCAGCGGCGGCGAGCAACAAAGCGATGGCGCACACAATCGGAGGTGCTCGCTCCACGAGGAGCAGAACGATCGCCAGCAATACGAAAACCGTTGCAAGACCTACGCCTGCAATCTTGTCTCTCACGTTGCTGAGCTCCCCTCACTGTGAGGCATCACGGGTCACCTAAACTGGTGATACCTGTGATTACTGGAGCGGACGCTAGTCTGCAACCGCCGCCGGAGCGACCAAGTGTCTAGGCCGGGTCGCGGATGACCAGCAACCGGGTTTCCGTCATGTCTTCAATGGCCCAGCGGATGCCCTCACGACCAAGGCCTGAATCCTTTACGCCGCCATAGGGCATGTGGTCGACACGCCATGAGGGCACATCGCCGACCACGACACCGCCGACATCCAGAATGTCCCAAGCCTTCATGGCCTTGTAGAGGTCTTTCGTGAAGATGCCGGCCTGCAGCCCATACCGGCTCTCATTGACGCTTCGCAGGGCCGTTTCAAAATCACTGAAAGGAGTGAGGACTGCGACAGGCCCAAAAGCTTCCTCACGCACCACGTCGCAGTCGCCAGGCACACCTTCAAGCACAGTGGCCTGAAGCATCTTGCCGTCAAGATCACCGCCGGTCAGGACAGTCGCTCCCTTGGCCTGTGCGTCCAGCACCCAACCGTGCAATCGCTGGGCTTCTTTCTCAGAGATCATGGGTCCGATGAAAGTATCTTCGTCGTGCGGGTCGCCAGCCTTGAGCTTGCCGGCTGCAGCAATGAACCGCGCCTTGAAGTCGTCGTAGACTGCTTCATGAACCAAAACGCGCTGAACGCCGATGCAACTTTGGCCTGATTGGTAGAACGCGCCGAAAATGATGCGATCAACCGCATCATCCAGGTCGGCATCTGCATCCACGATACACGCAGCGTTGCCTCCAAGCTCGAGGACCACGGGCTTGCGGCCGGCTTTGGACTTCAGGTCCCAGCCAACGTCAGCGGACCCGGTGAAACTCAACAGTTTCAGCCGATCATCTTCAGTAAACAGCCGCGCGCCATCGCGGCGGCAGGGAAGGATGGAAAAGGCGCCCTTGGGCAGATCTGTTTCCGCCAGCGTCTCTCCAATGATGAGTGCACCGATGGGTGTCAGGCTTGCAGGCTTGAGAACGAACGGGCAGCCGGCTGCCAGGGCGGGGGCTACTTTGTGCGCCGCAAGATTGAGAGGAAAATTGAATGGCGAAATGAAGGAGCATGGGCCGATGGGAACCCGCTGCCACATGCCGCGATATCCTGACGCTCGCTCGGCATTGTCCAACGGCATGACTTCACCGTAAATGCGCTCAGCTTCGCCAGCTGCGATCCGGAAAGTTTCGATGAGGCGGGTTACTTCCCCACGGGCATCCTTGATCGGCTTGCCAGCTTCAATACACAGCGCGCGCGACAGTTCCTCATGGCGTTCGGTGAACCGGCGCACGCAATGATCCAGTACTTCACGGCGCTGATAGGATTTAAGCGCCGCCATCGGTTCAGCAGCGTCAACTGATGCGGCAATGGCTTCATCAATGGCAACCTCGTCTGCCATTGCTACCCGTGTTGCCACCGCACCGGTATATTTGTCTTCGACTTCAAGATCGGCGTTTGGCTGACGCGGCTCATTGGCCAGATAGTAGGGATATTCGCTCTTGAGTTCGTGATCCTTGGACATGTCCGGCTTACTCCAGTGTCGGCAATGGCTGCATTTGCGAGATCAGGTTCATGCTGTGTCAGATCGTGACGTCAATCTGGCCAAGGCGTTCCGTCAACAGCACATTCTCGCGATAGTCGATCGGGATGACGACAAGAGACGGTCCCTCATGCGCCAGAGCCTTATCCAGTGCCTCCCTGAGATCTCGGGAATCCGGCACGTACTGCCCCTGCCAACCAAAGCTATCTGCCAACTTCATCCAGTCGGGATTGGTGAAACTCAGATTGGTATGACGGTTGAACTCATTTTCCTGCTTCCAGGAGATCAGGCCGTAACCACCGTCCTCCCAAACCATGACAGTGATGTTTGACTTCATGCGGGATGCTGTCTCCATTTCCTGCACGTTCATCATGAAGTCGCCGTCACCCGCGATGGCAAATATCCTCCTGTCGGGGTGGACCATGTCGGCTGCAATGGCGCCAGGCAGCGGCATGCCCATTGAGCAAAAGCCATTGGGAATAAGACACGTGTTTGGTTCATGGCATTGGTAGTGGCGCGCGATCCACATTTTGTGAGCGCCCACGCCGGACAACAGAATATCGTCTTTGCCAAGCGCCTGACGGACATCCCACAGTGCTTTTTGCGGACGGATGGACCCTTCGGTGTCATCATCACAATGCGCTTCGAGTTCTTCCTTCATGCGCGCGCGAATTTTTCGCTGCGGCTCAAGGTCAAACGACAGCTCGTCGCGGTGGCGCCAGATGCGCTCATTCAGCATCCAAAGGGAATGGGCGACATCGCCTATCAGCTCGCATTTGGGGTGATAGTTGCGATCAATTTCAGCTGGCAGGAAATCAATGTGGATGATGTCCTTCTTGCCACCCGGGTTCCACAGCTTGGGGTGGTACTCCACCATGTCGTAGCCAAGTGTGATGATGAGGTCCGCATCATCTATGGCAAGTGAAACCACATCCCGCTGACCAAGCCCGATTGTGTAGAGGCAGTAATCCGCATCCATATCGACGGCACCCTTGCCCATGAACGTGGACATGACGCCGATACCCGTCGTCTCACACAAGGTACGCAGCTGGGAGGAGGCGCGCTTTCGGATGGCGCCGTTGCCCGCAAGGATCAACGGGCGCTTGGCGTTACGGATCATGTCGAAGGCACGATCCGTGATCTTGTCATCCGGGCCGGGACGTCTGAAACGGCGCGGCTGCATTGGCGTGCGATCTGTCTCGTGCTTGGCAATGTCTTCGGGCAATTCCACCAGCACAGCACCGGGCTTTTCTGTGCGGGCAAGCCGAACCGCCTTGCGAATGATTTCAGGTATGGCATCCGCGTGATTGACCGAGTATGCCCATTTGGTCACCGGCTCATACATGCCCACCACATCCATGATCTGGTGGCTTTCCTTGTGTTGCCGTGCCGTGGCGCCCTGCCCCGTCAGTACCAACATGGGCGCGCGATCCATATTCGCATCGGCCACGCCCGTAATAAGATTCGTTGCTCCGGGCCCAAGGGTTCCAAGGCAGCCTGCAGGGTTTCCGGTCAGACGGCCATAGACCTCGGCCATAAACGCGGCTCCCTGCTCATGGCGCGTGAGGATGAACTGGATGGGAGACCCTTCCAACGACATCATGAAGTCCGCATTCTCTTCGCCGGGCACACCAAAAATGTGGGTAATGCCTTCCTCCTCAAGGCAGCGAACGAAGAGATCTGATGCTTTCATCTTGTCGGGAGTTGTATCTGGCATTTGTCTGGCTCTGCTTGCAGGCGTACGCGCAACATCGCGGGCACGCATTGTCCACAGGAATATGGTGGCAAGGGAGGCAAACATAAAGGCACAGCTTGGTGAAGAGCTCACGGTAGCAATCGAAGACCAAGATGGGCGGTCACCTAGGCGACTGTTAAAACTTGTAGTAGCTGCGTTCTGACAGTTTCTCAGCTTCGTCCAGAGACTCGCCCAGGCTAACCATATCGTCATCGATGGGTGCCAACTCCCACAATGACCCAAGAATGCGGCTGACTTTGCCCTCTTCTGACGTCAGAGGAAGCCAGATGTTCTCAGTCATGAACTTGTGACCCGCGGGCGTCGTCCAGGTCGTGTAGGTCACTGTTACAACCTGTTTTTCAACAACAAGTGACAGGAACTCCAGAACCAAACTGTTCCTTTCACTCTTGTATAGCTCCACCATGTTCTGACCGGTGAGGTCATATCCAAGACGGTGGGCAAGCTCGGTGCCAAAAATGCGTATGTCTGCTCGGGCAGGCAGTTGCGGTTCGAGCATGATCATATGCGGAAGGTGGCGGGGCAGATCCATTGGACTGAAGCTAGAGCGTCTCGGTGATGCAGAACCGCCGCGCAAGCTGTCCCAATGCGCAAGAATCTCGCGATTTTCCTGCTTTTTCAGAACAGGCTGCTGCAGCATGATTTGCGTCATGGACTATATGAATTGCCAGTTTGTGTTTGGTGCAGTGCCGGATCGACGATCTGTCCACAGATCAACTAGTCCAGTGTCTCATAGAAGAGTTAACGCTATTGCGCCGGCCCCGGAGCAGCTGTGGCTCAAAGAAGCTTAGAATTGATAGAAGCTTCGTTCAGACAGAAGCTGGGCCAGTGCCAATGCGCCCCCCAGATCATCCACGTCCGCACGAGCCTCAACCACTTCCCAAACAGAACCCAGAACCCTGTTGACCGGTCCAGCCTGAGAAGCAAGCGGCATCCACAGATTTTCTGTGGTGAAGCTATGACCGGAAGGTGTTGTCCATTCACTGTAGGCAACAGCAACCGCACGCTGCTCCACAACGCATGAGATCATATCGACGACCTCCCGGGCGGGTTCACCGGAATAAAGAGTAAACAGGTCAACTCCGGTGAGGTCGAAGCCCAGCCGACGCGCCAGTTCGGTACCGAAGATGCGTACGTTCGCATTCTCAGGGATGAGTGGCTCAAGTACGATCAAATTTGGAAGGTGCCGCGGAACGTCCATTGGATTGAACTGTGTGCGCAGAGGCACGGAGGCTTCACCGCGGATTTTCTCCCAGTGTTCAAGCAGTTCCCGGTTCTCTGGTCGCTCGAGATCTGGACGTTTTTCTTGGATGTCTGGCACGGAGTGAGTACAGGCTTTCGGAGTGCGGCAACAAAACAATGCCGGAGAACGCCCGACAGGATCAGTCTTACACAGTCAGGTTAACCGATTCTGCTCTAGGGCCTTGGAAATTGGGCGCACTCGTGCCGAAGATGATTAATCTGCCCTTGTCTTGACGCCTACACACGCCCAATTTTCGTGTGTGAGCGCAATGCGACACTGACCACAGGAGGAAGACCCTTGGGCCTGTTTTCGCCTCGAAACCAAGCCAAGAAACCAGCCCGTAAGCGCCGCGGATCGTCCAATGATCTGCTGGATGCCTATAGCAGCGCCGTGGCTGGTGCGGTCGATGCAGTATCTGCGTCAGTTGTTCATCTACAGGTAACGGGGCGGCCTACTCCGGCGGGATCGTCGTCCGGTGCCGGGTCCGGCTTTGTTTTCACGCCTGATGGATACGCGCTGACGAATAGCCATGTTGTGAATGGGGCCAAATCTCTAACTGCGGTGTATCCGGATGGTCGTGAGGTCGAAGCTGAAGTCGTGGGGGCTGATCCGGATACGGACGTCGCGATAGTTCGCTTACCAGGCAAGCACCGTGAATGGGCGGAGCTTGGAGATAGTGCCGCCCTGCGGCAGGGTCAGCTTGTGGTTGCTATTGGTAACCCGCTTGGCTTCGACTGCACGGTCACGACCGGGGTCATCTCCGCTCTGGGACGCTCCCTGCGGAGCCAGTCAGGGCGGCTGATCGACGATGTCCTGCAAACCGATGCGCCCCTCAACCCAGGCAATTCTGGTGGACCTCTGGTGACACCTGATGGACTGGTGATCGGCATCAATACGGCGGTCATTGCGGGCGCACAGGGCCTTTGCTTTGCCATCGCGTCCAATACCGCCGAGTACGTACTGGGCGAAATCCTCAAATATGGAAAAGTACGGCGGAGTTACCTGGGTCTGGGTGCCCAAACGATTGAGCTCCCGCAACGATTAAAGCGCGAGTTGAACCGGAAAGTGTCCGGTGCGGTCCGTGTTGCGCAGTTTGAAATTGGTACGCCCGCTGCCCAGGCCGGGCTTGCCCCCGGTGATGTCATTCTCAAGTTTGATGGTGAGGAGATTGGTGGTGTGGACGACCTTCATAGGCTTCTCACTGCTGAACGCCTTGGCAAGAAAATCAAACTCGATGTCTTTCGCAATGATACAGTCATCAAGGTGACGGCAACTCCCGGTGGTCGGGACTGAGTTGAGCTGATGAAGCGATCTCACGCCGTGCGGCAGACCTTCTGCAAGGGCAACGACCTGTGACGCGTGAGATCAACATTGCGTTGGTAGATGACCATCAGATGTTTCTTGATGGCCTGGGTGAAGTCATTCGTGTGCTTGATCCCAACTACCGTTGCACCCCGTTTGGGACACCAGCTGAGGCCATCAGTGCGCTTGAGAGCGGTGACAGGTTTGACCTGTTCATAACCGACCTCGTGATGGGTGAAATGAACGGCATTGCCTTTGTCATGGCCCTCAAGGCCCGTAGCCCTTCAACCCCGGCACTGGTTGTCTCCGGGATTGATACGGCACCTCCTATCGACAAGATAATGCAAGCGCGGGCGAACGGCTTTGTTCCCAAGTCAGCGTCTTCGGCCGTTTTGAAGGAGGCGATTGAGGCCGCCCTCAACGATGACATCTATGTTCCGGACGATATCTGGCGTCAGGTGGAAGCGCATGGGGTGCCGCAAAGCGATGATCCAGCAGACGCGCCGGTCAGCCCGGAGGAAAGTTTGGGTGCCCGACAGTTGGAAGTAGTGACGCTCATGGCTGAAGGCTGCACAAACAAGGAAATCGGGCAGATCCTCGATATCAGCGAGAACACTGTCAAAAGCCATGTCAGCGGCATCTTTCGACATATGGGCGTTACCCGCCGAACGGCCTGTGTCAGCAAAGCGCGTGCGCTGGGGTTAGTATCTTAGGGTGCGGCCGTGTTCAGCCGGTTTCTGATTTTGCAGACCAACTGGCAAGTAGAGCAGTCCGTAGCGCCACCGGGTCGATGGGCTTAAACAAGAGTTGCGTAGCCTCAACCTCTTCCTTTGACTGTGTAAGGCCAGAGTCGCCGGTCATCAGGATGGCTGGCACCATGTCGTTCAGTTCTCCACGCACTCTCTCGATCACATAGCTCCCGTCGGTATGGCTGCCCAGACGATGGTCCGCAATGATGACATCAGGCGTTGCGTCCATGCGATCGAGAAACTCAATCACGTCATCCCGGCCGTCAGTGCAATAGACCTCGCAGCCCCAACTTGTCAGAACTTCAGACATGGAAAGACGGATCGCTTCTTCATCGTCAACAATCAAGACCTTAAGGCTGCTAATCCGCCGGCGGTCTTCAGAAACCAGCTTCTCGACATTAGCCGTCAGCTCTGCTTCTTCGGCAGCTAGCGGGATTTCGAGAATAGCCTGCGTCCCGTTTCCTGGCGTGGAAACCAGGGTGGCCGTAACGCCCATCAAATCGGCCAGACGGCGCACGATGGATAATCCCAAGCCCAGGCCTTTTTCCCTGTTGCGCTCCGGGTTTCCCAGCTGGACGTACTCGTCGAAAACCGAATTGAGGGCCTCAGGCGGGATGCCGCCGCCTGTGTCGCTGACAGTGAGCCGCGCAGTCATACCGCCAGCACTCCAATAGACCCAAACCTCTCCACCCTCGGGTGTGAACTTGATGGCATTGGACAAGAGGTTTCCGATCACTCTTGAAAGCAGCGCTGCGTCAGCGGTGACATTCACGTTGGTGCCCTTGACGCTCAACTTGATGTTCTTTTCGGAGGCTTTGCCTTCAAATCCCTGGATCACCCGATCCATATGGGACCGCAGATCAATTGCAGTGAGGTTTGGCACCACGGCGCCGGCGTCCAGGCGGTTGATTTCAACCAACCCATCAAGCAGTTGACCAAGACTGCGCCAACTTGCTGATACCTTGTCGATCAACGCCAATGCTTCTGCGTCCTGCGTCCTCTCACGTAAGGCCGACAGATAGAACCCCTGCGCATGGAGTGGTTGTGCAAGGTCATGACTGGTGGCCGCGAGAAAGCGGGTCTTCTCTTCATTGGCCTTTTGCACAGCGTCGCGCTGACGGCGCAATTCGTCCGTCAACTCAATGTTCCGCTTGGCGGCGATCAGGTCCCGCGTCCCGATTTCCACACGGGCGCTTACCGCCATAAAAAATGCATATGCGACGACCACGCCAATTCCATTGGCATTAACGGGCCAGGGTGTGGCGAACAAAATCCAGGCGGCAAATGGCAGCATCGTCATCGTCGCCAATGCCACATAGGAGCGACGGAAGGCCGACTGGGGCGAAATTCCGCCCAGGGTGATTGTCAGCACCATGACAACCCCCGAGTACACGCTGATGAGGACATCAGGATCCGCCATCCACGCAGCGCCGATGCCCCATACTGCTCCGGTGACACCGGATATGACCGTGTGAACCAGTAGATAGGTTTGGGTGTTCACAGAGGTGATGCCGGGAGGCGTGAAAAGTCGCGGCTGAACAATCGTCACCGCAATCATGGCGCTTGCGATAACAAACCAAACGCCCGCTTTAAACGGACCGATCACGAATGCCATGATGAAGGAGAACATCACTACAAGCGCGAACACGCTTATGGCCGACGAGCGCGCCCTGTCGAACAGAAGCTGTGCCTGCTCCATCTCCAGCGCACGCTTGTCCAGGGACACGCGGTCTGTAGCATCCATTGAGTTTTGTGACAGGTCGGCCATTGGCCCTCCCCAGACCATTGAATCAGCGAACCTGTCTCAATGTTCAAGCAGCGGTCAATCCCTAACCAGGCCTAAATCTCAGGAATAGACGTATGGGGGGCTAGCCGCCTGTCACGGACATGTGCCGCGGGACTGCCGGAGCGCTGCCTGGGCGGTCGATCACAAAATCATGGCCTTTGGGCTTGCGAGAGATCGCCTCGTCGATTGCGGAGGCAAGCGCTTCGTCTGAGCCCGGATTTTCACGCATGACGGCTCTCAGGTCGGCATTGTCTTCTTGGCCAAGGCACATATAGAGCTGGCCTGTGCACGTAAGCCGCACCCGGTTGCAGCCTTCGCAGAAATTGTGGGTCAGAGGTGTGATGAAACCGAGTTGACCACCTGTTTCTTCAACCCGAACGTATCGAGCAGGGCCACCGGTGCGATGGGCCAATGGCGTCAACTGCCACCGGGCTGCAAACTGTTCCTGAATGAGGCTCAGGGGAATGTACTGGTCGAATCGGTCTTCGCCGATCTCGCCCATGGGCATGGCCTCAATGACTGTAAAGTCATGGCCCTCACCGTGGGCCCATTCGATCATGTCTCCAAGCTCATCTGCATTGTCCTGCTTAAGGGCCACTGCATTGATCTTGATCTGCATACCTTCATCGGTCGCAGCCTTGATACCGTCAAGCACGCCCCCCAGATCACCACCGCGCGTCACCCGCGCATAGGTTTCAGGTATGAGGCTATCAATCGAGACATTCAGGCGCCGTACGCCTGCGCGCGCCAGTCGCGCGGCGTGGTTTTTCAGCTGGGTGCCATTTGTGGTCAAGGTCAGTTCATCGAGTGCGCCGGATTTCAGATGTCTTGAAAGGCTGTCGATGAGGTTGAGGACGTCCTTGCGCACCAGGGGCTCTCCGCCGGTAATCCGCAGCTTCTTCACACCCTTGGTGATGAATGCCGTAGAAAGGCGGTCGAGCTCCTCAAGCGTGAGCAAATCCCGCTTGGGCAGGAATGTCATCTTCTCGGACATGCAGTATGTGCAGCGCAGATCGCAACGGTCTGTTACGGACAGACGCAGATAGGTGACGCTACGGCCGAATGGATCAATCACGCGGTCTTTGACCTTTCGCTCAAGAATGCCTCAGGTTTGCGAGACTATAGCATTATAGCACCGTCCGTTCTAAAATAAAACTTACGTGAGCATATGTCTTCTGGCATTTGGATTCGGCCAGGACGACGTGCGATGGACAAGGACCAATGTGACTTGGTGACCAGGATTGCAGGGATCATTCTGGCTGGAGGTGCCAGCCGACGCTTTGGCACCGACAAGGCTGCGACGTTGATCGACGATCGCCCCATGATCGCCCATGTGGCTGGCCGCTTAAGTTCTCAAGTTGAAGCCCTGGCGATTGCAGGTGCCGATCAGACGTACTCGCTCGCCTGCCCTCTGCTCGAAGATGGAGCACACGCGACAAAGGGCCCCCTGGCGGGTCTGGCGGCGGGACTGATCTGGGCGCTCGAGAACAACTTCAGCCACGTGGTCACCGCGCCCTGCGATTTGCCACTGCTGCCAAGAAATCTCGTACGCCTGCTCTCAACACAGGAGCAAACATCCCCCGCCGTATTGAAGACTTCACACGGCATTGAAGCCGCTTGCGCCATGTGGCCGATCTCAGTCTTTCCTATAGTTGAAGAGAGACTGAAGGTTGGAAAATCACTTTCAATGAGGGGTTTGTTGGAAGCTGCCGGTGCTTCCGCCATTCAGGTACATGATGATGATCTGGATGGTTCTTTCATCAACATCAATGCACCCGATGATCTGGCACAACTCTGACGCCTGCGTGCAGCGAACCTCCACACCCCATCCCCACAACACCCATTGCCCATGCCTGAGCACCCAAACACCTGCCGCCATATTGGGGTAAGCAGGCCCTAGTGCCCGATTCATAGCGTCAACCACTTCGATGTTCTGTCATCCAGGTGACCCCGGCCAAAAATTTGCCCATTTCCGGTTTGACCAAATCTATCCTGACCCTAGTGGGACTTTGATTGCTCCAGTCGCTCCTGCCATATCTCAATTGCCGTCCTGAAATCATGATGAACAGGATCCTCCTGTTCGATGAGTTCGAGTAGACCTACGTAGTTGATGATTTCGACGAGACGCCCATGCCGCTCGATGAGGCCGTCGCGTTCCATCTGCTTCATGATCACATTGATTTTCTGGCGCGAGCACCCAAGCATGGATGCAAACTCTTCCTGCGTGACATCAAGTACGTTCGTGTTTGAAACACCTCTATCTTCATCAATCAGGTGCGCAGCATCCTGCGCATGAAAAATCATCAGGAGAGCAAACTGGCATTCAAGAGATGCCATTGTTCTCAACTGCAGGCTGACCATGTCCTGGTGATACTGAAGACCAATGAAGTTGGTGACATTCTGCAAAAGTTCTATCTGGCTGTTGACGATGTCCAGAAACTTTTGCTTTGGAATAAACAGCACAAGACAATCGACCCGGGCAGTCAGTCCGAAGGGCACGCCAAGGCCGTTCAAAACGGCGGGCACTTTCAACGGCCAGCCCGGGCGCAGGACTGCCGTCATCATATGCTTGCCGTTTGCGTAAGCCCGCTCATTGACCAGCGAACCTTCAACAATCACGACCACCGAGTGGGCGGGTTCACCTGCCTGCAGAACGACTTCTCCCTTCGAAAAGGTCCATAGCTCCGCCGCTGTTCGTAGTTCCGCTTTGACATCATCCGGCCATGTGGAAAATAAATCCACACGATCAATTGTCGCCTCGACGACACTTCGAGTATTGGAAACTTTTACACCCATGCCTGCCCCCACTTTCGGGCACAACAAAAAGGCCCGCTGCACTGCCGCAGCGGGCCGATACCCAAGTTTTCGCTGGGATTTCGCTAACGACCGCTGCAGTTAAGCTCAGCATACACAACCTGCTGCGCCCGACACCGCTGCAAATCACAAGCTCACTGTGCTAGGCCAACTCGAGGCCTTCCAGCTTGCCCGTGGCACGCCATCCTTCAAGTATTTCGAAGTACTTCACAGACCCTGCACCGTATGCGTTGTTCTGCTCACTACGGTCCGCAGGCTTGCCTTCATTGTTGTAATAGCCCGGCGTGCACTCCTCCAGGAAGCTGCGGCGCAAAGCGGCATTGTCGATGATTTCCTGGACCCAGGCACTCTCAGCTTCTTCCGTAGGCTGAACAGTACGGGCCTGACGCTTGTTGGCTTCATCAACCACATAAGCAATATGCGCAGCCTGCTCGATCAGCAAGTGAGGATAGTTGGCCGTGAAGCCTGCCTGTGCGGGGCCCATGATGAAGACATTGGGGAAGTCGCGCACATTCATGCCGTAGAGCGTGCGCATGCCGTCTTTCCATTTGTCAGACAGGGTGACGCCACCGCGACCCTTGAGGTCATATCCCGCGCGACGGGTGTACTCGGTGCCTACTTCAAAGCCAGTGGCATAGATCAGGCAGTCGATCTCATACTCTTTGCCGTTGGCCCAAACGGCACCTTCTGTGATTTTGTCGACGCCCTTGCCTTGTGTATCGACCAATTCGACATTGGGGCGGTTGAACGCCTGCAGATACTCATCGTGGAAGCAGGGCCGTTTGCAGAACTGGCGGTACCACGGCTTGAGTGCTTCAGCAGTGTTGGGATCGGCAATGATCTCATCGACGCGCGCGCGCACCTGCTCCATCTTTTTGAAGTCCGCAAGTTCTGCGAGATCTGCCAGGTCTTTGGGAGAGAGGTTCTTGTTGTCGCCCTGACTGGCGATGAACAGCAGGTTGCGGATGATGTCTGTCCAGCCATCATTGACAAGGTCTTCAGCGGCAAAGCCACCAGACACGAGAACGTTGAAGTTCTCCATACGGTGCTTGTGCCAACCTGGCTCGAGTGATTTGTGCCATTCGGGATCTGTCGGCTTGTTGTTGCGTACATCAATGGAGGATGGCGTGCGCTGGAACACGAACAGCTGCTTGGCACCCGCGGCCAGATGCGGCACGCACTGCACGGCAGTTGCGCCGGTGCCGATGATGCCGATGCGCTTATCGCTGATTTTATCCAAGCCACCTTCTGGCGCACCGCCCGTATAGGCATAGTCCCAACGGCTCGTGTGGAACGAATGTCCCTTGAAGCTTTCAACGCCCTTGATGCCCGGCAGCTTGGGCCGGTGCAACGGACCATTGGACATGATGACGAACTGTGCGCGCATCTTGTCGCCGCGATTGGTTTCAATCACCCAGCGTGATGCGTCTTCGTCCCACCACATGTCTGTGACTTCTGTTTGCAGGCAGGCATTGTCATACAGGTCAAAGTGCCGGGCGATGCGCTGGCTGTGCTCCAGAATTTCTGACGCACGCGAGTACTTCTCTGAAGGGATAAATCCAGTTTCTTCCAGCAGCGGCAGATAGACATAGCTTTCAATGTCGCAGGCTGCACCCGGGTAGCGGTTCCAATACCAGGTGCCGCCGAAGTCGCCGCCCTTCTCGATCATCCGCAGGTCCTTGATGCCCGCCTTGCGCAGTTCTGCACCGGCAAGCAATCCGCCGAAGCCACCGCCAATAACAGCTACCTGAACTTCGTCCGTCAGCGGTTCGCGGGAGAAACCCGGCTCGACATAGGGGTCCTCGAGATACTGCTCCAGCTCACCTGTAACTTCGCGGTACTGCTCATTGCCATCTGTCCGCAGACGTTTGTCGCGTTCAGCACGGTATTTTTCGCGCAGGGCATCAGAATCGAAGTCGACCAGTTCTTTGACGTCGCTCATGGGGTGATCCTCAGTTTCCTCGAATGACTTTTTGTCACTTTTATATAGTAAGGAAACCTGACTTGACCAGTAAGTCGTTGAAATCGGCACCTCTTTGGCTGCTAAACGGCAGAACCCCCGCCGGATTCTGCGTCCGGCGGGGGTTCTTGAGTGTGACTGGGTCGTTGGAGTTTGGCTTATGAAGCCTTCTTTTTGACCCGATAGGCATGCAGCAGCGGCTCTGTGTATCCGCTGGGCTGAACGGCGCCCTGATACACAAGCGCCTTGGCCGCTTCGTAGGCCAGACCATCAAACTTAGGCGCCATCGGCTCATAAGCAGCGTCGCCAGCGTTCTGGCCATCAACCTTGGCAGCCATACGTTCAAACGCTGCATCAACCTGCGCCGGTGTGCAGATGCCATGCATCAGCCAGTTGGCCATGTGCTGAGATGAGATACGCAGGGTGGCGCGGTCTTCCATCAGGCCGATGTCGTTGACGTCGGGCACCTTGGAACAGCCAACGCCCTGATCGATCCACCGCACCACATAACCCAGAATACCCTGGGCGTTGTTTTCAAGCTCACGCTCAACAACATCCGTCGGCCAGTTGGTGTCCTTGGCAAGCGGCACAGACAGCAACCGTTCGAGAGCTGGCGTTGGACGCTTGGCGATTTCATCACGCAGGCCCATTACTTCTACCTGATGGTAGTGAATGGCGTGAAGCGTTGCCGCCGTCGGGCTTGGCACCCAGGCGGTGTTGGCGCCCGTCTTGGGATGACCGATCTTCTGGTCGAGCATGTCGCCCATCCGATCAGGTGCTGCCCACATGCCCTTGCCGATCTGCGCCTTGCCCGAAAGGCCACACGCAAGACCGATAGCGACGTTGCGTTCTTCATAAGCCTGGATCCAGTCAGACGCTTTCATGTCCGCCTTGAGGATCATCGGACCAGCTTTCATGCTGGTGTGCATTTCGTCGCCGGTGCGGTCCAGGAAGCCTGTATTGATGAACACGATACGACCGGACACGGCCTTGATGCAGGCCGCCAGATTGGCGGATGTGCGGCGTTCCTCGTCCATCACGCCGACCTTGATGGTCCCGCGCGACAGACCAATCAGGTCTTCAACCGCTGCAAAGAGGCTGTCAGTGAATGCCACTTCGTCCGGGCCGTGCATTTTTGGCTTCACAACATAGATGGAGCCAGCCGGGCTGTTGACGCGGCGGCCGTTGGGGCCAACGTCCTGCAGCGAAATGAGGTTCGTGATGAGGGCATCAAGCACACCTTCAGGTGCCTGGCTGCCATCTTCCAGAAGCACAGCTTCCGTTTTCATCAGGTGGCCGACGTTGCGGACGAGCAGCGTGCTGCGGCCCTGCAGGGTTGCTGCTTTGCCGTCAGGCGTTGTGAAGTCTTTGTCAGAAGCCAGCTTACGGGTCAGCGTCTTGCCACCCTTGTCGAAGCTTTCGACAAGATCGCCCTTCATGAGCCCGAGCCAGTTTGTGTAGGCGTCGATCTTGTCGGCGCAATCAACAGCAGCCACTGAGTCCTCAAGGTCGACGATAGTGGTGAGCGCTGACTCCATCAGGATGTCGGTGACGCCAGCAGCATCCGTTGAGCCAACATTGGTGGACCTGTCGATCAGAATTTCAATATGCAGACCGTTGTGCTTGAGAAGCACAGACTCAGGTGTGTCCGGCAGACCGGTGAAGCCCGCAAAAAGTGACGGGTCCTTGAGGGCTGGCGTCAGGGCACCACCTTCAATCTTGTAGCCAGTTACATCTTTGTGGCTGCCTGAGGCCAGCGGCGCGAATTCGTCGAGGAGGCTTTTAGCCTTTTCAACAACCTGCGCACCGCGCTCTTCGTCATAGCCCGGGCCTTTGGCTTCGCCGGGAAGTGCATCGGTGCCGTAGAACGCATCATACAGGCTGCCCCAGCGTGCGTTGGCTGCATTCAGCACAAAGCGCGCATTGAGAGACGGCACAACAAGCTGCGGGCCAGCCATGGTCGCGATCTCAGGGTCCACATTTTCTGTAGTGATGCTGAACTTGGCGGGCTCGTCTACGAGGTACCCAATCTCACGCAGAAATGCTTCATAGGCTGGCGCGTCAGTGATCGGACCCGGATTGGCTTCATGCCAGGCGTCGATCTTGGTCTGAAGCTCTTCGCGGAACGCCAGCAGCTTGTCGTTCTCTGGCGAGAACTTCTTGAAGATGTCAGCAGCACCCTTCCAGAACGCGTCGGCCGTGACGCCGGAGCCCGGAAGGCACTTGCTTTCGACAAATTCAACGAGCGGCGCCGCGATACGGATGCCGTCCTTGTCCAGATAATCCATGAAAAACCCTCAAACTTGCATTGTGACAAAGCGGTCGCCATGCCCGCCGGGGTGCGGAAGCAGTCAGAAATCTGCGGTTTCCGGAAGAATGCCTTGAGAAAACAAGACCCAGCCCCTGACGAATGAGCACGCCATTGGGTGCGGAATTACCCCATTGTGGGAGGTGGGGGCAAGGGGTGCGCCTAAAGTGGCAATCGCTCGATTAGCCAGACACACGAAACGATGCCGATACCATAGGTAATCGGCAGCTCAACAAGCCGACGCGAGGCGACGCGGCTGACCACCGCCAGCACCGAGCCAGCGGCCAGCACGAACAGAATCTGACCTGCTTCGACACCAAGATTGAAGGTCAGCAACGCAACCAGAACCGCCCCTTCTGGCAGTCCGATTTCCTGAAGAGCTCCGGCAAAGCCAAACCCGTGGAGAAGCCCGAATGCGAAGGCCACAACCCAGGGAAGACGCTCGGACAGACGCGGCACATGATCGTCGCCTGCAAGGGCGCGTATGGCGACCTCCCTGGCCAGAAACACAATCGACAGGGCAATGATCGCTTCAACGGGCGCTGAGGGAAGGCTCACCCAGCCCATGGCGGTCATGCCGAGGGTCAATGAGTGAGATACGGTGAAGGCGGTGATGGTCTCAATAAGGCGCCGGAAGCCGGTAATGAGAAACAGAAGCGCCAACACGAAGAGCAGGTGGTCATACCCCATGAGGATGTGTTCGACGCCGAGCCAGAAATATGTCCACCCGGCGCCTGAGGCCTGCGGCCCCTGATCCAGCACAACTGATGGTTCTTGGGGCGTCGCGCGAGCGGTCTGCACCTTGTCGCCCGTCGTCGCTCGGATGAGCACATCCGTGAGTGTGCCATCCAGGCCTTCAAACCGGATTGGCCTGCCGACCAGAAGTTCCTCGCACACCAGGGCAAACTTGACGCGCAGGGTGGTTGCGTCATTGAGCCTTTGTGGCTGCCCGTCAATTCCGCAGTCAGGCGGGAACTGTGGCTCAACGGAGAGTGGACGCCCCTGCCGTTTAGGCACTTTCCACACAAGGTCATACCTCATGTCAGCCGTGTTCAGGTCACGCGCTGTATTGATTTCTAGATATGCTGGCCTGAGTTCATGCGCCTTTGCGACACCAGACACTCCACCGCTCGCAAACAATGCGATGACTGCGGCGCAAACAAGAAACAGATCACCGGTTGGCCTCATTCGGCCTGACCTTCGATTTCGATATCATACTGAGCGCTCATGGCCGCATAGGCCGCCTCCTCCGCCTTCACGCGCTCTTCTCCGAGCCAATCGCGCTCCACCTGCCGCCTTACCTCTGTAAAGGCAACCGGGCGGGACGGAGTGGATGCTGAAAGCTGGACGAGATGATATCCCAGCCCCGACGTGACCGGGCCGGACCAATCGTTGACAGGCAAGGACGCCAGAGCGTCAGTGAATTTCTCGCCGAACACACGCGTCACTGCATTAGATGTGGCTGCATCCATCTCTGGGGGCAACGCGATGGGGTCCCCTAGGTCTGATGGCAAAACACCATTAGCAAGTTGCGTCGCTGCCTCCTCCATTCGGGACGTATCGAGCGCGGCAAAATAGACTTGCGTGAAGGTGTATGTGGGCGGGGCCTCATAGCGCTGTGCGTTTTCATCAAACCACGCCTTCAGGACCTCTTGGGACGGCAATTCCTGCACCGCGGATTCCGCAGCGAAGAACTCCAGCTTCTGCCGCAACCGTCGACGGATGACCTGATCGTTGACATCAAGGCCAAGTTTGAGCGCCTCGCGGTAGTACACCTCATCCTTGATGTAATTGCGGACGAGGCCCTGAAGTTCTTCATCGGTTGGAGGACGATTCCATGTCCTCTGCCAGACCAGTGCCAGCTGCTCCACCTGCTCAACCGAGACAACGATGCGACCACTCTCCTGGTCGTCATCACCTACCCAGGCGTAGAGCGCAAAAATGAATGCTCCGGCCAATAGGAAATGGACAAGCGGCTCCCGCCACAGGCCAGAGGGCCAGCGCGTCTTAGACATTGGAGATACTCGTCCTTAGGCGGGGTCGTACCAAATCGGTGAAGAGTAGGCACGTTCCTGATTGATGAGTTCGGCACCCTCGGGCAATTCGGTGCCATAGCGAACCACATCATATGCCGTCCAGCGCGGTGTTGGAATCTCAATTGTCCGCACGTAGTAGAAGGCACGTTGCGTTGGATCAAAGTCAGGGTCTGTCCAGACGGTGGCCAGCTGAGCAGCACCAATTGTATTGGTCCAGCTTGGGCCGGACAGATCAACCGTGTTGCCTACATCAGGGATTTTGCCGTCAGCATCCCGCACACGATCATCAGACCAGACCACATCATGGACCTGCTCCTGGGTTTCACCGTTGGCATCAACCCAGCCCTTGATGATCTGCACTCGATCAAGATTGGCCCCATCAGGGTCCATGACAGAGTGTACAAGGAATGAAGGCGCCGCGCCGTCAGCACACGCTGCCACGTCACCACCCATGGGAACGCCCTTGGCATATCCACGTGTCGCAAAATCTGAAGCTTCGGCATCTTCCGCAACAAAATCACAGCCGCCGAAGAAGCGCAGCTTGATGCGTGGTCCTGTCGAGGCATACACCTCTTTGCGCATCATCGCGTCAAACAGGGCTTCGCGTGTGTTTTCCTTGGCCCAAACAGCGGCATAGCCTGACGCAAGGTACTGCCACCCAAGACGGCGGATACCGTCACTACTTCCACCACCATCCGTCTTGTTGGCGCGCCGTTTGCCCGGCTCCACACCGGTATGCTTGCCGAAGAAGTTGTCCGAGTCCGCAGTTGCCAATGCAGTGTGTGAGTCCGTGGAGCCGATCATCCCGAACTTGAAGGGATTGACGCCGGTGTCTTTCTCAATGGACAGACCGCGCTTGAGGGCTTCACGCACATAGTCACCTGAAAGCATCTCAGGCGTCTTGTTGCCGACAATGTTCAGATTGCCATCTTCCCACCCTGCGTCGCCGTAAGACGCAAACTCATCATTTGGAGAAAGGAATGGGTGAGACTCTGAGTCACCTTTGATCTGGGTGACTTCAACAATTGGTTCCCACCGCGCGCGCCGTGTTGCGTATTCCGCATCAATTGCAGCGCCCTCAAAGTCCACAAGGGCAAACATCCGCCCGTTCGACAGGTTGGAGTTATGTGGAATGGCCAGAACCTGACCACCCGTGTTCGCTTCATACTGTTCCAGCACGGTCCAAAGATCAGCGGGGTCTTCGCTCACAGTCGAGGAGAACGGAAACACATTGTTGGTGATCTCCGGTCCGTCCCGATACACGACAACACGGTGCATGTTGTCGCCTTTTGGCACCGACGTGTATTCGTAGCCAACGAAGGCTGAGAAAGTGCCCGGCTCGTTGTATTGCTCGATCAGATCACCACGGGCTTGCCAGAGGTTCTTGAGAATCGGGCCCATGACCTTGGGATCACCCAGCACTTCAGGGTTGGTGCCCTTGGTGTGACCATCAATCAATTCCAAGGTGGCCTGTGCGGATTCCTTGCCACCGGCCTGAAGCATCTTGCTCCAGCGGGCGAGCCTTTCGTCCGTCATCAAGGCCGGGTTTCCATTGTAGATTTCCCGCGTGACGCCCAGACCTTCCGCGTGGTCTGCAATCACAAGGAAATCCAATGGACGTGACAGTTGCGCTTCCGTGCCGGTTGTCGAGGTAACCTTTTCACCGCTTGCAAACTTGAGCGCTGCTTCGGGTCCGAGTCGCGCACCGAACGCAAACGCATCAGCAGAGTCGGATGTGTGCAGGTGGGTGTCGCCCCAAAAGACGTCTGTGGCCATTGTGTCAGCCGACGCTGCAGCTACCGGCGTCGCACTCTCGGCTTCAGGTGCAATGGGTTCTGCCGCTGCTACCTCAGTGACTTCCGCGGGCTCCGGTGCAGTTGCATCCGCAGTGGTGTCGTTTCCAGCGTCTCCGCAGGCGGCCAATGCCAACGCTGCGCCTGATGCCACGAGTATGCGTAAATCAAAAGTAGCCATCGTATCCCCCGAACTGTCCCTTGGACTTATTTTTAATGACACACACTAACTCCACGGCACCCCGATAGGGAAGCCCTGCGGCCACCTGTCTTTCATCACATTGACCACCTCAGACGCTGAACACTAGGTTGGACGCGAACAAAATCAGAATTTGAGGAAACACAAATGGACGATCTTTTTGATCTGAGCGGCAAAGTCGCCGTCATAACCGGGGGCTCGCGCGGGCTTGGCCGTCAAATGTCCCTGGCATTTGCGCAGCGTGGCGCTGACATCGTCATCGCAAGCCGAAAACTGGATGCATGCGAAGATGTTGCTAAAGAGGTTGAGGCCCTTGGTCGCCGGGCCCTCCCCTTGGCGCTTGACGCATCCAAGTGGGACGATGTGGGTGCGTTCGCAGATCGTATTTATGACGAGTGGGGTCGCATCGACATCCTGGTCAACAATGCGGGCAAGTCACCCGCCGTTCCTTCGCATGAGGTGACGGAGAAACTGTTCGACATGGTGGTGGACCTGAACTTCAAAGGTCCGTTCAGACTTGCAGCCAATGTGGCCCAGCGCATGGTTGAAGCAGGCGGTGGTGTGATCATCAATGTTTCATCGAGCGGGGCACTGGTACCGCTGCCGTGGGCGGTGCCGTACTCCGGCGCAAAGGCTGCCCTCAATGCGATGACCGTGTCGCTGGCGCGGGAGTACGGGCCAAGTGTGCGGGTCAATACAATCTCAGCTGGTCCCTTCCTGACCGACATCTCCAAAGCGTGGAGCGAGGAAGCGCGCGAGAAGTCAGACAACTCGCTGCAGCGTCCCGGCAAGCCAGAGGAAATCGTTACAACGGCACTCTATCTTGCCAGCCCGGCGTCGAGCTTTACCACCGGTGCCATTGTGCGATGTGACGGGGGTATGGGTTAAGGCAAAGGCTCAGGCCGTTTTTGCCGTGGACAGTCCGAGCTTTGCCACCATGGCCTCGCGTATGTCGATTTTGCGGATCTTGCCGGTGACGGTCATCGGCAACTCATCCACGAACTCGATGTACCGGGGCACCTTGAAGCGCGCGATCTGCCCGTCGCAGAACGTCTTGACGTCATCCGCGGACAAATTTGTGCCCGGCTTAAGTCGAATCCACGCGCAGACCTCTTCGCCGTATTTGTCATCCGGCACACCCAGTACGGCAACATCCTCAACGGCTGGATGCGTAAACAGAAATTCCTCGATTTCTCGGGGATAGATGTTCTCGCCGCCGCGGATGATCATATCCTTGATCCGCCCGACAATGTTGCCATAGCCAGCATCGTCGATGGTTGCCAGATCGCCGGTGTGCATCCAGCCATCGGCACTTAGAACCTCGGCGGTTTTTTCTTCATCGCCCCAATAGCCGATCATTACGGAATAACCTTTGGTGCACAGTTCTCCGGGTACTCCGGGTGACACCGTTTTATCGTTCTCATCCACGATCTTACATTCAACATGCGGCAACACCCGACCGATGGTTGATACGCGTCTGTCGAGCGGGTCATCGCCAGTGCTTTGAAAACTCACTGGCGACGTTTCCGTCATGCCATAGGCGATGGTGACGTCCTTCATGTGCATGTCTCCCACCACCTGCTTCATGACTTCCACAGGACATGGCGAGCCGGCCATGCAGCCGGTGCGCAGAGAAGACACGTCAAAGCTCGCAAAGTCCGGGTGTGCGAGCTCGGAAATGAACATTGTCGGGACACCATAGAGCCCTGTGCACTTTTCAGCTTCGACTGCTTTCAGAGTTTCGCCGGGGTCAAAGGTCGGGGCCGGATAGACCATGGCCGCGCCATGGGTGAGGCACCCAAGGTTACCCATCACCATGCCGAAGCAATGATAGAGCGGGACAGGAATACAAAGACGGTCCCCAGGCATGAGGCCGATATTGTGCCCGACGGCATTCCCGTTGTTTAGAATGTTCCGGTGCGAGAGCGTGGCCCCTTTGGGCATTCCGGTGGTGCCGCTGGTGAACTGAATGTTGATTGGCTCTGAGGCGTGGAGACCTGCTGCAATCGTGCGCACGTCTTCCAGCTCTCGGGTGGTCGGGTCCGTGCTGAGGTCATTTAGAGACAGCCAGCCGGGTCGCGCGTCTTCACCGATGAGGATGACATGCCTGAGGTGAGGCAATGCCTCCGCGGCCAGTTCCTTGCCCGGCGTGAGGTCCGCAATCTCTGGCGCCAATTTTTCCACCATCGCCGCGTATTCACTTGTCTTGTAAGCGACGGGCGTGACCAGTGCTTTCAGCTCAACCTTGTTGAGAGCGTATTCCAACTCAAAGACGCGATAGGCAGGATTCACGTTGACCAGGATCAGGCCGAGTTGCGCCGTCGCGAACTGCGTCAGCGTCCATTCGGCCATGTTTGGCGCCCAGATGCCGACCCTGTCGCCCTTGCGCAAACCAAGCCGATGCAAGCCTGCAGCAAAAGCTTCGGCCTTTTGTTTGAGCTGCGCATAAGTCCATCTCACATTCTGGTGGACGGATACTACGGCGTCCTGCTCAGGCCAGGTGGCAACGGCATGGGCCAGAGCATCTGCAATCGTGTGCTCAAGGAGTGGCTGGTGTTTTGCGCCTTTTACATGCGCTTCCTGGAGCTTTGTCATTTTGAGTTACGCCCTGTTGTCTTGCCAGTTACGCACAATGTCATGTTTTTGCCGTGCTCGCCCACATCATCAAAATTGATGATACGCGTGTACATAGACTCGGTATAGCATTGCTGTCCGTAGGGAGACTTTTCCTGCCGAACATAGGTCTTTTCGGGGAGAGAAAGATGCGTTTTCGCGCCACCTTGTCTGCAATTGTCCTGTCGGTAGGAGCTGTTGTGACAACGCTCCCGGCCGCGGCTGCCACGAATGTGGTCTACATCCTGGACGCATCCAACTCCATGTGGGGCCAGATTGACGGCACCCCCAAAATCGAGACAGCCCGCGAGGTCATGACTGACCTGCTTGGCAATGTGAGCGATGGAACAACAATTGGACTGCTCGCATACGGCCACAGGTCGGAAGGGGCATGTGATGACATTGAGGTTCTGGCAGGACTTGGTGCGGCAACGCCGGCGGACCTCATTGCGAAACTCAACGGCCTCAAACCGACTGGCAAGACTCCCATAGCAGGCGCCCTTCAGGCCGCCGGGGAGACCTTTGCGACCAACGATGCAAACAACAATGTCATCCTGATTTCTGACGGCATTGAGACCTGCAACGGCGACCCATGCGCCGTAGCCGCCGAACTTGCTGGCGCAGGCGTTGACACTAAAGTGCACGCCGTTGGTTTTGACGTGGACAGCGCCGCACGCGAACAGCTGGAGTGCATCGCTGACAAGGGCAATGGCTCCTACTACAACGCGTCCAACGCCAGCGAACTCAAAGTAGCACTTGCTGAAGTGGTGGATGTTGTCGAAGCAACGCCGGAGCCAGAACCGGAGCCCGTCGCTGAGCCGACGTCCAGCCAGTACTTCTTTGATGACTTCGACACGGACCTTGGCGAAGACTGGGCCATCAACAACGCCAACGAAGACGCGTATCTTGTTGAAGACGGCAGCCTGCTGATGATCAACAGTGCTGTGGGCGGCTTCGGCGTTGAAGCTGCACAGAACATTGTGGTTCTCAAACGGCCCCTGCCCGATGGCGACTGGGACGCAAACATGGTTTTCACCGGCGAAATTAAAACCGGCCGGGATGTCATCATGTTTGGCCTCTATACGGACTCACAGAATTTCCTGACCTCCCAGGTCTACACCAGCATCGGCTGCTGCAACTGCAGTTCCGCGGGCCTTGGAAATCTCAAGTCTTCCAAAGGTGTACTTACCCAGTTCAATGTCCCGTTCATCGGCAGTCAGTTCGGGTGCGGTGCCATGGAGGAAGGCCCCTTCCGCGCTGAACTTGCAGAAAACGAAACGCAGCCCATTCGCCTCTCGCTACACAAGCGAGGGCGCAGCTATCACGTGTCTGCCTTTCGCGGCGACAAGACAGAAACCGGCGAGCCGATTGTATTCACAACCGACCCGCTGACATCGCTACGGTCACCTGGTGAGCTGGCATTCACCATCGGCAAGTACGAACAAGCCGAAGGTGAGATCATGCTGATGATTGACTCAGTGGAGATCGTTTCCGTCAACGAGTGACATGAGTTGGACTAAAGGCAGGCAGAACGCGTTTTTGCGTCCGCTGCCTCTTTGACAGACTGGAAGCCGGCTATGAGAAACAAGCACAGCTTCATGGGCGTCATCTGCGGCGCAGCGCTTCTGCTTTTGTCGTCTCATGCCCTGGCCCAGGATTCGCCGCCAGAGAACATCGACCAGCCGGTGTTTGAGCCCGAAGTTTTTGCCCCGCCCGTCTTTGAAGTTCCGGAATTTGAGATGCCGGTCTTCGAGACGCCCGACATCGCGCTTCCGGACCTTGAAATAACTGATATCCCGTCCCCACCTGAGAATGCAGAATCTTTGCCTTCGCGACGTGATGTGAATCGGAGTGAAGCAAGCCAACCGGAGCGCGTTGGAACAGATTGGCTGACGGAAGTCTATGACCGAATTCTTCCTAATGCGGAAGATTCATGGGTTTTGACCATTCACAAGACCCGGGCGGGGCATGACATTTACCGCTCGGAATCCCCTGCACATGGCTACTGGAGCAACACACATAATGAATGGTACTACGGACCTGCGTCGGTTTCGGTCCGACTGGCAACATATGACAGCGCAGACCAGTACGGCGAGCATGGCATTCTTGTGCAATTGGCTCTTTGGCAGCACTGGATCGCGCAATGGCTAGAAGACATCAAAACCAAAGAGTCTTACGGGCCAATTGCCGACGAGGCACAATCCAAGATCGACTATGCAAAGCTACGGTTCGACGATGCGGAGATGCTTATCCGTGTGCTGCAGGGCTTGCAGCACTACGCGGTCATTGAAAAGCGATATGACCCTCTCAATACAAAACCGATTTCCAATGACAGCGTTGTTCACCTTGAAGGCGCTACATTCACGGTTACACAGACAAGCTCCGCTGAAGAACCCTCAACCCAAACCGCCAGTATGCCAAGGTGGAGTTCATCGGACTTCGACGACATGGGAAACGCGCCGCACCGAAGATACGGCGCCGTCATATGGCGTTTTGTTCCTGAGGATATGGCCCGCGTCGCAGCCCTAATAGAAGACTACGACGACATCCGAGATGAGATGACCCTCGATATTAGTGATGCTGATTTGCCGGACAATCTAGCAAGCATGCGCGACTGGGTTCCAAAGGAATATCATGCCAAGTTTCGCGACCCCCTGCTGGCCGCGTTGCATGAAGTAGCGCGCATCGCATGGTGGATTGGCCCCTACAAGGCACCGGACACAAACTGGGCAACATCCGAAGATCAGCTCCCAGATGGCCTACAATATCAATGGGAAGTTACACGCGATGATGGCGAGCGTCTTGTTGATCGTGCAGGAACGCCATTTTTCAACAAAACTACACAGCTCAAACTGCCACCGCTCGAAACCGATACGCTGGTCATGCTGAACATGTCCGTGTTTGGCATTACCGAGGAGCCGGGCGAAATTCCAAGCGAGCCATACTTTTCCGGCTTAACAACCATCAGCAATGAGTATCGGGCCAAGCACAGCTTTAACCCCGGCTTTCCGCAACGCGAGCGGATCACACACAAACAACTAGATGACTTTTTCTGGGCCCGGACGATCGTCCACTCAGCAGGCAACGGGGAAAAACTAGACGGACGCGTCAACATCACATCGGAACACTACGACATCTACGTCAATGAGGACGGTGATCACCGTAGAATTCGGGATCAGCGACAGACTCATAATGTGATCTGGTCCCTGAGTCATGACGGAGACGTGTGGGCTCCGGGCCCGCCGGACATAGCAGCAAGTTTTGTTCAGCCGGACGGATCTGGAGGCTTTGAACCTCTGACTGAAAATCTGGATTATGGAACACCCTTCGCCGTGGAGGGTCGTCTGGAACTGCCGGCGGCCCGCCAGGTTTACAATCTGGAAATTGACTATGGCGGTGACCGCCCGCATGACGTTCTGCTTTACCCCACAGAGGAAGACCGCACAGTATTGCGGAGCGATATCCTCTACCTGATGTGGGACGTGGCCCACGCTGAAGCATCGGTGGCGGGTGCGGAGGCTTCGCAATGATCCTGCCCCACAGTTTTCGCCCTGCATGGTCAACCTGGCTGATGACCGTTGCGGCTTTTCTCCTGCTGTATCTCCCCAGCGCCTCAGCTCAGTGGTTTGATTTTGGCGAGGAAACCTCGACACACCTCACCTGGGAATTGCTCGAGGGCAGCTGGAAGATCTTCTACCTGGATGATGACCTGGGCGGCGTCTCAGGTGAGGCCAAGGTCGATGGTCAGACCGTCACAATTACTCTGGTTGATCCGAAGAACGGACAACAGACACCAACAACCGCACACAGCGCTGCCATTGAGGGCGATGAGCTGGTCCTGACGTTCATGGGACCAAGCCCTGAGGACACGCGCAAGACCGGTGAGGGTTATCCCGATGAAATGATTGCCGTCGATGCACCAGAGATTACAAGCATCACGCTCAAGGGCGGCACTGAGGAAGTCGAAGCCCAGGTTGCGCCTATGCCGGAGACCGATCTGGATTTCGTTGAGGTCCGGCTTAAGCCGACCAGCGAGACAGCACTCGTCGGCTATTGGCGCTACCGGGTGCATCCATTCCTAGGTCGGGCGCAAGATGGCCGAGGCCGTGCCGGAGGGCTTGAGCAGGATGACGACGGCGTCTGGTGGGCGTCTGGTCGTGAATCCTGGCAGCGCCATGAGCCCAAGGTCTTTGGCGTGGTTCCAATACAGGACCAGCTGGCAAAGGAAATGTTCTCCGACGGGACCAACCTGCCCTACTACAGCTACCCGTTTCGCCCTGGTGCTGAAGACCTTGGAAAAATGCGCACGCTGTTTGTGTTTGGGCGAGACCTGCCACATGACTGGAGCCGCTCTATAGAAATAGAAGGTGGCTCTCCGGGCGTCACTTACCATGAAATTGCCCGCCTGTCTGATTATGAATCCCGCGAAGCTGCACGCGAGGGTTACCGGCGCGAGGTTGCCGAGGACGATCACAACATGGATGATTTTGTCCGTGGCCGGAAGATCGTGAAAGACCGGCTGGACGAGTCTCAAGCCGGCAATGTTGACGAACTCGACGCTGTCATTCTCCGGGCGACCATAGATGACAAGGTCGTTCCGGGTTGGCAGACGTTCAAGTATGGCGGCTCGGAAGCGGCATGGCTTCTTCAGTTCGGTGACAACACCGCCAATATGCGCATCGTCCGCAAGGTGGAGCGGCTTGGCGATCGACACGAACCTACCGGCATTCTCTATACGGGAGAAATTTTCCGAATAGAGATCGAAACCAGATTCAAACTGCCCGTGGACCAGATACCCGTCGTGGTCGCGTCGGTTGCCCCGGGAGCATCCCTGAGCACCAGTGCCAAGAAAGGCATGCTGATTGGCGATGGAGAGGGTATTCCGGCGATCCGCAGCACCGAAAACCCACGTATCTACAGAACGGAATTCATACGTAACGATCCCCGTGTTGCGGCGGACAAGTCCATTCAGGCCGGTGAAGGCGGTGCCAAAACGCACATCATTCACGGCGGCCAGGGTGCACGTGTTTTTGCGATGATCTCGTCACCCGGAATTATTTCAATTCCACCTGCAATGACACAGGCGACGATCTTCAATACGCCGACAGATACAGCGGTCGGTGGAAGCTGGAACAAGTGGCTGGCGGCAGCTGCTGCGTGCGCTGGGGTCGAGAACGCCGACCGTGTCGTGACGGAACGGTCTGAGGCTGCAACGATTTCAGAGTGGCTTATCAATTCAGGTCGATCGCGCTTCCCGATACCGGGATCGTTCGAGAGCAAGGTTACGGTTGCTCAGCATGCCGCGATGATGCTGATGCGGGATACATTTGCCCGCCAGATGGATCGAAACAGGACGGGCTTCTCACGTATCGAGTCGGACGAGGAGATCCTTGCGTTCCGCCGAGCCATGGAACCGATCATCCTGCAAGGACAGTCACCTCTTACTCGCATTGAAGTTACCGGCATTGATGGCCAGCCTACGACGTTCGACTGGTCATTCCACAAGTCCACCATTGGTGACGTCCATGACAAGCGGACCAGTGATATCGAGGCGTGGGCACTGCGCGCCACGCGTGAGGCACTGCGGAAATACATCGACCTGATGTTCAAGACGGCGAAGGACGCACGGGAGATAGACGAGTGTCATGTCGAGGACCTCCTCAAGCTGACCGGCCATGACTTTGATGCAGTTGCGGCCTTGGCGAAAACCAAACTCATGGTTCCTGCGGACAAGCCGCTCTATTGGGCGCCTGACTATCGCGCGCGCGGTCACGTGGACACGGTGAAGTTTGCGGCTGATACCGTACGTATCGGCGAGCAGCTGGGAGAGGCTGACCGCCGGGAGGCCGCCATGGCGGTTGCGATCGCCACCATTCCCGTCGCCATTGTAGGTGGCATGGCTGGATCATCCGCAGCAATCGTGGCGACGTTTGCGGTCGATGTCATTGATGTGGGGGCATCCACCTATGCGGAAATTTCAGACAAACTTGGCCGTGATGCCGAATATGATTTTGCGTTCGCGGCTGCGGACGTCATCGGAATGCAAAGGCTGCAAACAGCAGAGTCACGTCAGCGCAGTTGGGCCAGCGTCATGGGCAAGCTGTTTCCAACAGTGGCATTTGCCTCCATCGGCATCCTTGTTGATGTGCCGGATATCTATAAAGCTTTTGGAGAAGGTCTGCGCATAACCCGCATCGCGCGGGGCAGACGAGCCCTGGCTGAAGGGCTTGAAATCGAGCAAGCCGCTTCCGCTGTGCCCACACGCGCAAAAGCCGTCGCGGAGGAACTCGAAGAAACACTTGAGCGCGCGCGTATCGCTCAAGCCGCCGGCGAGGCGCCAACTGCGCCGCCAAATTTGCGAGGGAGTGATCCTGAAATTGATGCGGGTCTTGCTCGCCCAACGCGCGGCGTGCGGTTCGATGAGTTGCCTGACGCCTTGACTGACAGTGCCGACGACATCTTTGCCTATCTTGATGACCTCGCCAGCTCCGGAGTGCTCTCACGTCTCGATGATGCCGTACTTGAAAGTGCGGAGAGCGCTGGCCGTCGCGGAGACGATGCCTTTGCATGGGAGGCGGGTCTTTCCGCTGAAAGTCGTGCCCTGACGGACCGCCTGATCTCACGCGCGCGTACGGATGTTCTTGATCTTATGGAGGAAGCCGGCAGCCGAATTGCGCGGCTGCTGGACAATGCCGACCCGGTCAAGGCCCGCTATGCGCGCGAAGTTCTGGAGTCAGACCCGGGTCTCTCGCCAGAGGCTTTCGAGAAGGCCGTTGAGACGCTCTACAAACGTCGGCCTCGCGAAATTGGGGAGGACTTCTTCAGACAGGCTGACCCCGCCGACCGTCAGATCAGCGAAGCGCTCGAGCAGGCCGGTTGGCGGTCTGAGCTGGAGATCGATGGCGTGGATGGTGGGTACAAGATCTATGACCCGGACCGTAGAGCCGGTGAGATCATTCGTTCGTTTGATCCGTCTGACGGGACATTCAAGATGGCCTATGCCAAGGCGGAGATGACGCCCAGGCCAAGGGGCCCGGTCATCGACGGGCAATTTGAGGTTACGCCGGGGTTCGTCCGAGGCAAGATTGATGACATTCTTCCCGTACCCAATGCCGGGCGGGGTGTGCCGACTATCCAGTACTTTACCATGCGGCTGATGCATAAACTTGGCGTGCAGTATGGGACTGAAGGTGTCGGCGCCATCAAGAAAACGGTGATGTCCGGCATTGCCAATGTGCGTACCATCACCACACTGGAGTATCTGCGCAAACTGCATATGCCCAACACGCCGCTGGCAGATGTTCCCGCTGAGGAACTGTCTCGCTGGATCATGATGACCCATTCCGCACGCTATGCTGAGGGCGTGCTGGCAGGTACTGGCTATCGCGTAAAAAAAGCGACTGTCAAAATTGGAACCAGCAGTATGAATGACCCACACCCGATCAGTGTATGGTCCGATTTCTTCGACGCACGGTCAGAAACATTGGCGCAGTTTCTGGCACGCCACGGCTTTACAGAGGATACGAGGATGGTTGGGTTGTTCAATATCGAGCTTGAAGTTGTCCCCTTCTAGTCGCCCCCTTGCGTTCATCGTGGCGAGTGAGTCCGCAAACCGGTCGCTCTCCTACGAACACTTTGCGGAAGCTCTGAGCTTCCATGGTATTGACGCACGGCTTGTTTCAAGCAAGCCGGAACACACCGATGCCTTTCTACTCCTCCACAGTCTCGTGGGTGACGCTGGCAAAGGCATGCAATTGGCAGGGCGGGCCGATGCTGCTCGTACTATCCCCATGCAATTCATGATGGACGGTGCTGAAGCGGCGGTAAGCGGCGGCATGCCTGCGGCTATTGTCAGGGACGGTTATGCGCGGTGGGCAGACGGCCGCGATCAGAAGCGGGAGATGCCCAGCGGTCTGGTCATTCCAACGTCACTCGCCAAATCGCTGGATCTGGACGCGGCCATGGAAATGGGTGCCGTTACTGCGACCGACTCTTCGATCCCGTTGCCGGAGCAAGTTGTGCGAACCCTTGAAGCGCTGCATCTCCGTCGATCGTCCTGACCGTTGCCGTACTAGCTGCCACCCGAGGGGCGGAGCGCTGGTTAGTGAAGGCCAAGCTCTGTAAAGGTGAGTTGCTTGTCCGTTTCCATGCTGAAGCACTGGCCCGGTGCATCTCCAACTGCGCGACACAGATAAAGGTCGGCGTCTGTGTGCACCCAAATTCCACCTTGTGGGTTTGGTAGATAGTTTACCTGCGAAGTTCTTTCCGGGTCCTGCCTTCGCTGCGCCTGTGATGTCAGGTACAGACCGCCAATGAATAACATCACAGCGGCGGCGCTCAACACGACGGCTTGAGCCGTGGTCAAATCGCGCCACAAGTCTGCCAGAGAGGGCCGCGTCGTCTCGGGGTCTGAGGATGACATGGGCAGTTACTCCGTTGACTGATGAGTTCGCGGCCTGTGGACCATATTGAAACTAATAGAGATGCGGTCAGCATCGCTTTCATTCATTTGCACCCCATGCTGCAACCAGCCGGGGAAAATGACCAAATCACCTGCTGCGCACTTATGAGCGACATAGTTCGCGTTTGAAACCGACTGTGTGCGGACGGGATATGGAGACGCGACACGGGCAACCACCGGATCATAAATCTCGATGTTGCCGGAATTCTCCGGTACCTGAACATAGTACGCCCCGCTCAGGAAAGAGCCGGCATGAATATGCGCCTTGTTGCTGTGGCCCGGTCCGTTCACGTTGATCCACATTTCGTTCAAGACGAGATCGTAGGCGTCGAAATTGAATTCCATCGCAATGGCGCACTGGACACATGTGGTGCCAATGATCTTGCGGATCGACGCAAGTCTTTCGTCGAGATGAAGTTGCGACGTGCTGTGCCATCCCCCCATGTTGGAGCGCTGCTCTCCATCCTGCTGCTGAAGTGCCGGCAAATGCGACATGATCTCCGCGTTGCGCGCCTCGAAGTCGACCACGCGGCGAATCCAGAGCGGCGTTTGAAAGATGCCCTGAGGTTGCAGGGCGGTCTGCGCCGACTGATCGCTATTGCCTTGAGTCCCTGCGTCTCTGGTCATGCCGCTTCCGCCTCACACCTGGGGGCGGCCCCATGGATGGTTGCACCAATGACCTGCCACCCGGAAACATGAGACGCATCGGGGACCACGATGAGGCGAGCGCACAGCGTCGCACCGAGGGAGCCAATATAACTATCGACGATCGACTGAGGCACGACCGTGTCCTGCCCGCCAACAAAATGAATTTGAGGGATACCGGAAAGGATGGCCCTGTCTGCAACGGGATCAAGGGACCCGCTCAGGCCTGATACGCCGTGATGCCTGGTAAAGGCATTTATATCCATGGGGGCGGCAATGGTGACAAGACCGGCCACGTCCTGTCGGCGGGCTGCGATCAGGGCAGCTATGACTCCGCCGCCTGAAAAACCGATTAGTCGTATGGTTCGCGTTCCAGGCGACCGGGCCTTCAACGCGGAAACCGCTTCATTCATGGACGAAACGACCTCAGGGGCGAAGCGCCTGTTGGTCCAGTACGTTGCTTCGCAGTTCCGGCTTCCTGCCCCTACATACTGGCATGGCCGGGCGAGATAGGCTGCAGGCATGCGGCCGTCAGAGCTCATCAGGCTCATCACCAATGGTGTGGCGGGAGTGGGATCATCTGAGGGGCGCGAACGCGTGATCCATGCCAATCCGTCTCCCTCGATATAGACGGTAAGAACACTTTCCGTCTCGGCCTGCGCAAATCCGCTCGGCAGAAAGGCTGCAAGGTCAAAACTCCGTGTGGGAATCATAATTTCAGTCAGCGCGCCAGGCGCAGACGCCAGCGCTGCCGCCCGTCTTGTGTCGAGGTCAGGCACAGCTGTGCATGCGGCAAGCATCGCTGTGCCGATGGATAAAGCAATTGATTTGACCGCACGCATTTCGTTTATTGATCCTTCGTCCAGTGGGCAGTGTTTGCGAACGCAAGCCCCCACGTCCAGTGGAAACTCGACATTTGTGCAAATCTGTTGCACCCCACTGGGGACCCTTCCCTATCGCAAAGGCGCAGATCAAGGCCCATGTCCGACGCCCCAACAACGAACCCGTCCGATGCAGAGGCGGCTGCTGCGGAGGCTGCAAACCAGCCTCAGACAACCATTTCCTGCTCGCGCGGCATGGCTTCATGGCTGGCAATGCAGGGGGTGAGTTTCGGGCTGACCTCCTATCAGTCCGGCCGCCTCTACCTCATAGGCCATCAGGATGGCGACGTGGTGAGCTTCCACGAGCGGGTTTTCAACCGGGCCATGGGCGTTGCGGCAGATAGCCAGCGGATTTTTCTGGCGGACCTGTTCCAGATATGGCGGCTGGAGAACATTCTGGGCCCCGGGCAGATGATCGACCAGTTCGATGCCAACTACGTGCCGCGCAACGCTCAGACAACCGGGGACCTTGATGCCCACGAGATCGGCATCGACAAGGATGGCCGCGTCATATTCGTAAATACCAAATACTCGTGCCTGGCCACGCCAAGCGTGACTCACAGCTTCAAACCGATCTGGAAGCCGCATTTTATCTCGCGCCTCGCGCCGGAAGACCGTTGCCACCTCAATGGCATGGCCATGAGTAACGGTGAGCCAAAATATGTGACAGCTGTGTGCAAGAGCGACATCATCAATGGCTGGCGGGATCGCCGTGCCGAGGGGGGCTGTATCATTGATGTGGCCAGCAACGAGTTTGTGACCCAGAAGCTCTCCATGCCGCATTCGCCACGGCTGCATGACGGCAAGCTATGGGTCCTCAACTCAGGGCATGGCGAACTTTGCACTGTGGACGAGGCAAGTGGTGCGCTTACCACGGTCGCTTTTCTGCCGGGATTCCTGCGCGGCCTGGCGTTTCACGGGCGCTTTGCGTTTGTTGGTCTATCGCTGCCGCGCGATGGCAGTTTCTCAGGCCTGGCGCTGGATGCGGCGCTTGAGAAGCGGGATGCGGATCCGTGGTGTGGCGTGCTGATTGTCGACACTCAATCCGGCGACATCGTTGAGTGGATCCGCTTTGAAGGTGAGATCCGGGAACTGTTTGACGTGTTCGTCCTGCCGGGTGTGAAAACGCCCATGGCGCTGGGCATGCTCGACCCGCTCATCAGGACGATGATTACGATCGAGGACTGGGACCCAAACGACCGGGCACGGGCCTTCCCGGATTAACCAAACCGCCGAAATGCACAACTATTTTTCGTCCGTATTCCGCCGTTTTTCGTGCTCACTCATACTTTCGGGTGATTGAGCTTCCTTAACATACCTGCGTATGACTCACCCTGTTTGTGCGCGGTCGGGGTTGCCGCCGCACGCTTTAGTTGAGTTTGCCAGACATGGCACACGGCACAGGGGTGGTTGATGAAACGCGGTACGCAGGACAAGTCGCAGATTACCGCCGCTGAAACGCGGGTCACTGACCGCCTGCACCAGTCGGCGTATGCCTACTACTCCGCAGCGCATACCAACTCCGGTGATAGCAGCCTGTCCAACGGAGCCAGGCGCATTTTGTCTGCGGCACTGCTGTCATCGACCTCGCTCCTGGCCGTCGGCATGCTGGGCACCTCGCAGGCCAATGCACAGGCAGCGGCGTGTAACACTGTCGGCACGACCGTGACCTGCTCCGGCAATGCGGGCGATGCAACCCAGAACCTCATCGGCACAGACTTCAATGTCACCGCCGACAATACCTTCGTTCAGGACACCTCGGGAAGGGTGGGAACGGGGTTGTATTCGAACGCCGGTGTCAGACTTACGATGGGCAGCCGGGGAACGGTCACCAACAACGGCCAGATCACAACCGGTCAAGACGGGACCAGTTTCGCCAGCCAGCACGGCATCATCACCAACACCACCGAAACAGCCAAGGCTTACAATACCGGGACGATCAGCGTTATCGGCAGCGGTCCGACGATGGGGATACGGCCAGCCGGTGTCGCGTCGGTATCAACCGGTGGCATCGCGACCTCGATCAACCAGGCGGGCGGCACAGTCAATGTGAACGGGGCATATGCCAACGGTATGTATGCCACCGGCGACACGTCTACGGCACGCAACTACGGGACGATCCAGGGCGCTGTGACCAACCCGGTCGGCGTTTATGCCTCGGCCATAGGGACGGCGACCGCAAGCAATGCGGGGACGATCAACCTGACGGGCGACGGTCCTGGCATCGGTGTCGGCGCACGCGGCGCCACCGTGAATGTGACCAACACCGGCACCGTCACCACCAGTGGTGCCTACATGGCAGGCTTGTTCGGCCGGTCATCCACGGCCGCGACGACCAACATCACCAATTCCGGCACCGTGACAGCGGCCGCAGCCAATGGCGGCGGCATATATGGCACTGGCCCGATAGTGAACATCATCAACACGGCCTCCGGCGTGGTGACCGGCGGCAGTGGATCCATCGCTGCGGTAGCAACCAATACGTACGACGCCGGCACCAAGACTTACAATGGTGGCCAGGCAACGGTCACCAATGCCGGCACGCTCAACGGCAATGTAACGTCCTACAACCGGTTCGGTCGTCCGGTGCGTGTTGTCCTGCCAAACACATTCGTCGTCAATAATAATGGCGGCACCATTAACGGGTCGATCGTCGGCGACAACAATGTAAGTGCCGGGATCTTTCTCAATGGCGGCACGGTTGGCGCGGGCAGTACCGCGACGCGTACCGGGTCCAACCGCGACACGGTCTATGTACGTGGCACTGGCAACATCATCAATGGTGCCTTCATTGATCCGGGCGGGAATGTTGACTTGCTGAACTTCGAGCAGACCGACACTTTGCTGCTCACCGTCGGCAATGAAAGTAATGCGTTTGAAGGCTTTGACGTTATCAACTTCAGCAGCGGCGTCACCGATTTCCGCGGTGTCGGCGGCCGCGCAGGACCGACCGGGACAGGCACCATGCAAGTTAATACCGGGGGCACATTGCGCGTCTCAGGGACATCCACGTTCCGGGGCAGCAACCTGACCGCACAGGGGTTTGGCACGCGCCGCGGCACCGTCGACGTTCCAGCTGGTGGCCGTTTGAATTTTACCGGTGATGTGACGTTCAACGACAAGGGCCGATTCCGGGTCGGGATCGCCGGCCAGAACAGTGCCGGCTACCTGCAGGCCAACAACATCACCTTCAATGCCGGCTCCGAGATTTACGCCGACCTGACGCGCGGCATCGAATTGACGGACGGCCAGGGCATCAAGGTGGCCAATGCCACGACGACGCTGACAGACAATGGCGCACGGGTCTACGACAACTCGGCGCTGGTGAACTTCACCAAGAGCGTGGTCGGCAATGACCTGTTCCTGATCCCGCAGCGCGGCGTACGCGCCGTACCGGCCAGCGAGAACAATCGCGGCACGAACAACGCCCGCAACATCGCCGCTGCCATCGACGAATTCATCGACACCGCCCCTACCGACAACCCGATCGTGCAATATCTCGCCCAGTTCCCGGTTGCAGAACAGGAAGAGCGGCTGGCGCAGCTGGTGCAGGACACCCTGCCCTCCGAGTCCGGATCAACAGGCAGTGCCAGCGTTGTCTCTACGGACATGGTCATCGACCTGATCATGGAACGCCTTTCAGGCGGCGGCTTCAATGTGGTGGATAGCGGCCAGGGCAATGGCCAGACGGGCGTCGCGGCAGGTGAACTGTTCCTGGGCACTGACTTGAACCTTGCCCTTTGGGGGCGCGTGGGCGGCAGCTTTGCTGAGTTCACGCCCTCGGGCGTCAATGGCTTTGACTCAAACACCTATGCGGTGTCGGTCGGCATTGATGGGGACATCACGCCAGAGATGCGCTTTGGCCTTGCAGCTTTCTACTCAGACACAGACGTAGATGAAAACGGCACCAATCCAAACTCGGGCCAGCAGATTGAAGGGCTGGGTGTGCTCGCCTATGCGTCCTGGCGGCCGAAAGACTGGTACGTCAACGGTACGGTTGGCTATGGCCATAACACATACAAAAGCCAGCGAACCGCTGCAGGTGCTCTGCACACCGCAAGCTTCAATGGCACGCAACTGATGAGCCGTGTCGAAGCCGGCCGCATTTTCCAGTTTGATGACGGCGCTCTTGATATCACGCCGCATGTGGGACTGCGGGCCAACAAGCTGTGGCTTGACGGCTATACCGAGGCGGGCCCGGTCGCCACGACCGTCAACAGTCAGAACATCACCTCCGTTCGGGCCGTGGCCGGTGTCGGCGCGCGCTACACGTTTGAATATGACAATGGCAGCCGCTTCCTGCCGGAAGGCTACATACGCGGTCTGCAGGAGCTGGCGGACCCGAGCCAGCCGATCACCGGCTCTGTTGTTGGTGGCGGGCAGTTCGTCTCAACGCCAACCGAGCGCGATGACTTCTCCTACGCCGTCGGCGCAGGCTTCACCTATGAGTTCACAGACGTGTTCTCTGTGCGATTGCTCTATGACGGTGAGTTCCAGGACGACTATCGCGAGGACTCAGTCACTGCGGCAATACGCGTTGAGTTCTAGCGTCCGGGTCGGCTGATGTCGGCGCACCCAATTGCGAGTGGGGGGTCAGCTCACAGCATGCAAAGCAGACTTGTCTTAAAGCTTGCTGCCTAGGCGGCAAGCCCGCCCGTCTCGATAATGAAATTTGCGATGTACGCCGCGCCCTCACCTGCTTTGAGGTTCGTAAAAATGTATGGCCTGCCGGATCGCATACGAATTGTGTCAGTCTCCATCACTTCAAGTGACGCACCTACATGTGGTGCCAGGTCTTTCTTATTCACAATCAGCAGGTCAGAACGCGTGATACCAGGACCACCCTTGCTCGGGATTTTCTGACCGCCGGATACATCAATGACATAGATAGTGATATCAGCGAGTTCCGGGCTGAAGGTAGCCGCGAGATTGTCACCGCCAGATTCAATCAGAATGAGATCCAGCTTAGGAAACTTAGACTGCATCTGTGACACTGCAGCCAAGTTTATCGAAGCATCTTCGCGGATAGCCGTATGCGGACACCCGCCGGTCTCGACACCCAAAATGCGTTCTTCCGGCAGAGCCCCGGCACGCATCAGTATCTTTGCGTCCTCATGGGTATAGATGTCGTTGGTGATGGCGCAGATATCGTAGTCATCACGAAATATCTTGCACAGATTTTCCATCAACGCCGTCTTGCCGGAGCCAACAGGCCCGCCAATGCCAACACGCAAGGGTCCGTTTGGGGATGTACTCATGTTCTATATAGCCTCGTGTACTGAGTTTCGTGTTTCATGGCCGCAATGTCCGCAAGAAAAGCGCTCGAACCAAGATCGTCCAATGTCATTCCCAAGGCATTATGCGCCGCATCCTCCACATCAGACTGAAGGGCGATCATCGCCTTTTGGCCGTCTGTATGTCCAAGCGGGATCAGCCGGACCCCTGCGGAAACCAGATTGGCCACAAAACCGTGAATGTAGGCATCCGTCGCCGGAGCCACATCTATCCCGTGGTCGCAGGCTGCAATGGCGACCGCCACAGGATAGGCAATGGTGGCGCATCCGTCCTCATGGAGCTGTTCAAGCGTGGTGCTTTGCCATGTGTCCTTGGTGATCTTTGAAAAGGCATCCCCTTGCGACAATGTCTCGAGAGCCCGCTCGCGGCTGGCTGTCAGAGACGCCGCAAGGGTTGTAATGCGATGAAGGCTTTCGAGGTCCTGTGCCTTCGTGGCTGCATAAGCTGCCGTGAACAGGATCGTGTCGTTTCGGCAGCTGCCATGGCGCACCAGAAACCCGATCCAATCGACCAGATCCGTTGCATCACAAATGCTGCCTTCTTCCACCAGCCATTCAATGCCATGGGAATATGTAAACGCGCCAACCGGATAGGCGGGCGATAGCCAAGCCATTAATTTGTAAAGGTCAGCACGATGCATGGAGATCAATCCTGACCAGTTTCATGGACATGGTCATGTGCATGGGTTTCACCGTGACTGTGATCATGTCCGTGACTGTGACCCTGCAAAGGCACATTGCCGCCATAGGCCCCGCCTTCAGGATTGAAGGGTGCCAATATCTCGGTCACCTTCCCGCCCAGCCCCTCAATCATCTTTGCAATCACGTGATCGCTGCGGATCCTGAGGCCGCCTTCGAAAATTTCGGCAGCCAGATGGCGATTGCCGACGTGCCAGGCTATCCGCGCAAGATGTACCGGGTTTTCGGCTGTAATCGTCATAAGTGCCTCAGGCGCAGCGCGCACCAGCACCATTTTGTCATCCGCCAGTGCTATGGCGTCTCCGTCACGAATACTGGGCACCGCTGACAGATCGAGCAGAAAACGCGTCCCACCCTCACCGTGAAGGGTGATCCGTCGACGGTGACGGTCCTCATAGTTCAGCACTACCGTGTCAACGATGTCACCGGCCCAATCAGACACAACGGACAAACCACGCAGCATCATTACCTCAGAACAAAAAGTAGCGTTGCGCCATGGGAAGGACTTCGGCGGGTTCGCAGGTTATCAAATCACCATCAACCCGGACCTCGTAGGTTTCAGGATCCACATCGATATTGGGCATCAGATCATTGTGGACCATATCAGCCTTGCCGACGCTGCGGGTGTTCTCAACGGCGACCATACCCTTTGCCGTACCAAGGCGGTCCTGCAGACCATCCTCAATGGCTGCGCCGGAAACAAATGTCACGCTGCTTTCAAGACGTGACTTTGCGAATGATCCAAACATCGGACGGTAGTGTACCGGCTGGGGCGTGGGAATTGATGCATTGGGATCGCCCATGGGCGCAGCTGCAATCGTGCCGCCGACAATAACCAGCGCCGGTTTGACGCCGAAGAAAGCCGGGTCCCACAAGACGAGGTCGGCTCTCTTTCCAGGTTCAATTGACCCGACATGTTTTGAAAGCCCCTGAGCGCGCGCCGGATTGATTGTGTATTTCGAGATGTAGCGCTTCACTCGCATATTGTCGCTTGTCGCACTGTCTTCAGGCAGCGCACCACGCTGTCGCTTCATCTTGTCAGCGGTTTGCCAGGTGCGGATCAATACCTCGCCAACACGGCCCATGGCCTGACTGTCGGACGAGATGATTGAGAATGCCCCCATGTCATGGAGGATGTCTTCGGCAGCAATCGTCTCACGCCGAATGCGGCTTTCCGCAAAGGCAATATCCTCAGGGATAGACGGGTCGAGGTGATGACACACCATGAGCATGTCGAGATGTTCATCAAGGGTATTGATCGTGAACGGACGCGTGGGGTTGGTGGAGGATGGAATGACGTTCGGCAAGCCACAGACCTTGATGATGTCCGGGGCGTGGCCACCCCCTGCCCCCTCGGTGTGATAAGCGTGGATTGTGCGGTTCTTGAAGGCGGCAATGGTATCTTCAACAAAACCACTCTCATTCAAGGTATCCGTATGGATCATCACCTGAATATCGAAGCGGTCGGCGACCGACAGGCAGCAATCAATTGCCGCCGGTGTTGTGCCCCAGTCTTCATGGAGCTTTAGCGAACAAGCGCCTCCCCGAATCTGCTCTTCCAGCGCTAATGGAAGTGATGAATTTCCCTTGCCAGAAAAGCCGAGATTTACCGGAAACCCGTCTGCGGCCTGAATCATGCGGCCCGTATGCCATGCGCCTGGCGTGGCGGTGGTAGCGTTTGTCCCGGTTGCTGGTCCAGTGCCGCCACCAAGCATGGTGGTGACACCTGACATGAGGGACTCTTCAATCTGCTGTGGGCAGATGAAGTGAATGTGAGCGTCTATGCCACCAGCGGTGAGAATTTTTCCCTCACCGGCAATAACCTCCGTAGACGGACCAATAATAATATCGACATTGTCTTGTGTATCAGGGTTACCGGCCTTGCCGATGCGTTCAATCTTCCCATTGCGCAAACCCACATCGGCTTTCACAATGCCCCAGTGATCGACAACAACGGCATTTGTGACGACTGTATCTACAGCACCTTCGGACCGTCCAAGTTGCGATTGCCCCATACCGTCGCGAATGACTTTGCCGCCGCCGAACTTGACCTCGTCTCCGTAGGTCGTGAAGTCTTTTTCAACTTCGATAAAGAGCTCAGTGTCAGCAAGCCGCACCCTGTCTCCGGTCGTTGGACCGAACATGTCTGCATATTGCGCCCCGGAAAATCTGACCGCCATTATGTGCCCTCCACAGGCCCCATGACTTTCTGCTGAAAGCCGTAAATGTGGCGACGCCCTCCGAAATTCACCAGCGTGACGTCGCGTTTCTGGCCCGGCTCGAAACGCACTGCTGATCCGGCCGCAATATCAAGCCGCATGCCCAGTGCCTTGTCCCGGTCGAATACCAATGCATTGTTGGTTTCAAAAAAATGATAGTGGGATCCGACCTGGATCGGCCGATCGCCTGAGTTTTTTACCACCAGATCAACTGTTGGTTTGCCATCATTGAGAACAATGTCCCTGTCGGCGGCTATGCATTCGCCCGGTTTCATACATCATCTCTTTTGGCTTGATTGCGTGCGGCCACAATGCCGATACCAGCCCCAAGAACCGTGCTGGCGATAATCAATCCAACAACGACCTCGATGGCGAAATTTCCATCAGAAACGCCGTGGGGATGCGCGTGGGGTGTGGCTCCCACATGTGCCAAGGCGCTGGTGGTGGCGGCACACAGTGCGGCGGTTCCGAGCGTTGTTCCAAGAGTTCGAAATCTGATGCGATGTGACATCTATCTGCTTCCTCGTTTGGCTACTGGCTTAAAGCCGGAATCGTTAGCGAATGGGTTTGTGAACGGTTACGAGTTTGACGCCGTCAGGGAATGTCGCCTCGACCTGAATGTCATGGAGCATGTCAGCGATGCCCTCCATCACTTGATCCTTCGACAGCACATGCGCTCCGGCCTCCATGAGGTCTGCGACACTGCGCCCGTCGCGGGCACCCTCAACAACAGTGTCAGAAATCAATGCCACCGCCTCCGGGTAATTCAACTTCACGCCGCGCTTGAGGCGCCGCTCGGCCACCTGGGCTGCCATTGCGATCAGGAGTTTGTCTTTTTCTCGTGGCGTTAGGTTCATCGTTTCCTTCTCTTCCTCAGATAGACCAGACCGCTGGCATTCTCGTGTTCCGGAACCGATCGAGCACGTGATGAATCCCTTTTGTCAGGTCATATCCGTCTCTGGCAGCAAATCGCGCGATCAGCATACCGTTCCAGGCGCTTGCGGCGGCCCGGCCTGGAAAGTCGGACAACAAGTCGCGCAGCTCTTCGAGCCGGGCTTCTGCATCGGTTGCGACATAGCGTAAAGTCGCCATTGCACGATTGGGCCCAAGAGCTGCCGGGTGGCCCAGTGTCTGAGACACATTGCCTGCAACAGCAAAGGTGTCCGTATGGATGAGATCACCATCGCGACGGATTTCCCAACAATCTGTCAGATCGCCACGTTGGACGCTTTCTCCCATCGCTTCGCGACCAAAAATGAAAGCCTCGATCCCAAGAAACGTCGCCGTGCCCGACAGCGCAACACTGGTCCGCCGACGCAAATGCCCCCCGTCAAAAACGATTGTTGGCTGACCCAGCCACTCAAGGGCTGCGCCGTCGCTGACGTCCAGCGTGACATTGACCACAGCGGGAGTGCCAAGGGATCGATAAATCTTTTCGCACGCCTGCGTGGTGAGAACAGCTTCCGCTCCTGGTTGAACAAAAGCGGCAAAGCTGAGCTTGTCACCACCCGTGAGCCCGCCACCGAGATTGATCATCACAGCTTCCAGCGGGGCGCCGTCGCGCGCATTGGGAAAACGGATCTTGAGCGAGCCGCTTTGGTAAATGTCTGAAGGTACCGTCGAGGTGCCATCCAACCGGCACTTTAAGACGCCTTCGCCCTTGCATCGCTGGAACTGCGCCTGAAGACGAGTTTCCCCACCAGCATCCTCGGCTACCGGAGGCAAGGACCGCGTTGCGGTGCCGCTCTCGGGATCGTCTCCTGTCGGCTCATACAGTGAGGAGTTTTCGTACACTTTCTGTCCCCATATCATCCTGCACACCGGACGCGACCACGCGCCCTCTGTCCAGGACTATGAAAGTGTCGGCTAGCTCTTGGGCAAAATCAAAATATTGCTCAACGAGAAGGATAGCCATGTTCTGCTCATCACGCAGATAGGTAATCGCGCGGCCGATATCCTTGATGACGGAAGGCTGAATACCCTCGGTTGGTTCGTCCAACACCATGACATCCGGCCCCATAACCATGGCGCGAGCAATAGCCAATTGCTGTTGCTGGCCGCCAGACAAGTCACCGCCACGACGCGACAACATGCTTTTTAGAACGGGGAACAGCTCAAAGACATCCTCCGAGACAGTGGTGTTTCTGCCTGTGGCAAACGCAATCTCGAGATTTTCTTTGACCGTAAGCAACGGAAATATCTCCCGTCCCTGCGGCACATAGGCGATCCCCATTCTGGCCCGTGCAGACGCTGTTGCATTGGATATCTTCTTTCCCCTTAGCGTAATGGTGCCGCTCTTGACGCGCTGTTGTCCGACAATGCCGCGCAGAAGAGTGGTTTTTCCCACGCCGTTGCGCCCCATGACGCAGGTTACTTTGCCCGCTTCGGCAGAAAGGTCCACATCCCAAAGAATTTGGGCAGCGCCATAACTGAGATTGAGTCTGCTGATGTTGAGCAATTTATCTCCCCAGATAAACTTCAATGACGCGCTCATCGGAGCTGACATGATCGAGCGAGCCTTCCGCCAGCACAGACCCTTCGTGCAGCACGGTCACGCGCACGTCGAGATCACGAACAAACGTCATGTCGTGCTCCACGACCACGACGGTGCGTGTCTCATTTATCTTTCGCAGCAACTGAGCCGTCTGGGCCGTCTCGGCGTCGGTCATCCCAGCGACCGGCTCATCCACCAGCAGTAACGCGGGGTCCTGTGCCAGAAGCATCCCGATCTCCAGCCACTGTTTTTGACCGTGGGATAGCTCAGATGCCATGACCTGTCCGACATCCTTAAGATGGGTGGTCTCCAGGATCTCTGAAATCCGTTCCCGCTTTTCCACAGTGGGTCTTGCGAAAAGGCGTGAGATCACGTCCCGCCGGTCTTTAAGGGCGAGCAGCAGATTGTCAAAGACGGTGTGGCAGTCAAAGACCGTTGGTTTTTGAAACTTGCGACCTACGCCGAGGTTCGCAATCTGCGATTCACTCAACCCGGTCAGGTCATGACGATCCTTGAAGTAGGCGGTTCCGGAATCGGGCCGGGTCTTGCCGGTGATAACATCCATCATAGTTGTCTTGCCGGCACCATTTGGACCGATGATGGCGCGCATTTCGCCCTCGGCGATTGCCAGCGACAGATCATTGAGGGCCTTGAACCCGTCAAAGCTCACACTAATGGCATCAAGATTGAGGAGATGCGGGGTGGTGGATGTTGTCATGCACCTGCTCCCGGTGCTTGCTTGGTTTCCACAACATCCTGGTCACCGTCTTCTGTATCCCTGACCTCAGTTGCCCCATGGGCCTTTGCATTGCGCGCGGGGAAGAAAGATCTCGCAGCGCCGACAATACCGTGCGGCAAAAACAATGTGACCAGGATGAAGAGAGCACCAAGAGCGAACAACCAAATCTCAGGCATTGCCCCGGTGAACCAGGTCTTGAAACCGTTGACAACAATCGCACCGATAATGGGCCCCACCAATGTGCCCCGGCCACCGACAGCAACCCAGATTACGGCTTCAATTGAATTGGCCGGCGAGAATTCACTTGGGTTGATGATACCCACCTGCGGTACGTACAAGGCGCCAGCTACGCCCGCCATACATGCAGAGACCACCCATACGAACAGTTTGTAGTTTTCAGCGCTGTAACCAAGAAAGCGCGTGCGGCTTTCAGCGTCGCGCACCGCCAGCAACACCTTACCAGCCTGGGAGTTCACAATGGCCCTGCAGATAGTCAGGCAAGCAGCAAGAGCCGCGGCTGTTGCGATGAATAGCCCCACGCGCGTTCCGTCGGACTGTATGTCAAATCCGAGGATTTCCTTGAAATCCGTCAGGCCATTGTTGCCGCCAAGGCCAAGTTCGTTGCGGAAGAATGCGAGAAGAAGCGCAAATGTCATCGCTTGCGTGATGATCGACAGATAAACGCCCGTCACCCGCGCGCGGAAAGCGAAAACGCCAAACGCGAAGGCGAGCAACCCCGGCACAAACAGTACCATCAGCATGGCAAACGGGAATATATCGAAGCCCTGCCAGTACCATGGCAGCTCCTGCCAATTCAGGAACACCATGAAGTCAGGAAGAATTGGATCGCCATACACCCCACGTGGCCCGATCATCCGCATGAGGTACATCCCCATGGCGTAGCCACCGAGCGCGAAAAAGGCTCCGTGTCCCAGGGACAAAATTCCGCAGTAGCCCCACACTAGGTCGAGAGCCAAAGCCAGCAAAGCATAGCAAAGATACTTGCCGATCAAAGTGACGGAGTAAGTGGAGAGATGGAAGATTGAATCTTCCGGTACGAGCAGGTTGCACAGTGGAACCAGAATGCAAGCAATCAGGAGCGCGATGTAGACGCCACTTGCAAGGCCCCAGGAGATACCGCTGAGTCTGCGAATGATCATGAGTCCACAAACCGTCCCTTAAGTGCGAAGAGCCCTCGAGGACGCCACTGGATAAACAGGATGATAAAGATCAGGATCAATATCTTGGCTGCAACCGCGCCGGCGAAAGGCTCAAACAATTTGTTTGCTACTCCGAGGGACATCGCCCCAACGAATGTGCCCCACAAATTGCCCACGCCCCCAAACACAACCACCATGAAACTGTCGATGATATAGGCCTGACCCAGGTTGGGGCTGACATTGTCGATTTGCGACAGGGCAACGCCGGCTATGCCCGCAACGCCGGAGCCAAGGCCGAAGGTTAGTGCGTCCACCCAACTGGTTTTGACGCCCATGGATTCAGCCATTTGCCGGTTTTGAGTGACCGCACGCATCTGAGAGCCAAATCGCGTACGCCGGATGAAGGTCAAAAGCACTCCCATCACGATGAGAGAAAAGACAATGATCCAAAGACGCGATTCCGTGATCGTCAGCTGACCCACTTCGAATGAGCCGGACATCCAGCTCGGCGCCTGGACCGGTTTGTTGGTCGGACCAAAAATGCTGCGAATGAGCTGCTGCAAGATCAAGGACAGGCCCCAAGTCGCCAGCAGCGTTTCCAATGGGCGGCCATACAGAAACCGGATAATAGTCCGCTCGATTAGCATGCCTGCGGAGCCGGATACGATGAAGGCTGCGGGGATTGCGAGAAGCAACGATATTTCAAGCAAACCGGGCGCAACCGACATCAACACCTGCTGAACAACAAAGGCGGTGTACGCCCCCAGCATGATCATTTCGCCATGGGCCATATTGATGACGCCCATCACACCAAAAGTAACGGCCAAACCAAAAGCTGCCAGGAGCAGAACCGAGCCAAGAGAAATGCCGAAGTACACATCCTGCGCCAACTGCCAGTACGACAGTGTCCGCTCTATAGCCTCAATGGCCTCGAGCCTTGCCGTTTCCATTGTCGGATCGTCTTGTGGGCCAAGGCGCAACAGAGAGTCGAGTGCCGTGCGATCGCCGCGGTCTTTGAGTACAGCCATGGCATCCATAACTGCAGCTGGATCTTCTGGTGGGCTGGCCAAAATCATGACTGCTCGCGCTTGTTGGAGCGCGTTGGCAATCTTTGGATCCTGTTCAGCCGCGATCGCTTCTTCGATAAATGGCAGGGTCTCAGGATTTGCGCCTGTAAAGGCGTTCTCGGCAGCCGCCAGGCGGATATCTGGGTCTCCTGAAGTCAGCGATATCCGGGCGATCAGATCACGGAGTACACGTCGCAATTTGTTGTTCACGCGTACTTTTTTGAGATCACCAGGGACAGCCTGCAGGACTTCACCTGTTGAGGCTGATCTAATCTCACCATCTTTCCCATCCAGTGCAATCACGATGGGACCATCGGCGATGGCAAACAGTGTTCCCTCGGCTAGCGCTTTGAGGATCGGCAACCCCATTGGATGGTCGAGGGCTGCTATGCGCGCAACAATTTCAGCTTTCTTCGAAAACCCTGCAACACGCATTTCGTCCAACAGCTGCGGAAGAACCGGCTGGGGCTCAGACTCCAGAGGTCCGGTGATTTCTGTCTCTTGGAGTGGAGTGTCGATTGTTCCGACAGGATCACCCAGCGCGCCCTGGCTAAAAGCCGGCTGCGTCAATGCTGCAGCAATTCCTACGGTGGCCAGCCACAACATGGCGCTTCGCAGTATGATCAACTGCCTTGGCATCACGTGCGCCCACTGGCGAGTTGGGTAGATGTTCATTTTTGGTGCCGGCATCCATTGTTGAATCTTATTCCGCCGACGGACGGAAACGAAATGGCAAGCATGTCAGGGATCTAGCGACATGCCTGCCATCCGCTTAGAGGGGTCGCTGTCGGCGCGAAACAGGTAAAGCGACGAACAGCGACCCTCGATTGGCCTATGCCTTTACGTCAGTGCATTTCTGCAAGACCAAGGCACTTTTCTGTCGTGGTGTCGAAGTTCCCGCAGTTGAGCTCAACCCAGTCGGACTTCAGGTCCTTGGAACCTGGAAGGAAATCCGTCCATGCGTCGCCCGGCACGAGACCTTCGGTTTGCCAAACAACATCGAACTGGCCGTCAGCCTGAATTTCGCCGATGAGGACTGGCTTCGTGATGTGATGGTTTGGGAGCATCACTGACATACCACCTGTGAGGTTAGGCACTTCGATACCCGGCATGGCTGCAATTACTGCATCAACATCTGCAGTGCCTGCTGCTTCCACAGCCTTCACCCACATGTTGAAACCAATGTAGTGGGCTTCCATCGGGTCATTGCTGACGCGATCAGGGTTCTCGGTGAACTCTTTCCATGTCGAGATGAACTCGGCGTTCTCAGGAGAGTCAACGGACTGGAAGTAGTTCCAAGCCGCGAGGTGACCGACCAGCGGGCCTGTATCAAGACCTGCCAACTCTTCTTCACCCACAGAGAATGCAACCACCGGGATGTCTTCAGCCTTGATACCCTGATTGGCCAACTCCTTGTAGAAAGGTACGTTTGCATCGCCATTGATGGTTGAAACCACGGCTGTCTTTTTGCCGGCTGACCCAAACTCGCGAATGTCAGAAACAATCGTCTGCCAGTCAGAATGACCAAATGGCGTGTAGTTGATGAGGATATCTTCTTCAGCAACACCCTTGTCCTTGAGATACGCCTCAAGGATTTTGTTGGTCGTACGCGGATACACATAGTCCGTGCCGGCCAGAACCCAACGTTCGACGCTCTCTTCTTCCATGAGATAGTCAACCGCAGGGATTGCCTGCTGGTTCGGAGCCGCGCCGGTGTAGAACACGTTGCGGGAGCTCTCTTCACCTTCGTACTGCACTGGATAGAAAAGGATGCCGTTCAGCTCCTCAACCACCGGGAGAACGGATTTGCGAGATACCGATGTCCATGCGCCAAAGACGACAGACACTTCATCTTCGGACAGAAGCCCGCGCATTTTTTCAGCGAACAGAGGCCAGTTGGAAGCAGGGTCAACCACCACTGGTTCGAGCTGGCGACCAAGGACACCGCCCTTGGCATTTTGCTGCTCGATCAGCATCAGCATGGCGTCTTTGAGAGTCGTCTCACTGATCGCCATAGTGCCGGACAGGGAATGCAGAATACCAACCTTGATTGGGTCTTCTGCATAAGCAGCGCTTGAGGCCATCGTCAATGCGAGGCCGGCAATCGCGCCTTTCACAATCTTCATAGATAAACTCCGATACTTGTACTGGATAAACGGCCGAGCGACTTAAAAGGCCATCGAGATGCCGACAGAACCGGTGAGGAACGTGTCATCAGGGTTGCCTGGAATGGCGTCATTGTCGGTTGTGTAACCGACCAGATCGAAATTCATCGACCAGGAGCCGTAATCGTCAGCGATAAAGGAGAGTGGGACACCGACGGATGCGCCAAGGTAAGAGTAGGCATAGCCACCTTCAGTGCCGCCCTGGAAATCATCGTCAAGGAAGATCCCGACGCCAGCCGGGATGCTGACTGAAACTGTTTCCGTCAGATCGAAACCAGGGGAAACGCCCAGCACAAGAGCTGAACCTTCAGCCTGAGCACCGTTGCCGGCTGTACGAATGTGCCATGTCAGCGACGGGCTCATTGCCCAAGCGCCCAGCAGATCGGAGTCATCATAGGACAAGCCGAAATCGAGAATTTCTTCGATGTCGCCCGCATATGCCCAGGACTGGTACGTCGCTGAAACGGTTACGGTCTCGATTGTGTATGCCGCACCGACCCAGAAATCGACTTCCTGAAGCGTGCCGCCAATCGCGCTGTTGGCGTTGTCATTGATGTCCGCCCAGACGCCGGTGTAGACGCTGAGTTCATCAGTTGCCTGAACACTTATGTCTGCAAAGGCAAATGTGGTGGAGCGATCACCGAAGAATTCGGTGCCGCCGGCCCAAACGTCTGCGCCGTATGAAATGAAGTGTGAGTTGTAGCTGACACCAACGTTGCCGGACACTTTATCGGCGGCCATTGATGATGTTGCGGCCATTACGCCAAGTGCACCGCTGCAGAGAGCGACGCCAAGTTTGCTGATCTGTTTAGTCATGGAAATCCCCCAAGGAATTGAGTCAAAACGGGCCGGGGAATCACCTGTTTTCAAGCCAGTTCATGCCCCGCACGTCAAAGCTCACATCCATGGTGCGGCGCAACAATACGTCATTGTGCGTATGTTCCGCCCTTGGGAGGCGTGGAGGATGGTAAACGGTCCACACTGTGGCGCTTTTGCACTTGCTCATGTGAGACCCGCAGATATGCAGGTACAAATCTGAGGCGGAGTGTGGATGTTAGGTCCTACACTTGGCTGGCACCGCATCATGTCGCTGCCGCAACATCACGTCCTTTGAAAGACAGCGTCATTGGCAATTCCAAAGCAGAAAGTTGTTCCCCAGAGGCGCAGCTACAACCAATGGGTCGTCAATGAGACTCTGGAAGACTTCGCCTTGCGCTTTACCGCGCGAAAGGCCCGGGGTGGATCCATTTTTCGGGTCACCAACACTGCCCTAGGGACCGTTTCGTTTCTGGTCCTGGAAGCGATTGGTGCATCCATTACGCTTGCCTATGGCTTTACCAACGCTGTGACCGCCATCCTGGTGGTTGGCCTGGTTATCTTCCTGCTTGGGTTGCCACTGAGTTATCATGCGTCGCGCAATGGGTTGGACATTGATCTCCTCACCCGCGGAGCCGGATTTGGCTATGTCGGCTCGACCATCACATCACTGATTTATGCGTCATTTACCTTCATCTTCTTTGCTCTAGAAGCCGCCATCATGGCGCTGGCGCTAGAGATGTGGCTTGGCGTGCCCACTTACCTGGGGTACCTCGTGACTGCCCTTGTCGTGTTGCCCTTGGTGACTCACGGCTTTACGTACCTCAGTAAATTCCAGACCTGGACGCAGCCCGTTTGGCTCGGTCTGCAGATTATTGCAGTGATTTCGGTGGTGAATTCCGATGCGCTGGCCTTTGCCGACTGGGCGGTCTTTGCTGGCGAGCTTGGTGATTCAGATGCGCCCTTCAACCTTCTTTTGTTCGGCAGTGCGTGCAGTCTCATTTTTCCGCTCGTCGCTCAGAATGCGGAACAAGTTGACTACCAGCGGTTCATGCCGGAACAGACGCGCAAAAACCGCCTGGCTTGGTTGGCATCCGTCGTGGCCGCGGGACCTGGTTGGGTTATCCCGGGTGTGCTCAAGATGCTGCTCGGATCTTTTTTCGCTGTCCTTCTCCTCAACATCGGCTTTTCGCTCGAACAAGCAGGACAGCCGACCGAGATGTACCTGTATGCTTTTACTCAGGCATTCGGGGACACAGGTTTCACAATCGGCGTTGCGGCTGTGTTCGTCATCCTGTCGCAACTGAAGATAAACGTGACCAACGCCTATGCCGGGTCTATCGCGTGGTCGAACTTTTTCGCCCGTCTTACACACAGCCACCCTGGTCGCGTTGTTTGGCTGTTCTTCAATGTTTCATTGGCGTTGATGCTCATGGAGCTTGGAATCTACCAGACATTTGAACGGACATTGGGCCTGTACGCCAATATTCCCCTGGCGTGGATGGCAACCGTGGCCGCAGACCTTGCGATCAACAAACCGCTTGGACTTTCGCCAAAGAAGATCGAGTTCAGGAGGGCATACCTACCCAACTTCAACCCGGTTGGTCCGGTGAGCATGACCATCGCCTCCGTCATCGGCATTGGCATTTATGCCGGGATTGCAGGCATAGAAAACCGGCCTTACGCGACCTTCGCGTCACTGCTCATACCTTTCTTTCTGGTGCCACTCATCGCATGGCTGACCAAGGGAAAATACTATCTCGCTCGCCCTGTCATAGAGGTCGCAGGCCCTGGTGAAGAAACTGAGTGCTGCATCTGTCAAAATGCATTTGAGTCTCAGGACATGGCGTCCTGCCCTGTTTATGCAGCGCCCATATGCTCGCTATGCTGTGGGCTGGATGCAAGATGCCACGACGCATGTAAAGACGATGGCGATACGCGGCCTGAATCTACTATTCTACTTCGTATGTCGCGTTACCTCGCCCAATTCACCGGCAACATATTGAACGCGCGCCTGCTGAAGTATCTGGGCGCACTGGCCATCGGCGTCGCTCTCGCTGCCATGCTGCTCAGCCTCGCATACCTGCATCTGCTCGACTCACCGGGTCTGGACAGGGACACTATCGAAGCGACCCTTATTGCCTGTTTCTTCATTATCGTCTTCGTCATCGCGATCGCGATTTGGCCGTTTCTTCTTGCAAAGGAAAGCAGTCTGGCGACGCGGCTGGAAAGCCAGGCTCAAACAGAGCTTCTCTACAAAGAAATCAGGGCTCGTCGCGAGACTGACGCTGAACTGCAGCTCGCCAAGGAACTTGCCGAGGCCCGCAATGAAGCGAAGACAAAATACGTTCAAGGCACCAGCCATGAGCTAAGAACGCCACTGAATGCGATACTGGGGTATGCGCAGCTTCTAGAAACAAAACCCGATCTGCCTCGAGAGCTGGAGCATGGATTGAGCGTCATCCGACGTAGTGGCGCGCATCTTTCAAGCCTAGTCGATGGCTTGCTCGATATTTCCATGATCGAAGCGGGAAAATTCAAAACCTACAGCGATGAAGTTCCGATCCGCGAGTTTCTGGATCAACTGGTGGATATGTTCACGTTGCAGGCGCGCGACAAAGGCCTCTCCTTCATTTTTGAGCAGCCCGAGCACATGGCGCGGATCGTACGCGTGGATGAAAAACGACTTCGGCAGGTGCTGATCAATCTGGTATCCAATGCCATTCGATACACCCACACTGGCAGTGTGACACTGCGATTGAGTTACTCCGGTGAAGTGGCTCGCTTCGACATCATCGATACCGGTGTTGGCATCGTTAACGAAGACCTTGAGCGCATTTTTGTACCCTTTGAGCGTCTGGAGTCGCCTCAGCGACCAGCAACGAAGGGGTCAGGTCTTGGACTGACGATTACCAAGTTGCTTGTCGAGGCAATGGGCGGCGAGATTACCGTTACTAGTCAACCCGGTACCGGAAGTTGCTTCACCATACGGATTTTCCTGCCGGCGGTGACCCACCCCACAAAGGCTGAGACGAAAGTCCGGACGCCAATTGTTGGGTATGAAGGCCCTCGTCGGACCATCCTGATTGTAGATGACGACACCCACCACCTTGATTTTATGCGCGACGCCCTTAGCCAGGCCGGACTGTTTGTTCTTACAGAGGATAGCGGCGAAGGCTGCATCGTTACCGCCAGCACATGCAGTCCAGACGCTGTTTTACTCGATATCTCGCTGCCCGGCATCGATGGTTGGACGGTCGCGAGAGAGTTGCGCAAGAACGCGGATCCGAACATCAAGATCATCATGGTCTCGGCCAATGCACGAAATGATCCCAAGCGGGCGGAGGAATCTGAATTCCACAATGCCTATTTGATGAAACCGGTGCACTTGCCGACCTTGATGAATCAACTTAAGTCCATCTTCGGCTTCAAGTGGATCTATCAACCTCCTCCCGGAGATGATGAGGCAGAACCTGAAGCAATTGCCCCAGTAGCAACGAGAGTCATCCCGGCAGATGACATCGAACGTCTGTTGGAACTGGCAAAAATAGGCCACGCGAGGGGCATATTGGACGCGCTCGATGCTATATCAGCACGCCATCCGGAAGCTGACATGTCTCTCAATCAGATGCGCGTGATCGCGGAAAGTTGTGACTTTGAAACGCTTCAAATTGAACTCGAGAAGCTGATCGCAAATGATTAGCAGTCCCGATGATCGCCCTGTTTTTCTCGTTGTTGATGACGACACTGATTCACTGAGTCTTCTGAGTGACGTCCTCGAAGGCGCGGGCATTTCGGCCTTGGTAGCGCCGAGCGGAACCGCCGCCCTCGCCATTCTCAGCAGGATTGTGCCTGACGGCATTCTGATGGATGCGGTCATGCCGGGTCTTGATGGTTTTGAGACGTGTCGGCAGATCAAGCAGAATCCAGAATGGGCCGGTATTCCACTGATCTTCATGACCGGCCTCAAGGATACAGAAAACATCGTTCGTGGCTTCACGGCAGGTGGTATTGACTACATCACCAAGCCATTTCGTATTGAAGAGCTAACCGCCAGACTCCTGTCGCACATTGCGCAGTCTCGGATGGCCAAATCCACTCGGCACGCTCTGGATTTCACAGGATCGCCACTATTGGCTGTTTCGGCCAACGGCATCCCATCGTGGTGGAATGCCCCTGCGGATGAGCTTCTGAGACAGCTGCTGCCAGGTCAGGCAATTGCTGCCGGCTCGGAAATATCCGGCCTCAGCGATATGTTGATTTCAGCTGGTGTACTTGAGGGCACCACAGCAACAATCGAGGGCATCAGCGGGAAGACGCTGATTGCAAAACTCCTCGGCACCGTTGAGCGCGATGAGTTCCTCATTGAGTTGAGCATTCAGCATTCTAGTGAGGACACCGATCACCCAATTGCGACGCTAAGGGAGAGCTTCGGCCTTACAAAAAGAGAGGCAGAGGTCTTGCTATGGGTCACCCGCGGCAAGGCCAACCGCGACATAGCGGAAATCATGAGCTGCAGTCCTAGAACCATCAACAAGCACCTTGAACAGGTCTTCAGCAAGATGAATGTGGAAAACAGAACAGCAGCGGCAATAGCGGCAGTGTCCAAAATCTAGCCTCGAAATCCTGATCAGCTTGTAAGTCCCAACAATACGCCTGCAGCCAAAAGCTGGATGCTAAATCCGGTGCGCTCGCTCGGTGCATGGCGCTAGAAGTGAACCTCGCAAAATTCTAACAGGAACCTGTTTAGAGGAACCCTCCCTGCAGAGCCTGATTATGAATCGGGCATTTGGATGGATGGGTGACCAGTCAATAGGCAATGGCGTGTACGGAACAATACAAACCGTTAGAAAACGGGTGTTTGTTTGTTGGCACGCTTCTTGAGTTGTTAAGTTCGATAGCAGCTAGGGTTCCGGCCGGTGGTGATCTTGTGGATCTGCCGGTGTCTGGTCCGAGAGCTGCGGCCCTACCGGTCAACAGCGGTTGGGTACACGGCGGGACAAAAGCCCGGGAGGTCTAACGCGTTTGGCAAAACAGCGTCCGGCCCGCCGTGACCTCCAAACTCCAAGACCTACAATGGAGTATTGGCTATGAAGAATTTTTCACGACTACTGATTGCCCTCACAACATCTGCGAGTCTGATGTTCGCAGGCGCCTCGGCTGCGCTAGCGGAGGAAAAAACAGAGTTCAAGCTGGCGTGGTCGATCTATGTTGGTTGGATGCCCTGGGGATGGGCTGCCGACCAGGGAATCGTCGACAAGTGGGCTGACAAGTACGACATCAAAATCGAGGTTGTTCAGTTCAACGATTATATCGAGTCCATAAATCAGTACACGGCTGGTGCCTTTGACGGCGTTACCGCCACAAACATGGACATTCTGGCTATCCCGTCTGTAGGCGGCGTGGACACAACGGCCCTGATCGTGGGTGACTTCTCCAACGGGAATGATGCCCTCATTCTCAAGGACGCAGATACGCTGGAAGCAGTTGTCGGTCAGAAGGTCAATCTGGTTGAGCTGTCGGTTTCTCACTATCTGCTTGCACGAGCGCTTGAGAGCATTGGCAAGGCTGAAAAAGATATCAGCGTCGTCAACACTTCTGACGCCGACATGATTGCTGCCTATCAGACCGATGATGTGACAGCTGTAGTGACCTGGAACCCGTTGGTTGCAGAAATTCTGGAAACGCCCGGCGCCAACAAGGTTTTTGACTCATCCGACATTCCGGGTGAAATCATGGACCTCACGGCTGTGAACACGGAGACTCTGGCGGACAACCCTGCGTTCGGCAAAGCTCTCGCAGGCGCTTGGTATGAGACTATGTCCATCATGCTGTCGGACACACCAGAAGGCGAGGCCGCACGGACGGCCATGGGTGAAGCATCCGGCACTGATCTTGCCGGCTACGACATGCAGCTTGCATCCACAGAAATGTTTGCAACGCCCTCAGACGCTGTGACGTTCACAACATCCAAGGATGTCGAGGCAACCATGCAGGCGGTTCGCATGTTCCTCTTTGAACGTGGCCTCCTCGGTGACGGTGCTGATAGCCCTGACATCGTAGGAATCGGCTTTCCTGACGGGTCAATCCTCGGCGACGAAGAAAATGTGAAGTTCCGTTTCAATGCCGACTACATGGCCATGGCAGCCGACGGCACTCTCTAACGCAACCTGCATGAGCCTTCCGCATCACAACTAGACACTGGAAAGCAGGCACTCGCATGCCCTCTACCCGACGCGAACGGCTCATCAACCGACACCCTGGACCGGCGGCCGGGCGACTACTGGCACTTGCACCCTTCGTGCTCTTGTTGCTCGCCTATGCCGTCGGTTCAGAAATCAGACTTGCCGACAACCCGAATGACAAACTGCTGCCAAGCTTCAGCGCAATTGCAGATGCGGTGCAGCGGATGGCCTTTGAGCCAGACAGGAGAACCGGCAGTTACCTCTTGTGGGAAGACACAGTAGCCAGCCTCTCGCGCCTCGGTGCAGGCGTGCTTCTGGCAACCTTCATGGGTGCTGTTGTTGGCATTGCCGTCGGCCTTATCCCATATGCTCGTCACACCATGTCTGCCTTCATTGCCGTGTTCGCAATGATCCCACCTCTTGCTGTCTTGCCCATTCTGTTCATTACCTTCGGCCTGGGTGAGCTCTCCAAAGTTGTTTTGATTGTATTTGGAATAGCCCCATACATGACGCGCGACATTGCCCTTCGCGTTTCTGAACTTCCTGCCGAACAGATCGTCAAGGCGCAGACCCTTGGGGCGTCGACCTGGCACATCGCATGGCGGATTGTGCTCCCTCAGATGCTGCCACGCATTATTGATACGTTGCGCCTGTCGCTAGGTGCGGCATGGCTTTTCCTTATTGCCGCAGAAGCGATCGCGGCTCAAAGCGGCCTTGGATACCGCATCTTTCTCCTACGGCGATATCTGGCCATGGACGTGATCCTTCCTTACGTCTTCTGGATCACATTCCTTGCCGTTGGCTTTGACTACGCATTGCGCAAATACCAGGGCTGGGCTCATCCCTGGTTCGCAAGCCAAAGGGCACAAGCATGACCGAAGTCAGTGTCCAGGATGTCTGGATGGAGTATGGCGACCAGATTGTTCTGGAGCGCATCAACTTTGACGTGCCGGCCCACTCGTTCATTTCACTTGTGGGTCCGTCTGGATGTGGCAAGTCGACATTTCTACGGCTCTTGCTCAGTCAGGAAAGAGCAACACGTGGAGCCATACTCATTGACGGCAACCCCATTGCTCCCAACCCAGAGCCTGACAGAGGCGTTGTGTTCCAGAAATACTCCGTGTTTCCACATCTGACAGCTGTCGAAAACGTAATGCTCGGGCTTGAGATTGAGCGCGGCGGCATCTTTGCTCGATTGCATGGGCGTGCGCGGCGCACAGCGCGTGCAGAAGCAATGGAAATGCTTGAGGGCGTTGGACTTGGAGACTCGGCCAAGAAGTATCCCTCTGCGCTTTCAGGTGGCATGCAGCAACGCCTTGCCATTGCTCAAGCGCTTATAATGAAGCCTCGGGTCCTGCTGCTGGACGAACCTTTCGGCGCTCTTGATCCAGGTATCCGGTCTGAAGTACATGACTTGATGTTGCGGCTTTGGTGGGACACCAAAATGACCGTGTTCATGGTCACTCACGATTTGAGTGAGGCCTTTTACCTTGGCACGCGGGTCATCGCCTTTGACCGCAAACGCAAAAGAGAAGAGGAACTGGAGCGCTACGGCGCGACGATTGCCTTTGATACCCTGACCGACCCCGCCCCCTTTATCGCCAAGCTCAAGGCTCAGGAGGCAGCGGCAGGATGAAAGTCTGTTCTCGCCGGGACGACCCGGCGGTTGGCGCAATGCCACCTCACGAGACATGGCCCAGGACGACCTGGTGTGAAACGAACGGCTTAACAAGCCGGCTTCGACCAGATGGAGGTGTCTATGAGACCCCGAAGCGAGACGCATCAAAGTGAAATCATCCTCAGTGAAACCATGCAGGGCGGCGCCCATTGGTCACTGACTATCAGGGCGGGCTTCACGCTGCGCCTAACGGATAGTGAAGGCGGCGCCAATGTCGGCATGCTTTTCTACAATCCGGCAAATCCGCTGGAACGCTACAACGCACCTGACACTCTCAAATGTCAGCACACCTTCAAGCTGACCAAAGGCAATTGCCTCTATTCAGATATGGGTCGGATTTTCTGCTCCATCGTCGAAGACACACATGGTTGGCACGACACCGTCTGCGGCAACAGCACGCGCGCGGGTCTGGAGGGTCGCTACGGCGCGATGACGTACCAGGAGTACCGAAACGAGCGTGCTCAGAACGGTCTGGACAGTTTTCTTGTTGAAGGTGCGAAATACGGATTGGGCAAAAAGGATCTTGCTGCAAACGTAAATTGGTTCAGCACGGTCAAGACCGATGCTGACGGCACACTTGGATTTGTTCAAGACGGTGGGACAACTGGTGCCCATGTAGAACTGCGCTTTGAGATGGATACACTGGTGCTGCTTCATACCTGCCCTCACCCCTTGGATCCGTCGCCGACCTACGCTCCCAAACCCGTACGTGTCGAGCTCTTTGAAGCGCAACCTGTCGCCGACGATGATTTCTGCAGGACATCGCGCCCGGAAAACGGACGGGGTTTTGAAAATACGGAGCTGTATCGCCGCGGGTCAATCGGCTCTTCACCGTCGATGGGTGGGAATTGAGATCATGATCAAGGAAAGCCCATTCCACTCCGACAAGGCACTCTACCGCGAGATCGTGGAGGCAGGCGCATACTGGATGCATGTGGTCGAAAAGGGCCAGGTGCTCAGAATTCTCGATCTTGAGGGAAACCAGGCAGCGGACACCCTGTTTTACAATGCCACTGATCCAACGGAGCGCTATAGCGCAATTGATACCATCCGCGAGCAGGGCAACGTCTACCTCACTGCCGGGACGAAACTTCTTTCAACCGAAAACAATGTGATGCTGGAAATAACGGCTGACACGTGCGGGCAGCACGACACGTTGGGCGGAGCTTGCGCAACGGAATCCAATACCGTGCGCTATGCCCATGACACCAAGTACATGCATGCGTGTCGAGACAGCTGGCTTCTGGCCGTCGCTGAAAATGATGGGTACGACATGTCAAAACGTGACATCACGCATAACATCAACTTCTTCATGAATGTGCCGGTAACGCCCGAAGGTGGCCTGACTTTCGAGGATGGCATCAGTGCGCCAGGAAAATACGTGGAAATGCGCGCTGAGATGGATGTGCTTGTGCTCGTTTCCAACTGCCCGCAATTGAATAATCCCTGCAACGCGTACAACCCGACCCCGATCGAAATGCTGATCTGGGACGGGGCGTCGGCGTGACGCGCGGCTACAAGGGAGAGTCCAGAAAAATGTTTAACACTGTTCTTGTCGCCAATAGAGGCGAGATAGCCTGCCGCATCATCCGAACCCTGAAGGTTATGGGTGTGAAGTCGGTTGCCATCTACTCAGAAGCAGACCGACACTCTTTGCATGTTCAGCAAGCGGACGAGGCCTATTGCGTAGGTCCCGCCGCGGTGTCTGAAAGCTACCTCAACATCCCAAAGATCCTCTCCATCTGCCGAGAGGCTTCGGTGGACGCTGTCCATCCCGGCTATGGGTTCTTGAGCGAGAATGCCGACTTTGCGGAGCGGCTTGGGGAAGATGGCATTGTGTTCATTGGCCCAAGACCAGACCACCTGCGCGAGTTTGGGACCAAGCATACAGCTCGCGCTCTTGCTCAGGAGGCAGGTGTACCTCTCCTGCCCGGCACAGAACTGCTTCTCAGTCTGCGTGAAGCGCTTACAGCAGCCGACGACATTGGATATCCGGTGATGCTCAAGAGCACGGCCGGCGGTGGCGGCATCGGCCTGCAGCTTTGCCAGTCCAGCACTGAACTCGAAAAGGCGTTCGAGTCAGTCCGCCGCATGGGCGAAGCCAATTTCGGAAATGCCGGTGTGTTTCTGGAAAAATTTGTAAGCGATGCCCGCCATATAGAGGTTCAGATATTTGGTGATGGCGAGGGCAATGTCGTTACCCTCGGCGAGCGCGACTGCTCGCTGCAACGGCGCAACCAGAAGGTTGTAGAAGAGACTCCCGCGCCGGGCATCTCTGACGAGCAACGCATTGCCCTTGCAGATGCTGCCTACAGTCTTGGTTCTTCAGTTTCCTATGCCTCCGCGGGAACGGTCGAATTCATCTATGACATCCGCGAGAAGCAATTCTACTTCCTCGAAGTCAACACGCGGTTGCAGGTCGAACATGGTGTCACTGAAGAAGTCTTTGGGATTGACCTGGTCGAGTGGATGGTGCGGTTGGCTGGCGGCGATTTAGCACCACTCGCCGAAAAGTCTCTGACCGCATCAGGGGCAGCTATGGAGGTGCGCATCAATGCGGAAGACCCCGGTCGCAACTTCATGCCCAGCGCAGGTCGGCTGACGGAGGTTGGTTTTGGTCCCAACACCCGCGTGGATGGGTGGATCGAGACGGGCACAGTGGTGACGTCTCACTATGATTCGCTGCTTGCTAAGCTCATCGTCAAAGGCAAAGACAGAACCGATGCACTGGTGAAGCTACAACAGGCGCTCGAGGATACATCGCTCTATGGAATAGAAACCAACCTGGACTATCTGGGCACCATCGCCGCATCGAGCATGTTCGCCGACGCCAACGTCTCAACACGGGTGCTAGGAGAGTTCGACTATCAACCAAGACGAATTGAGGTGATAGCCGCCGGCGCGCAATCGAGTGTTCAGGACCTTCCCGGTCGCGTCGGGTATTGGGCCGTTGGGGTTCCGCCAAGCGGGCCAATGGATGACTTATCGTTCCGCCTCGCCAACCGACTTGTGGGCAACGAAGAATCTGCTGCCGGGCTTGAGTTTGCCGTCACCGGCCCAACATTGCGATTTGCCTCTGCCGCAACCATTGCTCTTGCCGGCGCGAACATGTCGGCGAAACTTGATGGCGTTGAAATACCCAATTGGGAAGCGGTGGAGGTTGCGGCCGGTCAAACCCTGACACTCGGTGCCATTGTTGGCGCTGGCAACCGGACGTATCTCGCTATTCGCAATGGGATTGATGCACCGTCCTATCTGGGAAGCCGATCCACTTTCATTTTGGGTGGCTTTGGTGGCCATGCGACAGGACAGCTGCGGACCGGTGACATCATTCGGTTGAATCGCGATGGCGCGACCGCCGCAACGCTGCCGCCGATCATCCCGAGCAACCGCCCCGCCCTTACGAAGGAATGGGAGCTCGGTGTCCTCTATGGCCCCCATGGCGCGCCGGACTTCTTTACTGAGTCCGACATCGAAACGCTGTTTGAAACATCCTATGAGGTTCATTTCAACAGCGCACGAACGGGCGTCCGTCTGATTGGACCTAAACCCGAATGGGCCAGAGAGGATGGAGGCGAAGCTGGGCTGCATCCCTCCAACATCCACGACAATGCGTATGCCGTTGGAACCATCGATTTCACCGGAGACATGCCGATTATTCTGGGGCCTGACGGCCCAAGTCTTGGAGGCTTCGTCTGTCCGGTCACTCTGGCAAACGCAGAACTCTGGAAAATGGGTCAATTGCACCCGGGTGACCGCGTCCGCTTTGTACCTCTGACAGCTGACGAGGCAGTTGCCCTTGATGAGAAACGAAAGCATTTTGTCGAGCGGCCTACAGTGGCAGCGCCTGAAATCATCTCGCACACAGCGTCTCGTGGGCACAGCGCCCAACAACCGGCAATTTTGGGAAAGGGGGAAACCAACGGCATTGAAGTGGTGTATCGGCGCGCGGGCGACGCTTATCTTCTCATAGAGTTCGGGCCGCTTGTTCTGGATCTGCGGTTGCGATTGCAGGTGACGGCTTTGATGGCGTGGCTCGAAGAGGCCGCGCCTGACGGCATCATTGATCTCACCCCGGGTATCCGATCCCTTCAGGTCCATTATGACCCAACATGCTTGTCGACAAGCCAGCTGCTTGACTTCCTCAAGCAGGCCGAGGGTGAAATGGCTCGCGCAGAAGATCTGACGGTGCCGAGCCGCGTGGTCCATCTGCCGTTGAGCTGGCGTGACGAACAAACTGAACTCGCCATGCAGAAGTACCAAGAGCTTGTTCGCGCGGATGCACCCTGGTGCCCGTCAAATGTCGAGTTCATTCGCCGCATCAACGGTTTGGCTGATGAGCAGGCGGTCAAAGACATTGTGTTTGATGCCGACTATCTGGTCCTTGGCCTAGGTGACGTGTATTTGGGCGCACCAGTGGCAACGCCGATAGATCCACGACATCGTCTTGTAACGACAAAGTACAATCCGGCGCGCACATGGACGCCCGAAAACGCTGTCGGCATCGGTGGGGCATACATGTGCATCTACGGCATGGAGGGGCCCGGTGGGTATCAGCTCTTTGGCCGAACGTTGCAGGTATGGAGCACGTGGCAGCAACGCGGCAACTTCCAACAGGGCAAACCATGGCTGCTTAGATTTTTTGACCGGATCAAATTCTTCCCTGTATCGCCTGAAGAGTTGCTGGAAGCACGGGATGCGTTTCCACATGGCGCCTATGAGATTGAAGTGGAGGACGGTTCATTCAATCTGGCAACTCATGAGGCAGCGCTTGCCACCGATCAGGATGCTATCCACGCCTTCAAAGATACTCAGCAAAGAGCGTTCGAAGCGGAACGACAAAGGTGGCGCGATCAGGGGATTGACCAAGTCGCCATCGAGGAAGCGTTCGCGGTGGATGAGCCAGACATTGTCGTTCCCGATGGTGGGTTCGCCATTGAGGCATCTCTGCCCGGCAACGTGTGGAAGGTCCTCGTAAAACCGGGCCAGTCCGTCGAGGTGGGAGATCCGGTTGTCATTCTTGAAAGCATGAAGATGGAAGTCGAGATAGTGTCTCCTCAAGCTGGTCTGGTTCACGATATTCTCTGCAAAGCTGGACAAACCGTCGATCCAGGCCAGACCGTCATGGTAATGTCGGTTGATGTTGGAGCAGTCCAGCATGCTTGATCTTCAGATTAGCGTTCTTCAGGAAGCATATGCGTCAGGTACCACTACGCCTGAACAAGTGGTTGCCGAAGTCTATCGTCGGATAGAAGCCTGCTCTGATCAGGCTGTTTGGATTTCCTTGATCCCGCCTGAAGACGCTGCCGCAGCCGCGCAAGCCCTCTCAAAAGACGGTGACCAAAGAGAGGAGATGCCCCTTTTTGGTGTTCCTTTCGCGATCAAGGACAACATTGACTGCGCAGAGCTGCCGACAACCGCAGGCTGCCCCTCCTACGCTTACACGCCCGGGGACGACGCCACCGCAGTGGCGCGGTTGCGGGCAGCAGGCGCAATTCTGATCGGCAAGACGAACCTCGACCAGTTTGCCACCGGCCTGGTTGGAACCCGATCTCCTTACGGTAGTCCGCATTCTCCCTTCAGTGAGGAGTACATCTCCGGCGGCTCCAGTAGTGGCTCGGCCGTGGCAGTTGCACGGGGGCTTGTGTCGTTTGCACTTGGCACTGACACCGCTGGGTCCGGTCGAGTTCCTGCATCTTTCAACAACATCGTGGGTTACAAACCAACGCGTGGCATTGGAAGCACCAAGGGTGTCGTGCCTGCGTGCCGAACCCTCGATTGCGTGAGCGTTTTCGCTGCGACCTGCGGCGATGCGGCCGTGGTCAAGAAAGTCATTGAAGGTTTCGACGCAGGTGACCCCTATTCGCGCGTGCTTGATGTGCGCCCACTTCACGGAGCCGAGTTTAGCTTTGGCGTCCTGGACGAGGGAAGCCGCAACTTCATGGCAGATGAAGGGGCTGAAGCTTTGTATGATGGTGCCATCAAGGCATTGAAGCGCCTGGGCGGCGTGCCCGTCGAATTTGACTACACACCCTTTCGCAAAGCCGCTGAGTTGCTCTATGCGGGCCCATGGGTCGCTGAAAGATATGCCGCAATAGGCCGACATATCGATGGCAAAAATGAGAATGATGAACCGAGGAGTGATCTCGCAGGTGACATTGACCCAGTTGTCGCGGGAATCGTCCGTGGCGGACTTTCATCTTCGGCGGTAGATGCATTCCTTGGTCAATATCTGCTGGCAGACCTTCGCCGGACAATTGACCAGACATGGAACCAAGTCGATGTACTGTTGTTGCCGACAACACCGACGACCTATCGCAAAGACGAAATCGCTGCTGACCCTGTGAGTCTAAATGCAAATCTTGGTCTCTATACAAACTTTGTGAACCTGACAGATTGCGCCGCCGTTGCGGTGCCGGTCGGGTTCAGGAATGGTTTGCCTGCAGGCGCAACACTCGTTGGGCCAGCGTTTACAGATGAAGGCCTGCTATCACTAGGGGACAAGTTGCACCGCTCCGCATCACATGAGCCGCGCGTCGGCGCCACTGATGTTCCTCTGAGCCCGTCCCTTGCAGGCGGCAGCCAAGGTATCGAACTTGCGGTTGTCGGTGCACATCTTGTTGGACAACCGCTCAACTGGCAGCTCACGTCACGCGGCGCGAAACTGAAGGAAGCTACCCACACTACTGGCAACTACAATCTGTTCGCCCTGGCAAATACCAAACCCGCCAAGCCCGGACTCGCCCGGTCGGTTCGAGGCGGCGTGGCTATTGAGGTAGAAGTCTGGCTGCTTTCCGATGAGGCATTCGGAAGTTTTACCGCCGAAGTGCCTGCGCCTTTGGCAATCGGAAATGTTGAGCTTGCGGACGGGAGATGGGTAAAGGGTTTCGTATGCGAACCCTGGGCATTGGTCGACGCAGACGACATATCGAAGTTTGGTGGCTGGCGCGCGTACCTCGCAGACTCTCAATGATTTGCGGCAGATATCCAGCGTCACATCTCGAACAAGACGCTGCTCGGGCGGGGCCGGAAGGTCAATGTGGACCGGGATGGAACTGGCTGAGTTTGCAGGATTCACACTGCACTGCGTCACTTTAGAACCGGTCTCCACTTTAGTGTCCTGCAGATTGCGCAAATGCCTCAACTGATGAGTCGCATGCTTTACACGGTGTAGCTAGGCGGAATCGAACCACTCGATCTCGCCCTCTAAACGAGATAGCCATCGGGCCGGAAGCAGCAACACCAACTCAACGGCAAACGAACGCGCCAAGGATTCTTTGGCAGGAAGTTGATGCACAACTCAGCAAGGACCAGAGCCTGGCGATCATCGCGATAAGGGGGCGGCTCGCACTACATATACCTGAGCCGATATCGAGTGCTTCTGATGGCCGGAACTTGGTCGAAACAACGGCTAAATCAGGCGTTTGTGGCGCCAACGAAATCGAAGACTCATCAGTCTCCGATTGAACTGTCATTTCCGAACTAGTCTCCGGCGGAACAAAACCGGTCTCTGGCGCGGAAACCTGCCAAAAACGGATATCGCGAAATCGGTTTGAGAGACACTAAGCGAGTTCGAATCCTGTCAGCCCCAATTCGGCCAATATATTAGTCTCTATACTGACTAACAATCCACAACCAATTGATTTCAATAAGAATTTTTGTTTCGGAGTTGGCGGCGGGAGGAGACTTAAGAGGCTGGCTGGGGCGGCAGGATTCGAACCTGCGCATGGCGGCATCAAAAGCCGCTGCCTTACCACTTGGCGACGCCCCAGCAGACGCTTCGCTTTGAAGCGCGAATGGGGGAACATAAAGAGCGCTTATGCCCCGTGCAATGCCCATTTGGATGTCATTTTGGCCGCCCCTTTGGTGCCAGACAGCTGACGATGAGTATCGGCCTTCAGGGGGCCTATATCGGGCTTGCCTGAGGTCGCTCCATGCCGCTATAACGCCGCCTTCGCGTGGTCACGGAGTGTGGCGCAGCCCGGTAGCGCACCTCGTTCGGGACGAGGGGGTCGCAAGTTCGAATCTTGCCACTCCGACCAGTGAAACGGCGACCTACCCTATATTCTCAGCAGCACAGAGCCAGTTATGCGGCAGATGTGTCGACGTGGTTTTCCTGCTGGATGTGAAGCGGGAAAGCGATTGATACTTTTGTGCCTTCGCCCACGATGCTCTCAAGCTTGAAATCACCGGACATTATTTCTGTCAGGGACTTCGCAAGTGGAAGCCCCAGGCCGGTACCGTCTTGCTGGCGGGTCATTGCATTGGCCACTTGGCCAAATGGCGCCAACACATTTGGCAGGTCCTCTTCGGGAATACCAATCCCGGTATCACTCACAGCGATGCACCAGCGGTCCATATCGTTTGCAACCTGAACGCTTACGCTGCCTCCAGGCTCTGTGAACTTCACCCCATTGGAGATAAGATTGAGCAGTATCTGCTGGAGCGCACGAGGGTCAGCCATCACGGTGGCGTCTTCCGGAACATCGGAAACTCTGAATTCGACCTGCCGCTGATCAGCCTGAGGCGCAATCATGGAAGCAGTCTCGTTCAAAGCTTCACTGAGACGTACCGGTTCTGGAAAGACTTCGAACTTGTTCGCCTCGATCTTTGAGAGATCAAGAATATCATTGACGAGCTTCAACAAGAAACCACCGCTGCTGTGAATGTGCTGGGCGTATTCTCCGTATCGCTTGTCTCCCAGATCACCAAAAATGCGGTGCTCCATGAGTTCTGAGAAACCAAGAATAGCGTTGAGTGGTGTTCGAAGTTCATGGCTCATATTCGCCAGGAACTGGCTTTTCGCCCGGTTAGCGCCATCAGCCTGCAGCGCAGCCTTTTCTGCTCGAATGCTCGTTGCCTTGAGCAGCTCTTGCTGGCGCTCCAGGCGTTGAATGGCCCTGATACGTCGCAATTCGTTTGCCGCTCGATGGCGAATCTGAGTCATACGGATCGCGTAGGCGAGTGATGCCAGCAATGCGCTAAAGAAGAAGTGGAAGCTGTAGTGGGCAATCATGTCACTGCCGGTGTTGGGACCCATCAATGCGTAGGAGACGCCAGCCATGCAGAGCAGGATGATGCCCACAAGGGTCATCGTAGAATGAACGACAAGACCGGCGGCAATCACTACCAATGAAAGCGTCGTGGCGATTGACGCATCAGGGTGCACGACCGCATGCACGATGGTCACAACCGAGAGTATCGTCATGACGATCGCTTCGAAGCTGCGGGTCCGTTCTGCTGCGGCGCCAATCCACGTTGAACACATCCGCATACAGAAGAACGAGCAAGAAGCCGCGAGTGAAACCGCAAACATCACCAAGTTTGCGGGATGCGGGAGGAAGAACAGGTGCATACCCATCATCACGGCATAGAACACGCCCACGCCCGTTGTCAGGTAGCGCAGGGCCTGATGGCCTTGTTCATGCTTTAGGCGCTCAATGGCCGCTGAGGGCCGGCGGCGCAAAAACCGCAACATGGGTGGACATCCTTGGAGCTCGTGAAGCCCCAATGTGACCTGCCGTTGCTTAATATGGAGTAAGGCCGACGCCTTTCGATTTACCGAAAACCGGCGCGTTTGCTGATTGCAGTGCTTAATTCCTGATCATTTTTGCCGCCGCCGCATAGCTTTGACCCAGATCAAGGACAAAAATGACGCCTGCGTCATGATTTACCCATCACACCAACGGCTGCGTGCCGCGCTTGTGCCGGGAGGATTTCATGGCCGAGACCCAAAAAGACCAGATCACAAAAGACGAAATCTACAACACTGTGGAGCCGGATGACTTTGCAGCGATGATTGAATGCGACCGCTATCTTGAGCGGGCAAGTGCATTCGACAAAATTATCTCGGCGACGCATGACCATTTCTGGGACCCGATGGACAAACGGTACATCGACTTCTCCGAGCCGTTCGATGTTGAGAACGAATTCATGGTCGATCCTGAAATGACTGTTGGGTATGGGACGGCTGTCTGGGACAAGCTGTCGCCAAAGGATCGTGTGAAGCTGACCAACCTCGACACGCATTGGTCGCTTTCAAACATTCTGCACGGTGAGCAAGGTGCCATGGCACTGTCAGCATCGCTGTGTCATATCCTGCGGGACCCCGGCGCACAGGAATACGCGGCCAATCAGGCGCGCGAAGAAGCGCGGCACGTAACAGCTTTCATCGAGATTGTTCGCTCTCGGTTTGGCAAGCCGATGCCTGCTGGCCCTGTACTGCGCGACACGTTGACCGAGCTCGTAAACTCCAAGCTCGCCTGGAAGAAAATCGTCGGCATGCAGCTCCTCATAGAGGGCCTGGCAATGGGTGCCTTTGCGACATTCTACAATCGTGGCCGCGACCCCCTGATTGTGCGCCTCGCACAGCTGGCCATGACGGATGAAGCGTTCCACCACAAGTTCGGCAAGATCTGGGCGGACCGCACCATTCCTCATCTCAATGAGGAAGAGCACAACAAGATCGAAGACTGGGCATGGCAGGTGTTTTCAAACCTGCTCTACAATCTCGCATCGCCTGACCAGAAGAAGCACATCTATGTGCAGGTCGGACTCGACTGGGAGTGGGTTCAAGGCGCCTTCATGGAAGGCATGACGGATGAGAAGGTGCGTGAAAACATGCAGCAATCGTCCAACATCTTCCGTGTGCTTGTGAAGACTCTGCTCATGTGCGGGATCATCACCAAGCGTACCGCCGGTAACTATGCAGCTTACATCGATATGAAACAGCTGCAGATGGAAGGTGATGAGATGGTTGGTGACTCGATTGCAGCGCACGGCATCGAGCAGCTCAAGAAGATCAACTCAAAGAATGAGGCGCTTCGTGCCCTTTCAGGACAAGCGGCCGACTAGGTGGTCACAGATCCAGCGGTTTTGCAGGGCCGTGTCTCTCCAAGGACGGCCCCGCAGATCACGCTATTCCCTCAGCGGTTTTGTCAGGCGATGACCCTAGCCCAGTCTGGCAGTTCTCAAGAGGGGACACGCGGCTCCAGCATCGTTTCGGCGGTGCTGGGGTCGTTGTCGTTTTGACGGGCATATGTGTGCGCCCTAGTGGCCCGTAAACTTTGGAGCCCGTTTCTGCACGAAATGGTCCACGCCTTCCTTGAAGTCGTCAGTTGCAAAACTCTTCTGCATTTCGCTGTCGCCGGTCGTGATGGCCTCACTCAAGGACTGGAACTTCGCCTTCCACACCTGTGCCTTCATGACGGCCACGGAGCGCGGGCTGACGGTATCGGCCATTTCCTGAGCGTAGGCGACTGCTTCATTGACGAGTTCCTGGGTCGGCACCGTCTTGTTGAGCAAGCCAATGGTTTTGGCCTCCTGCGCATCCACGCGCCGTGCTGAAAACAACAAATCCATGGCGGCCGAGTGTCCTGCCAACTCAGGCAAGAGCCATGAAATGCCGTGCTCTGCAATGAGGCCGCGTTTTGCGAACGACGTTGTGTAGAACATGTCCTCGGCACCGATGCGCATGTCACACCAAAGGGCAAATACCATTCCAAGTCCGGCACATGGACCGTTGATTGCCGCGATTATGGGTTTGGGTATTTGAGGCATGTACCCAAAACGCCCGCCCATATTGTCAGAGATGTCGGGGCCTAGAGAGCGATCCCAATCATAGGTTTCACCCTCATTGCCCTGCGCCAACTCGCGCTTCTCTCCAGCGTCAGGGTCAATGCTCTGCAGGAGATTCATATCTGCGCCGGCACAAAACCCCCGGCCGGCGCCCGTCACGACGATAGCACGCACAGCGTCATCATTTGCGCATGCCGCGAGCGCCTTGCGCATGGAGTTTTGCATCGCGGCAGTCCATGCATTGAGCTTGTCCGGGCGGTCCAGGGTAATGACCGCAACCGCACCGCGGGTCTCAAGGCTGATATCCTCAAACTCATCTGACGACATGTCTGCAACTGCACTCATTTTTGATCTCCCAGGGCGGGTTTCTTGTTGGCGCCCGCTTTCGTTTATGCTTCCAGGCAATTGCGCCTCACCCAGCACCAGAAGGCAAGCCCATGTCGCAGTATGAAACCATCATTGCAGAAACACCCGTGGAGCGTGTCCGGCTGATAAAGCTCAACAGGCCACGTCAACTCAACGCCTATTCAACGCGCATGTGCGAGGAACTCTGCATAGAAATTGATGCCTATCTGAAGGATGATGCTCTACGTGCGCTAGTCCTCACCGGCGAGGGCCGCGGGTTCTGCGCAGGAGGGGATGTCTCCAGCGCGGATGAAGACCGGGATGATCTGATGCAACAACAGCTGTCCCATGGTCGAGAGATGCGTGATGGAATGCACAGAGTCATTCAGGCTTTGCATCATCTGGACAAACCGGTGATCGCGGCAATCAACGGGCCGGCGGTGGCCGGCGGACTGGCACTGGCCTTGGCATGTGACATTCGCATCGCGGACGAAGACGCGAAACTTGGAGATACCTCGGGCCGATTTGCCTTGTTGCCGGATGAAGGGGGCGCATGGCTGTTCCCGCGTGCCATGGGTCTGGATCGTGCTTTGAAAATGACCATGCTCGCTGAGACCTACCCTGCCCGCGAGGCTCAGACGCTGGGCCTGGTGACGGAAGTGGTTGCCCGTGGTGAAGCGCTGAACCAATCACTCGATCTGGCGCAACGCATTGCCGCACAATCACCGCTCGCCGTGAGGTTGGCCAAAGGCATGATGACGACGTCCATGGATATGACGCTTGAGCAATCACAGCGTGAAGCGGCTCTTGCTGTCATGGTCGCCAACCCGTCGAAAGACGTTGCGGAAGGCGTCAGGGCGTTTTTCAAAAAGGAAACGCCCATTTTCACAGGGCACTAGTCCGGCTCTCTTATGCCACTCGAAATAAGACCGACGATTTCATCTGCGAATGACTGTGTAAGCGGTGCGTGAACCGTCAGTAAACGGAAGAATATCGGTCCGTAGATCAGATCCAGAGTTGTCTCAATAGGCAGGTCTGCCCGGACTTCGCCAGACATTTGTGCACGCGCCAGGATCGCGCGCCCCTCTTCACGACCTGTCATGACCACCTGATTGCGGAAGGCCTTGAACATCTCGCTATCGCGCTCCGCTGTGGCAAGCATCAGCGCCGTTTGTTTTCCACGTGTTGTTGAAAACCGCGCGATGAGGCCACGAACGTGGGTGCGCAGGTCTGCCAACGCTGACTGGCTTTCCACGACACCAGGTGCATCCGGCATACGGGCCATAAGGGCGGCCATGGCCAACTCGCGGGCATTTGCCCAATAGCGATAGATCGTCGGCTTACCCACTTTTGCCCGAGCGGCAACGGCCTCAATGGTCAATCGCGCTGGACCAGCATCATCCAGCAATTCGCGGGCGGCCTTCAGGATAGCTGCCTCGGCCTGTGCGCTTCTTGGTCGCCCTCGCCTTTTCTGCTCCGCCATACTTTTCATCTTGCTTATTTATGAAACGGTACGTAACGTTTTATAACATGATGGAGGAACCAATGCCAGAGATACCCCTGAACTTTGCCCTGTCGCCGTACATTTCCGTCAAAGGTGCCAGCGATGCCATTGCCTTTTACACCGCGGCTTTTGGCGCGGAAGAACAGTTTCGACTGGAAGAACCCGACGGTGGGCGGATCGGCCATTCGGAAATACGGATTGGTGGGAACACCATCATGATTGCCGACGAATACCCGGATTTTGGCGCCCTTAGCCCGGACTCACTGGGCGGCTCGCCTGTGAAACTGCACCTCTATGTGGAGGATGTGGACAAGGTGTTTGCAACCGCCCTTGATGCTGGCGCCACAGAGCTGCGCGCTCTGAAGGATGAGTTTTACGGCGACAGAACCGGAACAATCATGGATCCGTTTGGGCATACCTGGATGCTTGCCAGCAAGAGAGAGGAAGTGAGCCCCGAAGAAATGCAGAAACGTTGGCAGCAGATGATGGGCGGCTGAGGCCAAACAGGTTAGGCTTCTGGCGAAATACGTACAGCCAAAGAAACCTGCCGGAGAGAAACCCATGCGCGTTGAAATGCCTTCAAACGGAACAGATTGGGACACGCTGTCCGCCCAGATGAACGAGATGGCCACCGGCGACGTGAAATGGCGCGACGGCAAGACGGCAGTCTATGTCTTCAATGCTGGTGAGGACGTCTCAAAGGTTCAAAAAGAGGCCTATACGCGCTTCATGTCCGAGAACGGACTTGGGCCGATGGCTTTTCCAAGCCTCAAGCGTATGGAAGAAGAAATCATCCAGATGGGCCTGAGCCTTCTCCAGGCTCCGGAAGATGGCGCAGGGAACGTGACCTCAGGGGGCACTGACTCCATCACCATGGCCATCAAGACAGCACGTGACTATGCGCGCGCCACAGGCCGGCTTGCTGCTGGCAATCAACCCAACATTGTATTGCCATGGTCTGGCCACCCAGCCTTCGACAAGGCTGCTTTGATGATGGACATCGAGTTGCGGCGTATTCCGGTTACGGATGATTTTCTGGCTGACCCTCAGGCCATGTCAGATGCGGTTGATGCCGACACCATCATGATGGTGGGATCTGCTCCCTGCTTTCCATATGGACTGATTGATCCGATTGCCGAGTTGGGCACAGTCGCTGAAGCCCACAATGTGTGGCTCCATGTGGATGCGTGCGTCGGTGGGTTCTTTGCGCCGTTTGCCCGCATGAATGGTGCTGACCTTCCTGCCTTTGATTTTGCGGTACCACAGGTTCATTCCATATCGGCTGACCTGCACAAATATGGCTACTGCGCCAAAGGTGCATCGACCGTCATGTTCCGGTCGGAGGACCTCAGAGAGCACATGATCTTCGACACCAATGACTGGCCCGGCGGGCGCATGATAACTCCAACGCTTGCAGGTACACGACCAGGTGGCGCCATTGCGGCCGCATGGGCTGTGATGAACTACCTTGGCGTTGATGGCTATCGCGCCAAACAGGGCCTTGTCGTGGAGACCCGCGAAAAGATTGAGGCCGGTGCCCGCGATCTTGGGTTTGAAATCATCGGGAAACCGCAACTGGGCCTTGTTGGGTACACACATCCAGAGCGGGATATGTTCGCCATCTGGGGCAAGCTGTTTGAGCGTGGCTGGTTCACATCCATCGTGACGAAACCACACGGCATCCACCTGATGCTTTCGCCCAAACATGCTGAAGTGGCCGACACCTATCTGGCAGATCTAGCATGGGCGACAGAGCAGGTACGCGGCGCAAATGGGCCAAAAGATCAAAAAGAGATCCGCTATGGCGGCTGACCTTTGGTCAGATATGCTGCGACGCACAATTTCCGTTAACCCTGCTATGCGTTGAGGTATGGCTGGTGCCCCTATTTGGCAATCAACCCACCACCCCTCTTCATAACATACTGATTTTAATGGAATAATTGCCGTTATGAACATTTTTCATATTGTTCACTGTTTCACAAAGTCGTCGCACTTGCGGTATTGCCGTTTGAGAAGATTGGGCCCATCTTCCTCTCAGGCAAACAAATGATGCGGCGCACAACGGCTTAAAAAGCCACGTGTGGATTTGGTGGCCAATAAAAACGAGCTGTTCAAAACAGCCAATAAATCCGGCCATACCGGATTGGAAACGCGACCTGAAGGCATTGTAAGCGGCTGGGCATGTGTATTCCGGAAGGAATAGTCTCATGAGTGCGAATACAAATATGGCCTCCTCTTCCCTCAATGCAGCATCGGCCAGCGCTAATTCAGGGTCGGCCTTCGAACGTACGGTACGTAAGGTCAAGAACATCAAAGCTGGCGACCTGTTCATCAATGGTTTGTGGGCGGCATTTGCCATCTATGGTCTCGTTGCAACGACCAACGTCTTCCTGACCTACTAGGTCGAAAGACGCGATCAACTAAAGTCGGGTGGCAGATTGCGTCACCGCAGAAACAAGAACGGCCCGGCACGCCTTAGACAGGCGTAACCGGGCCGTTTTCAGTTCAGCATCTCTATCAGGTCTCAATTCGCCTATTAGGCGGTTGCTGATGGGCGCGCCGCAACCCGGTCATACCAGGCTTTGACGTTTGGGCAGCTGTCGGGAATGGGCTGTCCTACTGACGCACCAAACTCCAGGAAGGCGTACAGCAAGCAATCCGCGATGGTGAAGGTATCGCCAGTCAACCAGGTTTTGCCGTCGAGCTGGCCGTTGAACCATTCCTGTCCGTTGGCTGCCATGGCTTTCAAACCATCTGCCATTTCCGGGCGACAGAGAAGACGAGACTCAAACATCGCGAGACCTTCCGCAAAACGGAAGCCGTTGGCCAACGGTTCGCAGACATACAGGTCGGCTCGACGCATCCACATGCGTGTCTCCGCACGCGCCTGCGGTGTTGTACCAACCAGGTCTGACGACCCGTTCACGTCGTCGAGATACTCACAGATCGCTGTGATCTCAGCGAGATAAGATCCATCATCAAGTTCGAGGCAAGGCAACTGACCACGTGGATTGCGCGTTGAGTAGTCGCCCTGACGGTTCTCACCCGCCATAATATCCACTTCCTCAAGAGGAACGCTAAGGCCGCGCTCGGCAAGGTACATACGCACCATTTTCGGATTTGGGCCGATGGAGTTGTAGAGTTTCATGTGAGCGTTTCCTATGGAGTTTTCAGGCTGATTTTTATTTTGACGCACGCACCATAGTGTTTCTGACGCCATTCATCCACACAGCCATCTCTCGCCTATGCAACGCTTGCGTTTGATGGAGCGGCTTGCCATTTAGGAAGTATCCACGGTCGTCTGACTGTGGCGATTGACCTTCGGGGGCGACATTGCGATCTGTCATACGCGCACTCATGATCACGCTTGGATGGCTGCTGCTTATTCCGGGCCTAGTCTTTGTAGTCCTCCCTCCTCCCTTTGCGTTTGGCATCTTCATGGTGCTGCCGGGCATCGCCATTCTTGTTGCTTACTCCAAGGGTATGCGCAGACTCATACAAGCCATTCGCGCACGTTTCAGGCCTGTGGACGGCGCGCTGAAAGCAATTGAGACGCGCGTGCCCGACCTCCTCGGCCGCAGTTTAAAGCGCACGAACCCATCAGCCATTGGACGTGCCTTACGCCAGAAAGGGCGACAGAAACGGCGGCATAAACTAGGGCACTCTGATAAAGTGATCTCAAATCCATCTGAAACGGACACACCTCCGCATGGCTGATCTACCACTCAACAGACAGTTCGACCCTCAATATGGCAAGATGATCGAGGTAACGCCTCTGGTCCGTCGTGTTGTTGCGCCCAATGAAAGCGCGTTCACCTTCAAAGGCACCGGTACATATGTGATCGGTCGCGGCAATGTTGCCGTGATCGACCCAGGTCCACTTGACCATGGTCATGTGCAGGCCATTCTTGATGGGCTTGAGGGGGAAACGATTACCCACATTCTCATTACCCACACACACAATGACCATTCACCGGCTGCGGCTCCCCTGAAGGAAAAGACCGGCGCACCCACTTATGGTTTTGGCCCTCATGGAATGGGCGCCGGAGCGGGTGTTGCTGAAGGCGCACGCATGGATGAAGGCGGCGACATGGCCTTTACGCCTGACCATGTCATCAAGGACGGCGATGTAATTGAGGGTGACGGCTGGACCGCCGAATGCGTGTTCACGCCCGGTCATACCTCCAACCATATGTGCTTTGGCCTGCGCGAGGAAAAGGCACTGTTTACAGGCGACCACGTGATGGGCTGGTCAACGGCTGTGATCGCACCGCCTGACGGTGACATGGCGCAGTACATGGCCAGCCTGCGCAAACTGCTTGAACGGGACGACGAGGTCTATTACCCGACGCATGGAGCGCCGGTGACAAAGCCGCATTCACTTGTGCGCGGTTACATTACGCACCGCAAAGCGCGCGAGGCCCAAATTCTCAATCGGCTTCAAGCTGGTGACCGCACGATTACAGACATGGTGCCTGTCATGTATGCGGAAACGGACAAGCGCCTTCACCCTGCGGCAGCTCGGTCCGTTTTTGCCCACATGAAGCAGATGGCAGAAGAAGGCCGGGTCCACACAAACGGTGTCCCGGCCATCAATGGTGAGTACTGGTTGGACTAGGTCTTCTGGTTACGACCCAAGCTTGCCCTGCAATGCCTGCATGTACGCATCGATGCGGGCAGCATTTTTGCCAAGGTCCGAAATGCCGATGCGGCTGACTGACCGCATATCAACCAGTGTGCGCTCGGGACCGTCGTCGGCAATGCGGATGACGATGTCGTCCTTGAAGCCAAACAGCAACGTGGTGTCGGTCGCTTCTATGCGACCGGGTTCGCCATTCTCGGGCTCGTCGGCATCAGCAACGTCCCAGCCTTGCGCATTTGCTACATCGAGCGCAGCTTCAAACACGGTGGCAATGTCGTCAGCCACTACGAGCGTCTGAAGTTGCGGGTACGCTTCGCGCTGGAGATCAGCGAGATTTGCCGGATTGGCGCGGTCCAATGGATTGCTGTCGTCGCCACGCAAAGCCACGGCAGAAACAAACTCAGGCGGGTTTTCAAGGTCAGTCGTGATGTCGTGAATTTGCGGTGCAGAACCGTTGGTCAGGGCATTGCTGATTGGAAATGCGAGGATGGCGACACCAAGAACGGCAGCCAAGGCCGCCTGTCCCATTCCCGGCTTGCCCATCAGGCCGCGGATGATACCGATCAGGCCCAGAACCACGCCAACCGCTACAATCAGAAGACCGCCGGCAGCGCCAAAGAACCCCAATCGGCCATCCACTATCCCCAGGCGACCAATCAGCATTGCAAGAACTGAAACCACTACACCGGCTATGACCAGTCGTACAGCAAGGCTCGCAAGCCGCGAACGTGTGTTGTCACTCATTATCCACGTATCAGGACCTAACGTCCTGCCCCCTTCGCGCTGCCCCAGCGCTTGTTGTCGGCGTGTTCCGGCCCAGCCTAAATGCTGAGCCGGCGAGAGGCGTAGCTACTCAGCTGCGCCCTTTTTGAGATCGGATGTTGGTAGCACGTAGTCCTTGAAGGTCTTGCGCAGTGCCAGCTTCTGGATCTTGCCTGTGGCGGTGTGCGGGATTTCATCCACGAAGGCCACGTCATCCGGCATCCACCACTTGGCAATCTTGCCTTCCATGTAGCCGAGAATGTCTTCCTTGGTCGGCGATTTTCCTTCGGCAGGAATGATGATCAGCAATGGACGTTCGTCCCACTTGGGATGAACCACACCAATCACAGCAGCTTCCTGTACGTCGGGGTGACCTACGGCAACATTCTCAAGTTCGATCGACGAAATCCATTCGCCGCCGGACTTGATAACGTCCTTGGCGCGATCCGTGATGTTCATGAAGCCTTCGGCATCGATGGTTGCGACGTCACCGGTGTCAAACCAGCCGTCCTCATCCAGAATGTTGCCGCCCTCACCCTTGAGGTATGAACCGGAGATAGCAGGACCGCGCACCATCAGGTGGCCAAATGCCACGCCATCACGGGGAAGCTCCTTGCCGTCGTCATCGGTGATTTTCATTTCCACCGAATAGATCGGACGTCCCTGCTTCACTTTGATGTCGATCTGCTTATCAAGCGGCAGATCTTCCATGCCAGCCTTCAGCGACCCAAGTGTGCCCATGGGCGACAGCTCGGTCATGCCCCAGGCATGGAACACCTGCACATCGAACTCTTTCTCAAACGCTTCAATCATGAAGCGCGGTGCGGCAGAGCCACCGATGACAACGCGATTAAGTGCAGGCAGTTTCTTGCCCTCAGCCTGCAGGTACTGCAGCAGCATCAGCCAGACGGTTGGTACAGCAGCGGTGATGCTGACCTTTTCGGTATCGAGCAACTCAAAGATGCTCTCGCCATCCATGTTAGCGCCAGGCATCACCAGCTTGGCACCGGAAGCTGGAGCAGCGAATGCAATGCCCCAGGCATTGGCGTGGAACATGGGCACCACAGGCAGTACATTGTCGACTGAACGCATGCCGATGGCATCGGGATTGTTCACGGCCATGGAGTGCAGCACATTCGAGCGATGTGAATAGAGAACGCCCTTCGGGTTCCCCGTTGTGCCGGACGTATAGCAAAGTCCGCATGCGTCGTTTTCATCAACCTGTGCCCAGGTGAAGTCATCTGAGTTGGCGTTGATCAGAGTTTCATAGCAATGCGCATTCTTGAGCTTGGTCTCAGGCATCTTGTCTTCATCACACATGATGATGACGTGCTCGAGCTTCGGAAGTTGATCTTCGATGCCTTCGATGATCGGCACGAAAGTCAGATCGACGAAAATGATCCGGTCTTCGGCATGGTTGGCAATGTAAACCAACTGCTCCGGGAACAGGCGTGGGTTAAGTGTATGGCAAACGGCGCCCATGCCCATGATGCCGTACCAGGCTTCAAGGTGGCGGTCCGTGTTCCATGCCATGGTGGCAATCACGTCGCCCTGCTTCATACCAAGGCCGGTCAGCGCATTTGCAATCTTCTTGGACCGCGAATGCACCTGCTTGTAGGTCGAGCGACGGATCGGACCTTCAACAGACCGCGTCACAATTTCCCGGTCGCCGTGATACAGCGCTGCGTGATCAATGATTGAGTGGACCAGAAGCGGCCAGTCCTGCATCAAACCCTTCATGGGGTAGTCTCCCTGTTTTCCGGCCTCGCGTGGCTATGCCCGCGCGCCTTAATTGATTGCATGGTCTTTTTGAGTGCCGCATGGTGGCGGCCCGACATTTGGCCGTACTTTAGGCGAGGCGGGCCTGAGGCTCAACGCGGCAATCACCTTGGATTGCACAAAATAGCTAAGGGCTTTGCACAAAGTTCAGCGGCAAAAACATATATGAATCAAGAGGAAGACCGCCGATGAGCGATATTACCTTCGCGCCGGCCCATGTTCTGGCCGCCATGATCAGACGACGCGAGATTTCATCGGTAGAGCTGCTGGATCATCTCATCAGCCGCTACAACACCCACAACCCGGCTCTCAACGCGATAGTTGCCACGGATTTCGAGCGGGCACTGGCGCAGGCCGAAGAGGCGGACCACGCCCTCTCACGTGGTGACATCTGGGGCCCGTATCATGGCGTGCCGATGACCATTAAAGATGCGCTGGAAACAGAGGGGCTGGTTACCACTGGGGGTGCCACGGATTTTGCCTCTCATATTCCAGATCGGGATGCTGACGCTGTTGCTCGCATCAAGGCCGCGGGCGCAATTGTCTTTGGCAAAACCAACGTGCCGTTCTTCTCTGGTGATCTGCAGAGCTACAACGAGGTGTACGGAACGACCAACAACCCCTGGGATGTGACGCGCGGCCCAGGGGGGTCATCCGGCGGCGCTGCGGCGGCACTGGCTGCCGGCCTGACACCCCTTGAAATCGGCTCAGACATCGGTGGGTCAATCCGCACGCCATCGCATCTGTGCGGTGTCTTTGGTCACAAGCCGAGTTTCAACCTCGTGTCAAAACGTGGCCATGTGCCCGGCGTGCCTGGCGCACTCTTCACCGGTGACCTTTCTGTTGTTGGCCCAATGGGACGCTCGGCGCGCGATCTTGAGATTGCTCTTTCGATGATCATGGGCCCGGATGATTTTGACAGCGTTGGCATGGCACCAGCTCTCCCGGAGCCACGTGCGCGAGACCCACGCGAACTTACCATCTCCACCTGGTTTGATGATCCCTACTGCCCGGTTGAATCCGAGAACGTCAAAATCATGGAGCGCGCCGCTGACGCTCTTGAGCAGGCCGGTGCAACAATCCATCGCGATGCCCGCCCGGATCTCTCCTTTGGCGAGGCCTTTGAAGTCTATGCGACGCTGCTGAACGGAGGGACTACCCGAGGCTTCCCGCCGCGTGTTCTTGAACGCCTACGCGAAACAGCCAAGACGCTGGACCCTGACGACAAATCCCATCAGGCCATGCAGGCGCGTGGGGCCACACTCAGCTATCATGAATGGCTGGTGTGGAAAGAAGTCCAGGCGCAGATGCGCGCCAAGTGGGCTCGCTTCTTTGAAACCTATGATGCCGTACTCATGGCTGTCGCGCCGGTTTCAGCCTTCCCGCATGATCAACAATCCAATTTTCACAACCGCACACTGACAGTGAATGGGCAGGACCGCCCCTATCTTGATCTTGTGAGCTGGTCAGGGTTGCCGCTTGTTTCCTATCTTCCAGGAACCGCGGTTCCGGTTGGCCGGACAGACGCTGGGTTGCCCGTTGGCATTCAGGTCGTTGGTCCCTATCTGGAAGACTTCACCACAATTGCCATCGGCAGCATGCTTGAGCGCGAGCTTGGCGGGTTTGTGGCACCGCCCAACTTTGCCTGATTGCCAGCATCGTGGCCGGAACGTTTTGGAGAGTATGAGACGTGGATATCTATCACGGATTTTTTAACCTCACCGATGGTCAATCCGACATAGAATTTGCGGACGACCTTGCAGGCTTCATGTCTTATCTCAAAGCCGAAGGCAGGATTGAGGGCTGGCGGCTGATGCGCCGTAAACTCGGCCTCGGCCCCAAAGAGATGGGTGAGTTCCATTTGATGATTGAGGTTACGGGCCTTGCTCAACTGGATGACGCCTTCACCCATGTATCCGGCCGTGCGGGCGACGTCGAAGGAAAGCATGCAGCAGTCAATCAGAAGATCGCTGGCATTACATTTGCGCTCTATCGCGATTTTCCCGACCAACACCGCACGCGCGGTGAAGAGAAGTTTTAGGATCTAGGCGTCCGCGGGAAATCCTGCCCACAAGGCTGAAACTGTCTCATCAAACTTTCCGCGTGTGCTCGCGTCTGGCACCACGCAATGAGGCTCGTTGGCCTCAATGGAGGCAATTGCACGAGCTGCCACATGCTCGACGGTCATTCCTTCATCCCGCCAGTAAGCCCCCGCTTCTTCGGGCTGATGGCGGGCACCACCGAAGCGCTCAGGGCGCGAGCGTGCCGCATCCCATATCCGCGTGTTCACAAGTCCTGGATAGATCGTTGTCACGCCAATGCCCTTGGGCTCCAGTTCTGCCCGCACTCCCTCGGCAAGACCGGCCATGGCCTTCTTGCTGCCACCATAGGCGGCAAGGCCTTCATCCAGTGGGGCAAGGCATGCTGACGACGCAGTGAAGGCTACATGGCGCGGACCCTCGGTTTCAATCATGGCAGGCGCAAATGCGCGGGCGGTGTTGATTGGTCCGAGCACATTCACATTTAGCAGCCAGTCGACCGCACGTTCGGACGCGCCAACATAGCCGCCGCCAATGCCCACGCCAGCATTGATGATAAGGAGTGCGACAGCCCCAAGATCATCCTCAATCTTTTGAGCAGCATCGGAGAGGCTTTTGCGGTCCGTCACGTCAGCTGCCACAGCCAACGATTTGACGCCTAGACCCTGAACGGCATCAGCCGTTGCCTGGGCCTTCTCCTCCAGAACATCAAGCACGGCAACATTGACGCCTGCCCGACCAAGCTCCAGCGCGAAGGCCGCACCGATACCATCTGCGCCCCCGGTGATGACGGCGGTCAGCCCTTTGAAACGCGACATGGACAGCTCTCCTGCTTGCATGACCTTTGGTCACATATGGGATCGAGATTACCACAGACAAGCTTTTGACTTGTCGCGGTGCAGCGTTGCTAACTATGTCCGACTCTCACACATGAGATGAGGAACGGGACATGGACCTTACCAACGCGCAGATGCGCGACATTGAAACTCTTATCCACCCCTATACCAACCTGGATGCCTTTCGACAGACAGGGCCTGTCGTCATGGAGCGTGGTGAGGGCATCCATGTGTGGGATACCAACGGCAAGCAGTACATCGAGGGCTTGTCTGGTCTGTGGTGCACGTCCCTTGGCTACAATGAACAGGAGTTGGTTGATGCTGCCATGGAGCAGTTCAGCACTCTGCCCTTCACGCATACCTTTGCCGGCAAGAGCCATGAGCGCGCGATTGAGCTTGCGGAGATGCTCAAGGAAATAGCGCCGCATGATGCCTCTAAAGTCCTGTTCTGCGGGTCCGGCTCGGAAGCCAATGATCAACAGATCAAGCTGGTCTGGTACTACAACAATGCGCTGGGACGCACGGCCAAGAAGAAAATCATTTCGCGCAAACGGGCCTATCACGGGGTAACCGTCGCGACCGCCAGCCTTACAGGCCTGCCTGCGAACCAGATGGATTTTGACCTGCCTATTGACCGCATCCATCACGTTAATTGCCCGTTCGCTTATCGAGAGGCGGAGCCTGGCGAAACAGATGACCAGTTTACAGATCGCCTGGCCGTCGAGCTGGATGAGTATATTCAGCGTGAAGGTCCCGACACTGTTGCCGCCTTCATCGCGGAACCGATTCAGGGCGCAGGTGGTGTGCTCCTGCCAGCGGAAGGCTACTTCCCCAAAATTCAGAAGGTGCTCAACAAGTACGATGTGTATCTGATTGCAGATGAAGTCATCTGCGGGTTCGGGCGTACCGGTGAAATGTTCGGGTCGCAGACCTTCGACATGAAGCCTGACACGATCTCTGTCGCGAAGGCTCTCTCATCTGCCTATCTGCCAATTGGCGCAATTACGGTTGGCGAGGATATGTACCAGGCGATGCTGGATGAAAGCCGGAAGATCGGCGTGTTTGGCCACGGCTTCACCTACACAGCTCACCCCGTATGCGCTGCCGTCGCCATCAAGACGCTGGAGATCTACAAGAAACGCAACATTGTCGGCCACGTGCAAAGGGTTGCTCCTGTCTTTGAAGGGCGATTTGCAAAGCTGGCGGATCATCCGCTTGTTGGTGATGCGCGTGCGAAAGGTCTTATCGGCGCCGTCGAGATTGTTGCAGACAAGAGTACAAAGCGCGCTTTCGATGCTTCCTTGAAGGTCGGTGCTGCGTGCCAGGCATTTGCTGAATCAGAAGGCCTCATCACCCGCGCACTTGGTGGTGACATCGTGGCTCTATGCCCGCCCCTCATCATCAAGGAAGACGAGATCAATGAGGTGTTTGACCGGCTCGAGCGCGCGATTGATGCCACTGAACACTGGGTCACCAAGGAAGGCCTGCGATCCGCATGATGGTCAGACGTGTTGTCCGCCATTGATGTGAATTTCTGCGCCGGTGACGTAACTGGATTGCTCCGAGCACAGATAAAAGATCGTCTCAGCCACTTCTGATGGCTGACCCAGCCGACGCAGCGGAAGTTCTTCGACCAACTTGTCGGTGCCGGGCGACAAGATAGAGGTATCGATTTCGCCGGGAGCAATCGCATTGACGCGCACGCCAAGCGGGCCAAAGTCCGCTGCCATTTCGCGCGTGAGTGACGACAGAGCAGCTTTTGATGTCGCGTAGGCGGACCCGGCAAACGGATGCACACGGCTGCCGGCAATTGATGTGACATTCACCACCGCCCCGGACGCTGCCTTGAGTTCTTCAACAAGGCCCCGCGCCAGACTGACTGGCGCGAAGAGATTGACATGGAAGACGTGCAACCAGTCGGACAGGTCGGTGTTCATCGTGCCCAGTCGACCACCATCGGGGCCTTTGGGGCTGATGCCGGCATTGTTCACCAGTGCATCAAGTCGGCTGCCCTGATCTTCGAGACGGGTGCGCATCTCAGCGACAGCACGTTCGGTATCGGCGGGGTCTGACAGGTCAACCTGGATATGATCCTCGGGGCCAGCCTCCCATGGGCAATTCTCAGGGAACGCATGACGTGAGCATGTGATCACCCGCCAGCCAGCCTGCGAAAACCGCATGACCGTTGCGTGGCCGATGCCACGGCTGGCGCCTGTGAGAATGAGCGTGCGTTTACGGGTGTCCGGTTCCATGGCTGCAGCCTAAGCGTTTGCGGGCGTCGGCGCCATGGGACTTTCAGGCTGCATAGCTTCGGGCACATCTTCATGTCCGGCAGGATCCTGGTGGATCAGGATTTCAGCATCAGGGAACTCTGTCGCAATGGCGAGTTCGACCGTGTCCGCAATGTCATGGGCCTGCCGCAGAGGCATGTCGCCTGGAATTTCCAGATGAAACTGGATGAAAACTGTGCGTCCGGCAGTTCTGGTTCGCAAATCATGGATGGTGTGCACCTGCGGATGGGACAGCGCGATTTCTTCGATGCGCAGCCGATCCTCGTGCGGCAATTCCTTGTCCATCAACTCACTTGTGGAACGGGAGACAATTTCCCACGCGGCTCGGCCGATCCAGACGGCAAGCGCCAATGCAATAACCGGGTCGGCCCAAGGTACGTTGAACAATCCAGCGATGATCAAGGCGGCGATGACACCCAGGTTCAGCACAACGTCGCTAGCGTAGTGCAAACTGTCCGCGGCAATAGCTAGCGAGCCTGTAAGCCGCTGGACGTAACGCTGATAGGTCACAAGCGCCAACGTAAAGCCCAATGAAACAACAATGATGGCTATTCCCAATGCCGATTCAGTGACCGGTGCCGGGTCAAGCAGACGGCCAATGCTCTCCACCGCCAGGAACAGAGCAGACGCACCGATAAGCGCAGCCTGTCCAAGACCGGCCAACGCCTCGGCTTTGCCATGGCCAAAACGATGCTGACGGTCGGCCGGTGTCAGGGCTACGCGAACCGCAATGAGGTTCACGAGAGACGCAGCGCCATCAAGCAAGGAATCAAGGAAGGTCGCGAGCAGTGCCATGGAGCCTGTTGCCCAAACCGCCCAAGCCTTCATGGAGATCAGCACCAGCGCAACAGCAACGGATGCGTAGGTCGCACGCTTCATAAGCGTGGCAGCTCGCTCCGGCGTTACATGACGGCGATAGGATGCTGGTGCTTCGGTGGATTTCATGGGCGGGTTCTATCACAGGCAGATGCGAGGCTTAAGCCTTTGATTTCAAATCATTTTTTTGAGATGCATTTGCATCTGGCGGGGCGATCCCGGGCGATCTAGGGATACAGACGCTCGGTCGTCCAATCCCAGCCATTCCCCGTTACATCTCCCTGGCGGTGAAACACCAATCGGTCATGCAGGCGAAACGGCCGATCACGCCAGAACTCGATCTGCTGCGGCATGATGCGGAAGCCAGACCAGTACGGTGGACGAGGTACCTCGCCGATAGCGTGCTTGGCCGTGTAACGGGCGACTTCTTTTTCAAGTTCAAAGCGGCCTTCAAGTGGACGGGACTGCTGAGACGCCCATGCCCCTATGCGGCTATCGCGCGCGCGGGACTGAAAATACGTATCCGCCTCCTGATCACTGACCTGAGCAATGGGGCCGCGCACACGAATTTGTCGACGCATGCTTTTCCAGTGGAAACACACTGCTGCCTTGCCACTTGCCAAAAGTTCACGGCCTTTTGCGCTTTCAAGGTTGGTGTAGAAAACGAAGCCACCACGATCCGCTCCCTTCAGCAGCACCATTCTGACGTCAGGCAACCCATCTTCGTCGACGGTTGCCAGGGCCATGGCATTGGGATCATTTCGTTCACTCTTTCCAGCAGCCTCCAACCACTCCTCGAAAAGAACTAATGGATCCTGCGACGTGAAAACGTCCGGTGTGTCGTCGAGTGTTGCGTCCGTCATGTGATCGACCCAGAATTATTTGGCTGGTACATCAGTGTCCTAATTTGGACAGAGAGTATTCTATCATCGCATATAGGCTGTGGCGTTCACTATGTCCTGCATGGCAGCTACGCATTCGGCGGTCTTTGTTCGATGGCAATACGAGGATTCGAATTCCAGTGCTTATGTCCCGTCCACAATCCTTTCTGCTGGTTTTTGCAATAGTTTCCTCGACATTTGCCGCACCTGCCGGGAGTTTCGCGCAGAACATTGAGGGTGCCGATGGAACTCCGGAGGCATCACCCACCGTGGCCGTCACCACGGATACTGCGCCTGCTTCGAGCAATGGCAGCTCTACCAACGACACGTCCACTGCGGCCAATGAGGTTCTGGCAAAGCAGTTTCGTCAGGGGGTGAGCGCTTACGATGCGAAGAAATATGGTCGCGCCTTTGAACTGTGGCTACCTCTCGCTCAGAACGGTGACCTAGCTGCTCAGCGCAATGTGGCTCACCTGCTACGGCGCGGGCTTGGCGTGGCGCAGGACCTTCCCCGAGCCCGCAAATTCTATGAGCAATCAGCAGAATTTGGGTTCGTGACTGCACAAACCAACCTTGCCGTCATGTTGCTGGAAGGGGAAGGCGGCGAGCCGAAGCCGGAAGAGGCTGCCTACTGGCTGGATCGCGCCGCGCGCGGCGGGCACCCGATTGCCCAGTTCCATCTGGCAAGATTGTATGAAACAGGCACGGGTGTTGAACCTAACCCCGGCCGTGCCTTGGGGTGGTACGCACTGGCTTCCAGATCAGGCCACCAACCGTCTCTGGATCGCCTTGCTGAGCTGGTCATGATTTTGCCCGGCCCCAGCAACAACACGGAAACGGCTCGCGAAATCGCTGATGCTCCATCTTCTGACAACGATGCGCCTGCAACGGCAGAAGCGCGTGATGAACCGGATCCAGTCAACACATCAACGCCGAACCCAGATGTGGAAGGTGCTGAACTGCCTATCGGAAAACAGCCAACACCGGTCACGACGCCAGCACCTAAAGCCCCATTGGAAACGACAGAGCCGGAAGCCTCGACGCAAACCGCGGAAGATGTGGTGCCCCTTAAACTGGAAGAAGCCCTATCGGCATACTCCGCACGCAGATATCAAGATGCGCAATTGCGGTTTGAAGCTCTGGCTTACAGGGGAAACAGCGAAGCTCAGTATCGGCTTGGGCGCATGCGCAATCGTGGCGAGGGTGAACCCAGAGACCCTGTGGCCGCGCTTGCGTGGTGGACAGTTGCGGCCGAAACCGGCCACGCCAAATCAGAAAAAGCCGCCAGCGACCTGAACCGGGAACTAGGGCCACGCCGGCGCGCAGAGGCTGAACGCGAAGCGGCTCAGTTCAAGGCACTTATCTCGCAGCTGACCTCGAACAATTAGCCGGATTTTCGTGCATTAACCCTATGGTATGGCCCGCTGCGGCAAAGTGGTCTCTGAATTTTCGATCATTTCCAGGCGAACAAGTCATATGCGCGACCCGCATCAGGTTTTAGGTGTTGCCAAAGGCGCTGACGCCGACACCGTCAAACGAGCCTATCGTCGGCTGGCGAAGCAGTATCACCCAGATACAGCTGGCAGAGACACGCGCACCCATTCGCGCTTTCAGGAAATTACCGACGCCTATCGCGCCATCAGAGCGCTTGAAGCAAGTGAGGAACGGATCGTCGCGAGTGCGGCTGAGGCCACACGTGCCTATGAGCAGCCACGTCCGGAGCCGGAAACCGACGGGTCCGAATCTGGCAGACCTCAGTCAAAACCAGACACTTTCTCGCGCTCGCATCAGCAAGCTTCCGGTAAGCAGGATGCTGATGAAACTCAGTCTGGTGATGACCGGAAAACGCCAGGACGGGCCGCAGAGTTTTTCGAGAATTTGCGACAAGCTGGCATCAAGCCTTTCAAGCGACGCGGCGATGATCTCGCGTGCTCGCTGCACTTGCCGTTTCTGGATGCTGCCAAGGGGGGAAGCCACCGAGTTACCTTGCCGAATGACCGTACAGTGGACGTATCACTGCCCCCGGGCATTGAAGATGGCAAACAGGTCCGGCTTCGCGGCCTTGGTATTGAAGGGTCCGCTGGCGGCAGCGCCGGCGACGCGCTGATAACGGTCGATATTGAGCCCCATCCCTATTTCAGCCGTGAGGGCTACGATATCCGCCTCGCTCTGCCAATTTCCATCGCGGAGGCGGTGGATGGGGCGAAAGTGCAGGTTCCGACAGTCTCAGGCCGTGTCTGGGTGACCATTCCTGCCGGGTCGAATTCAGGCACAGTTCTGCGTTTGGCGGGCAAAGGACTGGCGAATCCTGATGGCGTGCATGGACACCAGCTGATTGAGCTGATCGTCATGCTTCCTGATACGCCGGATGCTGATTTGGCTGACTTTGTACGGCGGTGGCCGGGGGCAAAATCCCATGATCCACGCGCTGCTTTTGGCCTGAACTAGGGCTCACAGCGGCTTCAGGCCCCACCCTCGCCATATTTGCTTACATTCCGTGATTTGCTTGTGCTGGTCAGCCCTTGCCGGATCGGCTATGGCATTGGTTCAATTTATACAAATGGCGCGTTTCCGCGATTTTGCGGGAAAGCCCACAAGAGCAAAAAAGACGAGGTCTAGATGAGCGGGACGGGGCTGATGGCGGGAAAACGCGGCCTGATTATGGGGGTCGCCAATGATCGCTCCATCGCATGGGGCATCGCCAAGGCTGCAGCAGATGCAGGCGCCGAGCTGGCTTTCACCTATCAGGGTGATGCCCTGAAGAAGCGGGTAGCCCCGCTGGCAGAAGGTGTTGGTGCCAATCTTGTTCTGCCGTGCGATGTGACCGATGCGGCATCCATGGACTCTGTCTTTGAGACCATCGAGAAGGAATGGGGCAAACTGGACTTTGTGGTTCACGCCATTGCCTTTGCAGACAAGGAAGAGCTCAAGGGCCGGTATGTTGATACCAGCCTCGACAACTTCCTGATGAGCATGAATATCTCCTGCTACTCCTTCACGGCGATTGCGCAACGTGCGGAAAAGCTGATGACCGATGGCGGCTCGATGGTGACCCTCACCTATTACGGCGCTGAAAAAGTCATGCCGCATTACAACGTGATGGGCGTTGCCAAGGCAGCACTTGAAGCGAGTGTTCGCTATATGGCCGAAGATCTCGGCAAGAAGGCCATCCGGGTCAACGCGCTTTCCGCTGGACCGATCAAGACCCTTGCTGCCAGCGGCATTGGCGACTTCCGCTATATTCTCAAGTGGAACGAGTACAACGCACCATTGCGCCGGACTGTGACGATTGATGAAGTTGGTCAGTCAGCTCTGTATCTTCTGTCCGACATGGGCCGCGCTGTAACCGGCGAAGTGCATCATGTGGATGGCGGCTACCATGTCGTCGGGATGAAGGCAGAGGACGCCCCGGACATCGACGTAACCTGACGCGCATGCGCAGGCTGCCTGTTCAGACGAAGTACCCATGAGCCACAACACATTTGGACATCTGTTTCGCGTAACGACCTGGGGCGAATCCCACGGGCCGGCGCTTGGCTGTGTTGTTGATGGATGCCCATCGGGTATTCCGCTTACGGAAGAAGACATCCAGGTGTGGATGGAAAAGCGTAAGCCGGGGCAGAACAAATACACCACCCAAAGGCGCGAGCCGGATCAGGTCCGCATTCTTTCAGGCGTTTTTCCAAATGCCGACGGCGTGCAGGTGACAACAGGCACGCCAATCAGCTTGATGATCGAGAACGTCGATCAGCGCTCCAAAGACTATGGAGACATCAAGGACAAGTTCAGACCCGGTCATGCGGACTACGCCTATTATGCCAAATACGGCATTCGCGATTATCGCGGTGGCGGGCGGCAGTCTGCGCGTGAAACGGCTGCCCGCGTCGCAGCTGGCGCCATTGCACGCAAGGTTCTTGAAAGTGTCCTTGGTGACGTCACCATTCGCGGTGCCCTTGTCCAGATGGGTCCCCACAAGGTGCCCAAATCCCGCACCAAATGGGACTGGGACATCATCAATGACAATCCATTCTGGTGCCCGCACGCTGAAACAGCAGACAAATGGGCGGACTATCTCGATGGCATTCGCAAGGCGGGGTCATCATGCGGGGCTGTGATCGAAGTTCAGGCGTCGGGCATTCCTGCCGGCTTGGGTGCGCCGATCTATGGCAAGGTGGATGCCGAACTCGCCGGTGCCCTAATGAGCATCAATGCCGTGAAAGGCGTTGAGATTGGCGATGGCATGGAAGCCGCCAAACTGACCGGCGAAAAGAATGCTGACCAGATGCGCATGAAGAATGGCGAACCCATCTTCAAGTCCAATCATGCCGGTGGCGTGCAAGGCGGTATCTCCACGGGTCAGGACATTGTTGCCCGCTTCGCGGTGAAGCCTACGTCATCCATCCTCACGCCGCGCGATACCGTTGACCTGTCTGGCGACGAAACTGACATCGTAACCAAAGGACGGCATGATCCGTGTGTCGGCATTCGTGCCGTACCAGTGGGTGAAGCCATGATGGCGTGCGTGCTCGCAGACCAGTTACTTCGGCATCGCGCTCAGACCGGGCGCCATGACGGCTTGCCGCTTGGTGACTAAGACACGTTCAATCCATCAATCAAGGATCCACGGCCATGAGCGGAACTGACCCTTTCGAGGACAACGCCCCCAAGGCAGCGGCTCTCGCCACCACCTATCAACGCCAGGCCGGTGAGATGATGGTGTATGGCGGCACGTTTTTCGGGCTGTTTTTTCTGCTTGGCGGCGTCATGTCGGGCACGCTTGCCTTGTTTGCGCTCGCCGCAGCCATGCTAGGCGCGGCCTTCTACTTCTATCCGATGATCCGCACTGAAAAGGCGCAGCTGCGCGTCGAGGCGAAAGGCTTCTTTCTCGATGGGCTAGGCTGGCTGCCATGGACAGGCATTCGGGACGTACGGATGTATGACCGATCAGTCCGCACCATCCGCAATGCGCATCTGGAACTGACGCTTGCGGCCCCCGTAGAAGAGATTTTGCTGTCGGACGACAAGCCGGATTCCATCCGTGTGCTGATGGCAAAAACCTGGACCCTCAAGCGCAGTAAGGACGGCGCCGCCAATTCCATGATCGTGATCCGTCTTGAATCGCTAAGAGCAACTCCGGAAGAGATTCTGGCCGCCATGCGACGCTATCTTCCAGGCGCATAGGGCGCGCTAGCGTTTCTCAAACACCATGACCTTGGACAGGAAGGCAGGCGTCTCGCTCAGCTGGTCGAGCCCTGTCTTTTCAAACAGGCCGGTAAAGTCTTCCTTGGTGTAGGACGCGAAATATGGCTCATGGAATGCCCATGGGAAGAAATCCAGCAGCATGTCGAGTGAGGCCTTGTCACCTTTTTGCAGGGCGTCTGTGAAAATCAATCGCCCGCCCGGCTTGAGCACACGGGCAATTTCTGACCCCACCACCCGCCTGATTTTTGGGGGCAGCTCATGAAAAAGGTAGATGCAAGTCACGACATCCTGGCTCGCATCCGCAACCGGCAGTTTTTCAGCGTTTGCATTGAGGTACGACACATTGCGCCACTTGCTCAGTGTACGGCGCGCCTTTGCCAGATAGTTGGGTGACAGATCAACAGCCGTCAGATTCAACCGGGGATAATTGTCACACACAAATGTGAGAAACCGCCCCGTTCCGCAGGCAACATCAAGAGCATTCACTTCACGCTGGTCGCGCCCTTGCAGCGCTTGTGCCAGCGGCACCAAGGCTTGACGCCGCATGGCATCCGCTGTCCCGGTGAACAGGACTTCGACTTGGGTGTCGTAGATGTCTGCTGATGCATCATCCAGCCAGCCACCGGTCTGGTAGTGGAAGTTTTGAAGGTAGTATCGCGGAAAGCGGTTGCGTCGCTCCTCATTCAAGACTTCTGAATGGGCCTTTGCGCGACGGCGACCATCCACCTTGGGAACATCGGCCAGATAAGCCCTTGCCTTGCTGATGCCCTTCAGCACACGAGGCGCCATGTCATGGGGAGCGGCGTAAACGCCTCGCTCCACATTCCGCCAGTCCGCCGCAAACAGGTCTGCGACTGCTTTCAGAAGCTGCCTGCGGTCAGGTGCTTTGGATGATGAGCGACGGGGCCTGCCGGACTCATCGCTTAGCGGACCGACCATGCGGCGCGTAACAACTGACTGCCCCAGATACCAAGCAACACGGACGCCCTGGCTCAAGCCATAGGCAAGCCGCAGGGCTGGTTTGGTGTTTGGTCGGGAGTGCGTTTCGCTCATACAGGTAAATCTAGGCCCGTTCGAACAGTGCGACCACCTCTATGTGGGCGGACCACCGGAATTGATCAACTGGCGTTACGGCCCCGATCTTGTAGCCCCCATCGATCAAGATACGCGCATCACGCGCAAAGGTGGCCGGATTGCATGACACGGACACGACAGCCGGTACTTTGGACTTTGCCAATTGCTCCGCCTGAGCCTGACCGCCAGCTCGCGGGGGATCCAGAACCGCCAGATCATAGTTTTTGAGGTCCAAAGCAAAAACCGGGCGGCGAAAAAGATCTCGCCGTTCAGCAACCAGCGGCTTCAGGCCCTGGAGGTTTCTGGTCGCCTGGTCCAGAGCGGCAATTGCCGCGGGATCGCTGTCAAAAGCATCGACTTTTGCCAGCCGCGCCAGTGGCAGCGAAAACGCACCACACCCTGAGAACAAGTCAATCACGCGCTTGAGGCGTTTTCGACCCTTCGCAGCCTCGATGATGTGTTGGCGCAGTGTGTCTTCTGCATGCGCCACTGCCTGCAAAAATCCCCCAGCAGGAGGCACGCACTCCAACCCGTCGAACGAAATGACCGGGGATCGCCATTCGGCCACCTGCTCGTTGTTCCACGACAGGCGAGCAAGACCGGCGGCCTGCCCTGCATTGGAGAGCTTGGACAGAAGTTGGCCTGTCAGCGCCTTGCCCGGCATGTCCACAGCAACGTCCAGGCCGTTCTGTGTCGTCGTGACGGCAACCTTGGCTTCACCACGGCGTGTCAGCCCGTCTTCCAACATCGCCGCAATGCCCGGCAGTGCCTTGGTGAGCGAGGGATCTGCGATTTCACATTCGGACACGTCAACAATGTGCTGCGATGCTTTTTCGTGGAACCCGATCACCACTCCTGCGCCACCCCGCCGGGCGGCAAAGGTTACCCGCCGCCGCGAGCGGGCGGGCGATGTGATGGTAGGCTTCACGTCTGTCTCGATGCCGCGATGGGCCAGCGCGGCAATGACCTGGCTGCGCTTCCAGTCAGCAACATAGGCATAGTCTATGTGTTGAAGGGAACATCCGCCGCATTGACCAGCCTTGGGGCATGGCGGTGTAACGCGATGGGCAGAGGGTTCGTGCACAGCCACGATGCGACCGCGTGAGCCCGATATATCAAGGCTCACGACATCTCCCGGCACACCGCCTTCGACGTAAACCTGGTCGCCATCAATGTCAGCGACCGCATCACCCTTGTGTGCGAGGTCAGCAATTGTGGCGCGCGTTACAGCTTCAGCCATCCTTGCGTGCTCCCAGTAGAAATTCGACATTGCCGCTTCCCCCGGCAATCGGGCTTTCAACGCAGCCTGTCACGGTCCAGCCGTTCATGGCTTCCACGGCAGCACTTACGGTCTCAATCGATTTTTCCCGCGCTGCACTGTCTTTCACGATGCCACCTTTGCCGATGGCCCCGCGCCCAACTTCAAACTGCGGCTTCACCAACACGACCAGACGTGCTGCATCACCGGCGAAGCTGCAGGCATGGGGCAATACTTTGGTTGCCGATATGAACGATACGTCGCACACGATCAGATCAACGGGAACAGGGATCTGATCGGGTGTCAGAGCGCGTGCATCCTGTCCTTCAAGCGAGACGACGCGGTCATCCGAGCGAAACTTGGGAGATAGCTGATCCCGTCCCACGTCGACCGCAAAAACCTGAGCGGCACCGCGCGTGAGCACAACGTCTGTGAACCCACCTGTGGACGCACCGACATCAAGCACAGTTTTGTCTTTAGAGGGAATGCCGAACTGATCGAGCGCATGTGCCAGTTTCAAACCCGCGCGTGAGACGTATGGGATAGCGGGATCTTCCAGCGTAATTTCAGTGTTGGCCTCAAACTCCTGGGCGGGTTTTGCAGCAGTCACCCCACGCACCAGCACCCGCCCTGCCTTGATTTCGGCCTGTGCGCGGGCGCGCGATGGGGCCAGCCCCCGCTCCACCATAAGCAGATCAAGCCTCACTGATATTCTCCGCAGTCAATCGTGGAGGTACAGTTGATGAATTCGTGTGGATCGCCTTGGCGAGCCTAGTCAACATCAAGGTTAGCCGCTGCGGACCCTTTGACAGCTCCAGATGACCCCAGCGTAATCTTCTCAACCTTCATTTCGGCTTCACGCAACTTGGCCTCACAATGGGCCTTGAGGGCAGTACCGCGTTCATAGACTTGGATCGATTTTTCGAGGTCCACGTCACCTGCTTCCAGCTCACTGACAATCGTCTCAAGCTCCTGAAGCGCGGCTTCGAAGGAGAGCTTCTTGATATCAGCGGGAATTTTGTCAGCCATCTGGGATTCCTAGCAGGGTGTCGTTCAGCTATGCAGCCATAAGTGCCTTCACGTGTGCGCGCGAGGCGCTGGCGAGGGCGTTTAGATCATACCCCCCTTCCAGTAGCGATACGACACGCCCACCGCAACACTTGGATGCAATGTTGCAGAGCTCCCTGGTCACCCACCCATAGTCATCATCTTCCAGATCCATCTGCGCCAGGGGATCACGCCGATGGCCGTCAAACCCTGCTGAAATGATCATCAGATCCGGGTCAAACGCCTCAAGGGCTGGAAAAATACGGTTGGCATAGGCATCGCGAAAGTCTGATCCGGCGGCATGGGCCGGCAGGGGCGCATTTACGATATTGTTGTCGACACCCGTCGTACTCGCTGATCCGGTGCCAGGATAAAGCGGGTGCTGGTGCGTGGAGGCGTACATGAGAGAGCCATTGGTCAGGAAGGCTGCCTCGGTGCCATTGCCGTGGTGCACATCAAAATCCACCACCGCGACGCGGGACAGGCCATGCTGCTCCTGCGCGTGCCGCGACGCAATTGCTGCATTTGAGAAGAAGCAAAAACCCATGGCGCGGTCTGGCTCCGCATGGTGGCCGGGAGGGCGTGTCGCGCAGAACGCGTTTTTGACGCTCTTGCTGACCACCATGTCCACTGCCTGAATGGCAGCACCGGCGGAGAGAAGAGCAGCGTCAAAGCTGCGCGCTGACATCACGGTGTCTTCGTCCACAAAATGGTAGCCATCCTCAGGCACGCTCCCTTTCATGGCATCAATATGGGACTGCGGGTGCACGAGCAAAAGATGATCTGAGGTGGCGGCAACAGCCTGATGGCGTTGCAGGGCCTCAAATTCTCTGCCTTCCAGTCCACCAAGGACTGCTTGCAGGCGCGCCGGGCTTTCCGGGTGCCGAGCGGGTGGTTGATGCAGCGCACAATCGCTGTGGGTGATCAATGCAGTTGTCATAGTGCCATTGTGCCCCACCTGCCCGCCGCTGCAAACTCGAACCAGAGGCGAATCAAACAGGCCTCTTTTTTGGGGGAGGGCTGCGATATGGCAGCGGAAGATCACGCGGTTGACATGGATCCGCAACAAGACGATGGCGGCCTCGTTTGTGCCTACCTGATTGATGGTAAAGGTGGCGCCCGGCCAATTGGCTGGAGCGAGGTTATTGGCTGGACGCCCGCTGACGGGGAGATTTGGGTCCATCTTGACTACACCCAGGCTTCGGCCGTCACCTATTTGCGGGACCAGTGCGGCATCAATCCCATTGCGTCTGATGCATTGGTCGCCGAGGACTCACGCCCAAGGGCCATTCCCTTTGACGAGGCTGTGTTGGTGACCCTGCGCGGAGTGAATCTCAACCCAGGTCAGAGACCAGAAGACATGATCTCAATCCGGTGCTGGATTGAAAAAGGACGGCTGATCACCACCCGTCACCGACGTCTTCAGAGCATTGATGCCCTGCGTGAGCGTCTAGCCGGTGCGACAAAACCCAAAAACGTGAATGAGCTCTTCCATTTGCTTGCAGACCGACTTTCAGCGCGTGTCGATGATGCCGTCAGCCTGATTGATGAAACGGTCGATAGTCTTGAGGAGGCGGCTTTGGAAGATGCTACTGCGTCAGGCCGCGGACTTGAAAGAGAACTGGGTCAAATGCGCCGCCGCGCCATCACACTTCGGCGCTTTCTGGCTCCACAGCGCGAGGCCCTTGGTTCACTGCAATCCGGCATTGGTCCGTTTACTGATCGCCAGCGGGCACACCTGCGTGAGATCGCAGACCACAATTTGCGCATTCTGGAAGACCTTGATGCCACCCGGGAGCGCGCAGCGGTTGTTCAAGAAGAGCTGATGCATCGCGCGTCTGATCAGATGAACCGCAACATGTACATGCTGTCAGTCATTGCTGCGATCATGCTGCCACTTGGCTTCATAACCGGCTTGCTCGGCATCAATGTTGGCGGACTGCCCTTGGCCCATAGTGGAAACGGATTCTGGATTGTCGTTGGATCGCTAGTCGTGCTGGTGGCGATTCAGGTCTACATCTTCCGTCGACGTAAATGGCTGTAGCAGAACTGAGCTCCTAGCCAACACGCTCATAGCGCGCAATGCCATCCTCACCCAGGAAACGCCGGGCCAATCCACGTTCGATCAGACAATTCAGGTGCGCGATACTTTCACCGGTTGCCATATGGACCAGATCGTCAGTGATTGGTCTTCGGAACAAAGCACCGAACACCTCGTTTGGGCGCTTGGGCTCGCCGATCAATTCTTCGAGCTTACCCAGATCGGTTTCGTGTTCATCGATCAAGTCCTGGAGCCGAACCTTGAGACCATAAAAGGGCTCGTTGTGTGCTGGACCAACGAGCGTGTCGGCTGGCAACTGGTCACGGATACGCGCGCAACTTTCCAACCAGTCAGACAGCGGGTCTGCCTGAGGTTCAGTGGGATGAACGCTGATATTTGACGAAATGCGCGGAAGCACCTGATCCCCGGACAGGAGGACGGCAGCGTCAGGGCACCACAGGCACATATGCTCCGGGGCATGACCGCGCCCCTCTACGGTCTGCCAGATGCGTCCGCCGATCTCGAGCTGTTGGCCGCCAACAAGACGCCGAAAGCTCTGCGGCATGGTTGACACATCACGCCCGAAACCACCAAACCGTCGTCGATAGGTTTCAATCTGGGCGTCGTTAAAACCGGCCTCCCGATAGAACCGTACGCCCTCATCCGGGGCATCGGTGCCGGTATCAAGCACAAGATTGCAGCACATCAGATAGTCGGTACGCGACATCCACAGTTCGACACCGAAACGACGGCACAACCAACCGGCAAGACCCACGTGATCGGGATGCAGATGGGTGACGATGACCTTGGTAACCGGTCGCCCACCCATGACACCCGCAAAGTGCTGCTCCCAAAGATCGCGGACTTTGGATGTATTCACACCCGTATCGACGATCACCCAGCCATCTCCGTCTTCAATGAGATACAGGTTGATGTGGTCCAGCGAATAGGGGAGCGGCATCCGCAGCCAGTGAATGCCTGGAGAAATCTCAATCGTCTCTCCAGGCGCTGGAAACTCTTTCAGGCCGTGGGGGTAAGTGATTTCTGTCGGCGTCTGCGTTGGCTTTTGGGGTGCTGCGGTATTGGACATTGTTGCTCCTGTTCACCAATGGGGTACGTGACGCTGACGTAAGCGTCAACGCTCCCGCATTGGTCTAGGAGGCGAGCAAATCCGTGCTGAGAGCGTAAAGGCCTGCTGCCCCCGACGTCACGGGCGCCTTTAGGCCCGCTGCCTGAGGCAGGATATTTGTTGCGTAGAACGCGGCCATCTCGACTCGACCAGCGAGATAACTGTCTTCACCAGCCTTGGGATGGGCTGCGAGCGCACCCTTGGCGAGATAGGCGCCGCCGGCCACGGTCCCGATCATTTTGAGGTACGGCGTTGCACCGCCCAGAGCGTCGGTTGCTTCTGATTTTAGAGCTTCCAACAGCCAGTCCGTGGTTTCGCGCAATGTGGCATTCGCTTGCGACAATTCACGACCAATCGTGACCAGTTTCTCATCATTGGAGGCAGAGCAGGACTTGGCTGTCTCATCGATCTCTTCGAGGAAATCAGCAATGACTTTGCCACCGTCCATGGTCAGCTTACGGCTGACAAGATCGATGGCCTGAATGCCATTGGTGCCCTCATAGATGGGCGCAATGCGGCTGTCGCGCAGATGCTGAGCAGCACCCGTTTCTTCAATGAAGCCCATGCCACCGTGGATCTGGATGCCGATGGAGGCAACATCTACACCGACATCAGTTGAAAAGCCTTTTGAAATTGGCGTGAGAAGAGCAGCACGTCCCTGCCCCCATTTTTGCTTGTCTTCGTCTTCACCATTGTGCTCGAGATCAAGCGCTACCGCGTTTGCATAACAGATGCCCCGCGTTGCTTCAGTCATCGCTTTCATGGTGAGGAGCATGCGACGTACATCAGGATGATCAATGATGGGAGACATGCCGTCCGGCTTGTCCGTATACGGTGTGAATGCTTTGCCCTGCTTGCGCTCCATCGCGTAGTCAAGCGCCTGCTGGTAGGCCCGCTCAGCGATACCGACGCCCTGCATGCCTACATTGAGGCGCGCATTGTTCATCATGGTGAACATGCAACGCATGCCCTTGTTTTCTTCGCCAATGAGCCAGCCGATGGCGCCTTCTTCCTCGCCATAGGCCATGACGCAGGTCGGGCTGGCATGAATGCCCAGCTTCTTTTCAAGGCCGATGCACTTTACGTCGTTGCGGTCACCCAGAGATCCGTCATCATTGACGAAAAACTTCGGTACGAGGAAAAGTGAAACGCCCTTGGTACCTTCGGGTGCGTCCGGCAAGCGGGCAAGAACCAGATGAATGATGTTCTCCGCCATGTCGTGGTCGCCCCACGTGATGTAGATCTTCGTGCCCTTGATCTTGTAGCTACCATCACCCACGGGCTCGGCTTTTGCCTTGAGCGCACCAACGTCGGAGCCAGCCTGCGGCTCCGTCAGGTTCATGGAGCCTGTCCACTCGCCGGACAGGAGTTTGGGCAAGTATTTGTCGCGCAGCTCGTCTGAGCCGTGCTGCGTCAGGCTCTCTACGGCACCCTGACTGAGCATGGGGCACAGGCCGAAAGCCATGTTGGCCTGATTGATGTATTCCTGCACGGCAACGGCCAGGGACAGAGGCAGGCCCTGTCCGCCATAGTTGACGTCGCCGGGAATGGAGCACCAGCCCGCTTCAAACCACTGTTTGTAGGCGTCGGCAAATCCATCCGGCGCCTTCACGCCTTCGGCACCCAGCTGAGAGCCCTGCTGATCGCCGGTCCAGTTGAGAGGGGCTAGCAGATCGCCCGCCATGCGGCCGGATTCCTCAAGCACCTGCTCAATCAGATCAGGCTCCAGATCGGGAAAAGCCTTGGAGCCGCAAAGCTCCTTGAGGCCTGCAATCTCATTGAGGGCAAAGGACATGTCACGAACGGGTGGGCGGTAGGTCATGCGGTTTCTCTCATCTCGGCAGTCGAGGAAGGATCGTTAGGCAAACAGATAGCAGAAATGGCGGGCATATCCAGCCGCAGGGTATTTATGCCTCTTTTGCACTTTTGAAGACGGGTCGGTCGTGGCAGGTTGCCGCCATGACACCCCCTGCCACCCTTACCCCGACAATAGCTGACAACGACGCGATCGACCGCGCGTCCCAATGCCTGCTTGTGGGCGGACTTGTCGCCTTTCCGACCGAGACGGTTTATGGACTTGGCGCTGACGCAACCAGTGACCAGGCGGTGGCTCGGATTTTTGAGGCCAAGGGGCGACCCCAGTTCAACCCGCTTATCAGCCATGTATCGGGCGTGGAGATGGCTGGGCAGCTGGGTGAGTTGAGCGGCCTGGCGCTAAAGCTCGCTCATGCCTTCTGGCCAGGGCCTTTGACGCTTGTGGTGCTCCGAGCTCCCAATTGTCCCGTATCGCTTCTGGCGTCCGCAGGGTTGGATACCATCGCCATACGCATGCCGAACCATCCGGTGGCACAAGCCCTGATCGGACGTGTTCAACGACCATTGGCTGCTCCAAGCGCTAATCCGTCCGGCCGGGTAAGCCCTACCACGGCACAACATGTAACTGAGGGCCTCGATGGCAGGATCGACATGGTCCTTGACGGAGGCCCGTGCACGGTTGGGCTTGAATCAACGGTTGTGTCAGTCGTGTCCGATCAGGTGCGCCTCCTTCGACCCGGGACCATCACCCGTGAGCAGTTGGAAGCCGTGTGCAGCGTAGTCGAGGATACAAATGGTGCGGCGATTGAGGCACCGGGGATGCTGGCAAGTCACTATGCGCCGAACGCATCGGTACGCCTCAATGTTTCAGCCCCTGCCGACAACGAAGCTCTTTTGGGGTTTGGGCCGGATCTGCCTCAACACGATGGCCCGGTTGCGAATCTGAGCCCCACGGCTGATCTGGTAGAAGCCGCCGCCAATCTCTTCGCCAAGCTGCGGCAGCTTGATGCCACAAGCCCGCACGGTATTGCGGTGATGCCCATTCCAACTGATGGAATTGGTGAAGCGATAAACGATCGGCTCAAAAGAGCGGCAGCGCCCAAAACCTGATGACATGACCAGTGGGCTTTGACGGGTGCGCCAATCGGCTCTACGTCAGTGGGTATGAATATGAGTAAACCATCAGCAGACACGCTTTCGAGGCTGGCAGATGCTGCCGGACCCGGCGGCGCCCTGCGGGCGGGTTCTGATGATCTTGCACGATACCTGGTGGAGTGGCGCGGTCTGTTTCATGGGGACACTCCCCTTGTGCTGCGGCCGGCAGGTGTTGACGCTGTTGCTGCGATTGTCCGCATTGCTCACGAAACCAATACAGGTCTTGTGCCGCAGGGCGGCAACACCGGGCTTGTCGGCGGGCAGATACCCGACATGTCCGGCAACCAGGTGATTGTTTCGCTCGAGCGCATGAATTCTGTGCGGGCTGTGGATCCGCTTAACAACACGATGATTGTGGATGCCGGGTGTACGTTGCAGTCCATCCAGGAGGCAGCTGCCAGCAATAACCGGCTTTTTCCTTTGAGCCTTGCATCGGAGGGGTCGTGCCAGATTGGCGGCGTCATATCCACGAATGCCGGGGGCACAGCAGTATTGCGCTATGGCTCCACGCGTGACCTGGTTCTGGGGCTGGAGGCGGTCCTGCCAAATGGCGAAATCTGGAATGGGCTCTCCGGACTTCGAAAGGACAATACAGGCTATGACCTGACCCGCCTTCTGGCCGGCGCCGAGGGGACCTTGGGCATCATTACCGGGGCGGTTCTGAAGCTGTTTCCGACACCCACGGCGACTGAAACCGCGTTTTCTGCCATACCAGACCCACAGGCTGCCGTTGAATTGCTTGCACGACTACAAGATGCCAGCGGCGGACTCGTCTCAACATTCGAGATCATCAGCCGCAGTGGTTTTGAACTCACACTCCGGCATTTTGAAGGTGCCAAAGACCCGCTGTCCCAACCTTCCAATTGGTATGTGCTCGCAGAAGTGACGGCTGGTACCGATGGCTGGCTGCGCGCCATGCTGGAGACAGCTCTTGGCAGTGCCATAGACGATGGCCTTGTACTGGACGCGACGCTTGCTGGGAGCGAGAGCCAACGAGATGCGCTGTGGGCGCTTCGGGAAAACATGTCTGAAGCTCAGAAGCTGGAAGGCGCAAGCATCAAGCACGATGTGTCAGTCCCCGTTTCCAGCGTTCCTGCGTTTCTTCAGCAGGCGACGGACGCGGTCATTGAGGCGATGCCTGGTGTTCGGCCTGTTCCGTTTGGCCATATTGGCGATGGCAATATCCACTTCAATCTCAGCCAGCCGATGTCCATGGACCCGCAAGCGTTTCTAAGTCAGTGGCAGGCCATGAATGACATTGTGCATGGGATCGTCGTATCGCTGGGCGGCTCGATCTCGGCTGAACATGGGATCGGCACGCTTAAGCGTGACGAGATCAAGACTTACAAATCCGACGTTGAGCTTAATGTGATGCGCGCGATAAAGGCCGCGCTGGATCCCAAGGGCATCATGAACCCCGGCAAGCTGCTCTAGCTGGCCTTGCTTGCGGTGCTCCGCAGACCTGCGATTGGAATGTTGCGAAGCGGGGCAATCACCACCTTGTCGATACGGGTCCCGTCAACATCGACGATCTCAAAACGATAGCCGTCCCACACAAACTCATCACCCTCGGTTGGCAGTCTGCCGAAGAAATGCAGCATGGCACCGGCAAGGGTATTGAAATCCTCGGAGTCTTCGCCCGGCAGGGACTGAAGGCCAAGCACCTCTTTGAGCTCATCCACAGCAGCACCGCCTTCAACAAGGAACGAGCCATCCTTGCGGCTGACAACGTTCATGCGTGGTGCGCTGCCGTCGCCGGTTACGTCTCCGACCATTGCCCGGAAAATTTCCGCCATGGTGATCGCGCCCTGCACTTCGCCAAATTCATCCACAACGAGCGCCATGAACTTGTTTTCCGACTGCATGGTGCCGAGCACCTGAAGCGCTTTCGCGGTCTCAGGCACATAGAGCGGTGCACTCATGCTGGCAAAAATATCAAACTCAAGATCAGTGGGAAGCGCAGCGAGCACGTCCTCAGCCCGTACAACACCTACGGGAACGCGCGTGGGACCCTGACCAACCACGTAGCGCATCGACTGAGCTTCGCGAATGATCTCTGCATTCACTTCAAGGGAGGCATCCAGATCAAGCCAGGGCACCTGACGTCGTGGTGTCATGATGTCGTAGGCCATCTTGTCACCGAGCCGGAACACGCGATGGACAATGTCGCGCTCGACATCTTCAATTGCCCCAGCTTCGGCACCCTCCACCACAAGCTGCCGGATCTCTTCCTCGGTTACATGGCTGACGTTTTCGGCTGATATGCCGAGCACCCGCAATGTCAGATCGCTGAGCACTGACAAAAGGTCAACAAGCGGCGAGAAGACCTTGGAGAGGCCCAGCATCGGTCTGGCAATGCCGCTGGCAATATATTCAGGATTGCCCAGCGCAATGCGCTTGGGGACCAACTCGCCGATAACAAGAGTGAGGATCGTGACGACAACAACGACCAGGCCAAGGGCCACGGGTTGTCCATAGCTACCAATCCACTCGACGGCGGACAGCATTTCTCCAAGCGGTTCGGAGACGGTGGCGGCACCAAAGGCCCCGGACAAAACACCGATCATGGTAATGCCGATTTGAACCGTCGACAGGAAGCGTTCGGGCTTCTCGCGCAGCTGTGCCGCCACCTTCGCACCATTGGCACGACGGTCTCCCTCCGCAAGTGATTGCAGACGAGCAGAGCGCGACGAGACGACTGCCATCTCCGACAAGGCGAAGAAGCCGTTTAATCCAACCAGCGCTAGTAGAATGAAGATGTCGAGTGCCATCAGGAATCCAAGCCGACCCTATTCAATTAATATAGGGCCTTGTAACGTGATTTGCTCGTTTTTGCGGGCGTTCCCGCCAAAACTTTAGCGGAAGGCGCGCAAAATGGCGGAAAATCACACACAAATTCCTATCCGGTTCGGTCCTGCAAAGCCAGAGGATCGCGCAAAAGTCACCGAATTGTGGGAGATATGCGGCCTCACGCGACCCTGGAATGACGCCAACGCGGACTTCGATTTCGCATTGGCCGGGCCTGCCTCCACCATTCTGGTCGGGTTGATCGATGGGGATATCGTTGCGAGTGCGATGGTGGGCCATGATGGGCACCGAGGGTGCGTCTACTATGTGAGTGTCCACCCATCTTTCCGCGACAAGGGTCTGGGCGCGCTAGTCATGAGAGAAGCAGAGCGTTGGCTTCAGGCACTCGGCGTGCCCAAGATGAACCTGATCGTGCGATCCGGGAACGACAAGGTCGTGGGCTTCTACGAGTCCATTGGCTATCAGGTGGAGCCAAATACGCAGATGGGCAAGAGGTTCGACGGGGATTGAATTTCCGCGACGCTCAAAAGAGCGTCATCTGGTCGTCAGGCTTTTTGTCCTGCTTCGCTTTTGCCTGCGGCTCCGCCTGAACGGGGTCGACTTCGTCCTGAAGAGCGGCATCGTCATTGGCGACCGCGTTGACGCGGGTGGAAACCGGAACGATATCCAGCAAGTCATCAGCAGACGGAACAAGCAGTTTCAATGCTGCCTTGCCCAAAGTCTCTGATGTGTCGGTCCATGTTTCCCAGTCTGCTTCATTCAGGATGACCGGCATTCGGTGATGGATGGGTGCCAGCGTAGCATTGGCTTGTGTCGTAATGATGCTGCAGCTTTCAAGCTCGGACCCTTCCGGAGACTGCCAATGTTCCCAAATGCCTGCGAATGCCATAGGCGCCCGGTCGCGCCTTCGGATCAGATAGGGTTGTTTTGGCTGAGCACTCCCTGGCTTCCACTCATAAAACCCATCCGCTGGAACAAGACATCTGCGGCGCTTGAATGCGGATCGGAAAGCGGGTTTCTCTGCGACCGTCTCACCGCGCGCGTTGAAGAGAGGTTTTGAGCCCACCTCGCGCGCCCAATCAGGCACCAGCCCCCACCGCACAAGCACGAAATGGCGTTGCCCGTCAGCTCCCTGCCGGATGATGGGAACCGGTTGGGTTGGGGCGATGTTCCATCGAGGCGGAAAGTTCGGCTGCTCTGGAAATTTGAACAGTGCCGCCATTGCCTGAGGGGGTGTCGTTATTGAATATCGTCCGCACATGGGACGCGATACTATGCATGGATCATTAACTGCTCCAGTGGCAAAACGCTGACTATCCAGCCGTTTGAGACTGTTCAGGAGACATCCATGCGCTTTGCTTGCCTATGCACCGCCACCCTCTCGCTTACTTTGGCTAGTCTCGGCTTTGGCACAGCGTTCGCTCAGAACGGCTCCGACATCCAAAGACATGGGCCTTTTGTCAAAACAGACGAGATGCTGGGCAGCCTGCTGGAACAGGGTTACGAGATCAAAGGCATTCTCGGGGGCGCTCTGATTTTGGTCCAGGACGCGAAAATGTATAGCTGCGCGCTCGTGCCGGACCATGAGGCGTTGAGCTACAAAACTCAGTTTGAATGCTCCGTTCTTGACGAAATCAGCTCGTCAAACTCTGCGAAAAGCTCTGAAAACTAGGCTTTTTTCGCAGTTTTGCTGGTAAGTCGCCAGTAAGGATCGCCTGTTAGTCTGCAACCCTAAGTGGCAACACTCAAGTTTATGCAGGCAGGATTCCTTGGCCCCGATTGATGCCCTCTGTGATGTGCAAACTGCGCAGAAGCCCAAGCAAATGGGCTGGCCGCGGACGCTCGGCTTGCTGGCAGGCGGCAAAAACATCAATCCTGAGACACTTCTAGCCACCGACTACCTCAACCACTTCAATGAAGTTGTCATGCTGATTGAAATGTCAGCGGACATGCCGGATTGCATTGAGGACATTGCTGAATGGGAGCCGCTTAGCTACCAGGAACACTTTTTGCGGTCAGCTTTCGCTGACAAGGACCTGGCCATTCTGGCTTACGAGAATGCTCCTGAAAAACACCGAGAGCCGTTTGACGCTATTGTGGAACAAGCCAACCGGCTGGCAGGCGAAGCCGCAGATGCTCTGACCAAGGCAATTGGCAACGGTGAAGATTTCGATGCGACTGTCGTTTCTGAAATGGCGACGAAGTATACCGGAACATTGCGCCGCCTCGTCGATATGGCCAGCGGCGTCATTAATGGACAGGGCCTGCGGATAGACCAATCGGAAATTGACGCCATACTGGCTGAATGACCGATCACTCATCTGTACCACCGCCCTCCACAGCATCTCGCACAACTTCATCTTCTGAAATCATCAATGCTGCAAGCGTTGCAGTGATGCACGGTGAGCTTGTGCTGCTCGTGCTCAGAAGTGCCGGTGAGAATGCAGGCGTCTGGGCATTTCCAGGTGGCAAGGTGGAGACAGATGAAACCTTCCAACAAGCCGCACACAGGGAGTTGCTGGAGGAAACTGGCGTCACTGCAACCATTGTAAGTGAGCTGGGCCGGTTTTCGATTGATGCCGACTCGAAGCGATATGCGCTCGTTGTTTTCAAGGGCCACTATGCACGAGGGGATGCCGTCGCTGCTGATGACGCGGCCGGCGTTCGCTGGATCACACCAAAGGACGCCTTGGATCTCCCCTTAGCGCAGCATATGGCGGAAGCGCTTGGCGCGTTATAGTGCAGGAGAAAACGCACTCAGCGTCAAAAGACAACAAGCATTTGAGGAAGCAATCATGGCTTACAATCCGTTTGATCTGACCGGCAAGGTTGCCTTGGTAACAGGTGGCAATGGCGGCATCGGTCTTGGCATGGCTGACGCCATGGCTCAGTCCGGTGCTGACATCATGATCTGGGGCACCAACGAAGAGAAAAACAAGAAAGCTGTCGCGCAGCTTGAGTCCCACGGCCGCGGCAAGATTGCTGCGATGCGTGTGGACGTATCTGACGAAGATGCGGTCGTGAGCTCAATGGTCAAGACCGTCGAGCAGATGGGTCGCATTGATGCGGTCTATGCGAACGCGGGCATCGGATTTGGTGCGAACTCGTTTTTGAACATCACGACCGAAATGTATCGCAAGGTTCTTTCGGTCAATCTGGACGGCGTATTCTGGACCTTCCGCGAGGCCTGCCGCCATATGGAAGAGCGCTCAAAAAACGGCGACCCAGGTGGCTCGATTGTGGGCATTGCAAGTCTTGCTGCCATCGAAGGTGCTGGACGCAATGAACACTATGCGGCCACCAAGGGTGCTGTGATTTCGATGATGAAAGCGGTGGCCGTCGAGTTTGCCAAACACGGCGTGCGTGCGAATGCCATTCTGCCCGGCTGGATTGCAACTGACATGACATCTGCAGCGCAAGACGCACCTGCCTTTGCCGAGAAAGTCATCCCACGTGTGCCCGCACGTCGTTGGGGCGAGCCTGAAGACTTTGGTGGCGTTGCCGTTTACCTGGCATCCGATGCGTCCACCTATCACTCCGGAGACACGTTTGTGATCGACGGCGGTTACGCGATCTTCTAGGAGCTTGATGCAACAAGGGCCGGAGCGTGTTGCCGCTCCGGCCCCTATTTTTGCTGACGGTCAGTCTTAGTTGATCGGTACGTTGCGGTTGGCATAGGCCAGTTCACACTGGGCATAAAGCTCGCTGCCAACAGCATAGCCTTCACCCTCATAGCAATGCTGCATGGCCTCCCAGAAGTGCCCCGGTCGAGCAAACTCTTTCAACTTCTGGTCGTGCGGCAGGCCGTCCCAGTATTCCTGCACTTCCTCACGCAGGTCTTCGTCGACACATACAAGCCGCCCGAATTCATCTGTTCGACCGCGTGCTTCACACTCCGCTGACGGCCCTCGGAAAGTACCGTCCGCATTCCACTGGCTGGCATTTTGCTGCCAGCTCTCGGTGCGCATGGCGACACATTTGTCGCTTTGAGCCGTGCCAGCGCGAAAGCCCAGAAAATCGCAATAGATAACGGCTCGCCATTCTTCAAATGGCGCATCATGAAGTGAGCTCTTAAAATAGCTGGGCATATCCCGCCACCATCGCTCAAAGCGCTCCTTCTCCACGTCGTTCATGGTGGTCATGAACGCGCGTAGCTCTGGTGTGTAATCGGCTGCGCTTGCAGAAGGCGTGGCAAACGCCATCATTGCTGCCAGAAGAGATAGAAAACCAAAACGCAATCGCATCAGATGTTCCTCCCAGAAAATTCAAGCCGCCGAGGCTAGTTTGATGCTAGCCGCAAATCAGGCGGCCCCATTTGTCGGTCTTGTTGCGGGCAAGACATTCTTCTGACGGGCCCTTGTAGGATCCATCAGCGTTCCATTGGTCCGATGTGGCCATACGTTCCTTGTATTTGGTCTCGCGGCATTCAGCGCCTTCTGCGGAACCAATACGAAAGCCAAGTACGTCACACACAACCGTGGGCCTCCATTTGCCCAGTGGTTGGCTGGATAGTTCGGACTTCATGGATGCTGGTGCCTGTGACCACCACCGCTCAAACCTCTCTTCCGTCATGCCCAATTCGGTGGCGATGTCAGAAAGGGGATGAGGGTAACTTTGAGCATTTGACGGTGTCGAAACCGCACCAACCAGCAGTACTGACGCCAAAAAAGCGGCTGTAAACAGATTACGCATACTTCCTCCCTTTAGGGCGTGCACGCCCACTTAGTAAGTTATCCTAACTAAATTTGCGGAGGGTGCAAACACTTAGTAAGTCCGTCTTACTGATTGAGATCAGGAGGCCCCTTGAGCTCCACCGTGTTGCCGTCCGGATCTGACAGATAGAGGGAGGGGCCAAAACCTCCCGCCCCGTAGCGCCGGGCTACATCACCCACTTCCACACCATTGGCCTTGAGCCAGTTGCGGATGTCCTGTTCGTCAAACTCAGCAAGCGCCAGGCAGAAATGGTCCATGTTGTTGCCGGATGATCCAGGAGCAGCACCGCCGGCGCGGCCAAGCTCGCTGTCCACATCGACCAGATCCACCAGACTTGCACCGGCGCGCAGCTGGACAAGGCCAATGTCCAAACGACGCTCGACTTGCATACCGAGCACACCCTCATAAAAGGCTATTGAGCGCTCCATATCCACAACGCGAAGAACGACATGATCAATGGCAACAAAATCCAGCATTTCGGGCATGGCAGACCTCATTTAATTGTCTGAGATGAGCGTATCAGGCTTTGGCAGACCTTCACGCTGAGGCATAATCGCTTGTGATGACAATTGTTGCACCAAGACGGTTTTTGCAATGCGTGTTGATCGCCCTGTCATTAATGACAGTGGCGGTTGCTAATCCTGCGCGGGCGAATCCGATACTGGAAGATGGCCTGTCGCGTCTGGCGGGAACTCTTGGGGCTGTTCACTATCTGCGTACACTTTGCCGACCCAGCGAGGGTCAACAATGGCGCAACAAGATGCTGGATATTCTGTCATCGAATGACATTGATCAGTCATCACGCAACGCCCTTATTGGCGCGTTCAATGCCGGCTACTCGCGACAGCAGTCAGCGCACAGCCGGTGCACTGCAGCAGCAGCAAATCTTGGAAACACTTATGCCCGCCAAGGGGCGCAGCAGGCGCGCCAGCTGGCAGGTCGGCTGGGCGGTTAAGTCTAAAGACGTGCGGCCAGATCCACCGCCCGAGCAAGCTCACCCGGGCTGACTTCACCGTGCAGTACTTTGCGCACACCATCATCAGCCAATGACTGGAAACCTTTGTCGGCGGCCGTTGTGCGAAGATCGGCAATGCTTGCACCTTCGGCAATCAGGTCATTCATTTCATCATCAATGATCAGAACTTCCGAAATCACCGTCCGCCCGCGGTAGCCGGTCGAGCGGCACGACGGGCACCCGTTGGGATGGTAGACGGTGGGTCGATCAGTTGGATCAAGCCCAAAGATAAAGCACTCATCTGCACTGGCGGTGCGTGATTGTTTGCACACGGAGCAAAGGCGGCGAACAAGGCGCTGCGCCATGACTGTCGTTATCCGTCCTGCTAGGTGACGCGGGTCATCGACCATACCGATGAGCTCGATCAACGCTGACAGGGAATCCGGAGCGTCCATGGATGTCAGAACCAGGCGCCCTGCCGATGCAGCATTTGCCAAAGACCGCGCAGCGGCTTTGCCGTCGATCTTATCGAACAACAAAACATCAGGATCCTGTGCAACAACATCCTCAATCAGTGTCTGCGGATTGTTTGCCTGCTGGGTGGTAACTTCAAGCTGGCTGACCAATGGCAGGCGATAGCCGATGCGGCGCTCCACGGTGAAAATGGAGCGCTCTGCCGCTTTCATTTCACCCAGCATGCCGTAGAGGCTGGTTGTGCGACCAGACGCGCGGCCACCAGCGACAACCACCATGCCCGATGGCCGAACCAGTGAGCGCAACACCAAAGCAGATGAATGGTCTGACAGTCCGATTTCACCAAGGGACATCGGGTCGCGCGCGATCTCGCCCATGCGGATCGTCATGCGTTCGCCATTCAAGGTGTCGAATGTCTTCAGCGAACAGACAAAAAAGCGATCACCGAGGCGCATGGTGAATTCGCCAGGCTCCGCACCCTCCTGACCCAATGCGCCATCCAGGCCTGCAAGATTGCGCATATGTGTCGCGATAGGCTGCCAGAAGCGCTTATCGATCGATGATGACTGCTGCATGGCACCGTCAACCCGGTAGCGAAGTCGGACATAGCCATCTACTGGCTCGAAGTGAGCATGACTGGCATCTGCCCGAATAGCATCAAGCAGGGCTGCATTGACGAGTCGGACGGCAGGATCAGCCCAAACAGTAGCATCCGCACCGCGTTCTTCGGTTCCGTGTGCGAGACCCTTGAGAATGCCCTCCGCAGACATTTCATGGTCGAGGACGGCCTCGATCGTTTCCTCCAAGGCGTCATTTGGCCAGAAGCATGGCTCGACACGCGTGCCTGCGGGAAGGTAGGGACGCAGGTCTTCGATGCGATCGATGTCTTTGGGGTGAGCAATCGCCACCATGATGGCGCCATTGCCACGGGACACCGGAAGTATCTGCGCTGAGCGGATCAGATCCTGCGGCGCAACCTGAATGGCTTCCGGGTCAATAAGGGTGTGCAGGGGATCATGGCCTGCGTTGTCAGATGCGTGTTCCTGCTCACCTTCAAACAGATCAAGATCAGACAGGATGCGGCCCAGCAGTTTGTGCGGGCTGCGTTCCTGTTCGGCAATGGCAGCATCAAGACCTGTACGGCTGACATAGCCCAGCTCTACCAAGCGCTCGCCAATGGGCCGCTGCATGTCACCAAGAGCAGCCTTTGAGCGAATCCTTGATGAGGCGTCCGCGATCTCCACCTGTTCGGCAATTTCGGGATCGGTGACCTTGATTGCCGGACTTGGCATTGCTGAGACGGCTTGTTCGGTAGATTGCCCATTGGCTGCTTCTGGCATTCCAGCCGCGCTGATGGGTGTGACACTAGCTGAAGGCGTTGCGCGTTTGGGTGGAGTAACGCCTGCAGAGCGGATCAGGCGCTCAATGCCACGATCCACGTCGTCGGGCGCGTCCAGTTCAACGAATTCCTCAGCAGCAACATCCACATCAATACCAAGGTCATGGATGTTCAACGAAGACGCATCGCGCGGCTTGGCCCGATCAGCAGGTGGCTGACCGCCTGTTTCAGAGTTACCGGTATTTTTCTTGTCGAAGGTCATGCTCATCGACGCCCCCAGAATCCTGCTGCAATTGCCGAGTTGTATATCCAACCGGCCACACAAACCTTGTGCCGGGCAGCAAGGCGCGTCTCAAAACCGGCCTTTGCCCGGACCATTCATGCACGAATATGCAAAGGCCGGGCCGATCCCCATCAAGGCAAGCACGCACCAGGCTACCCCTGCCCGACCCGCAGATCGTAACAGCAAAGATGCTTTTTGCACCAGTTACTTAGCTGGTTAATCCGTATCCGGCTCAGATGACCGACCCAAACCAAGCATTTGCCCCGGAGTGGCTGGATTTGACGCTAGATCATGGCCTCAATCAGGAATGGCCCTTTGCGGGACATTGAAGACTTGAAGGCGTCATTGAATTCCTCAGCGGTTTCACAGCGCACAGCTTCCACGCCCATACCATTGGCGAGCTGGGTCCAGTTCAGTTCCGGATTATGAAGATCCAGCATGGACAGCGCCTTGGGGCCGGGATTTTCAGCTCCCACACGCATCAGTTCGATGTTGAGGATGGCGTATGAGCGGTTGGACAAAATGACAGTCACCACATCCAGCTTTTCACGTGCCATGGTCCAAAGTGCCTGCAGCGTGTACATGGCGCCGCCGTCGCCATGGAAGCAGACTACTTTTTGATCCGGACAGGCAAGCGCCGCACCGGCAGCCAGCGGAAGTCCTTGACCGATGGCACCGCCAGTAAGGGTCATGTGGTCGTGCGGAGCTGCGGTCTCCGTATAGATGTTTGTAAAGAGGCCGGCTGTTGCTCCTTCGTCCGACACAACTGCGCCATCGGGAAGGAAATGAGCGATCGCTCGGCCTACCCCATCCGCATCAAGAGTACCGGACCCAAGGTCAGGCTTCGCGAGCGCAACATGCTCTGGTGCCTGCGCGGGTGCGCCAACGGCGTCTGCAAGAGCTTCAAGAGCTGCCAGGCTGTCCTCTTCCGGGCGCGCAAGAACAAGTGTTTCTGCGTCCGGTGGTGTCAGCCAGCTTTCCTTGCCGGGATAGGCGAAGAAGGCAACGGGGTTCTGTGAGCCACACAGGATCAGCTGTTCGACTTCAGCAATGTGCTCAACGGCCTGTTCTGCAAAATACGGAATGCGTTCGATCTTCACGCGGCCTGCACCACGCTGCATGCGTGGTGTGAAGGTGTCACACAGAATACGCGCCCCTGTTGCTGCCTGAATGCGTCCGGCAAGTTCAAGGCCGTCTGCCAGCAGCGTGCGACCGCGCAACAGGATCGCAGATTTCTTTCCATTCTTGAGTGCAGCGGCGACCTTGTCGATCGTGCCACCATCGACTTCGCTGAACCCGGCAATCTCAACCGGGTCTGCTGCGCCGTCAGCATCAAGCCAGGCGGTATCAGCGGGAAGGATAAGAGTGGCAATGCCGCCCGGGGCGCTCATGGACGCAGCGTAAGCCCGCGCACCAGCAGCAGCCACTTCAGTGGCCTCCTCCGGCGTTTCCATCCAGACAGAGTTCGGGCGGGCCACACTGGCGATATCAGACGCCAGCGGCGCATCATATTGCCGGTGGTATGTCGCGTGCTCACCCACAACGTTGATGATTGGCGTTGCCGCGCGGCGGGCGTTGTGCAGATTGGCAAAACCATTGCCGAGGCCGGCACCAAGATGGAGAAGAGTTGCTGCAGGTTTTCCGGCCATGCGGCCGTAGCCATCGGCGGCACCAGTCACAACGCCTTCAAACAGACCGAGCACCGGCCGGATGCCGTCTATCCGATCAAGAGCTGCCACGAAATGCATTTCGGATGTGCCAGGGTTCGAGAAGCAGACTTCCACGCCGCAATTGACGAAAGTCTGCACAAGGCTCTCTGCACCATTCATGTGCCCTACTCCCTTAGTTTGTTCTAGGGCGAAACGCCCGGATTTCTAGCCCTTGGCCTAGACCAGTGAATTGTAAATCAACCGTCCGATGACAAAGAGACCGAACGATACAATCAATACGCCAGATACGCGATTGATCAGAATCAGCGCCTGATCTGTCATGCGATGACGCAGCAACCCTACGGTCATGGTAACACCCAGCCACCACAATGCTGACCCGATGAATACCGCTGCCACGAGAAGTGTGGCAGTCAGTAGACTTGGCTCGGTTGTCACCAGGCCTCCAACGCCGCCGAAGATCGCGACAAAACCCAGCATGGTGGCCGGGTTGGTAATTGTGAGCACGAATGTTGCCAGAACTGCCGCCGCAAGCTTGCTGCTGGTATTGGTTGCTACAGTCTCGTTGTCAGCAGGCTTGCTCAAATAGGTGTGGATGCCCAGCGCAATGAGAAAAATCCCGCCAAAGGCCTGCAGCCAATCACCAACCGAGACCAGCATGGAAGCAGCAGCCGTCAGGCCAAACGCTGCAACGATTGCAAATACAGCATCCCCCACCGCAGCACCCAGACCGGATAGGAATCCGTTGAGACGTCCATAGGCCAGTGTGCGGCGAATACAGATCAGGTTCACCGGGCCGATGGGCGCCGCAACCACGATGCCGATAAGCACACCGTTCAATACTAGATACCAGTCGGGCATTCAGGGCCTTGTTCTAAGAGCAGCTGGATGTTGTCCACTCATGTGCCTGAACGTAGCTGCTTAGACAACCACCACGTCGTTGCCGGGGGGATCTGTAAACAGCTTGTCGACCATGTCTTTGCGCCGGGTCAATGACACGGACTGGTTGATGTATCCCTTGTCTGTGAGTTCCCCAGCATCAAGCGAAGGCGGTTCTGCCAGCAACAAAGCGCGGCGGATTTGCGTGGACGATCCGGGGTTTCGTGAATTGTGCTCCCTCAGACCTTCGGCAATCCGCTCAAGGACACCCGGCGCACGCACGACATCATCTGCCGGTGTATCATCCGCAAGCCCCGCAGCCTTGCGACATGCAGGCAGGTTGGGAAAACCAAGAACGCCCACATATGGCTCATCGAGTCCTGCCACGAGGCAATCATTGATGAGGCCGCCGCCTGCTTCCACAGCCTGGACACGCATGCGGCCAGCATTGACCCACGTCCCGCTGGAGAGTTTGAAATCCTCGACAACACGACCGTTGAAAACGATGCCCTGCTTGGGATCATTTTCGTCCACAAACTTGGCCGCATCGCCGAGCTTGTAGAAGCCTTCTTCATCGAAGGCGTCAGCTGTTTTTTCTGGGTTCTTGTAATAGCCCGGTGTGATGCAGTCGCCTTTAACGCGGACTTCCATCTTGAGGCCCGCTGGCACCAATTTGATCTGGACACCGGGAAGCGGCAGGCCAAGCAGGCCCATGCGCTCTGTTTCCCAATGGGTGTTCATGATCGTGGGCGCGGTTTCCGTCGCGCCATAGCCTGACGTAAACAAGATGCGCTCACCGGTGATGCGGATGGCAACAGCCTGCATGCGCTCAGCAAGATCCTGATTCAACGCCGCGCCGCCATAGCCCATGGAGCGAAGCTGGGAAAAGAAGTTCTTCGCCAGCACGTCATCGCGTTCCAGCTCTTCGATCAGCATCACATAAGCAGCGGGGACGTTGGTGTAGGTGGTTGGAGCCACCTCTCGCAGGTTCTGCACTGTCTCAGCGAACTGACCAGCCACGGGCCGACCGCCATCAATGTATAGCGTGCCACCTGCCGTCAGCAGATTGTTGAGCACCGCGTTGCCACCGAAGACGTGGTTCCAAGGCAGCCAATTGACGAGAGTTGGTGGCGGATCGTCGGGCCCTTCTTCAATGAGCTTGGTGCCCATAACGGCATTCACACACATCATGCGATGGGTGGTGATGACAGCTTTCGGCATTCCAGTGGAGCCGGACGTGAAGAGGTATTTTGCGACCGTGTCGTAGTCGAGCGCCTCATAGGCGGCATCTACGGCATCTGTGGGCTCGGTCTTCAGCACGTCGTCATAGGACGTCGACCCATGGAACGCCGGACCCGGGTTTTCCACGTGAATAAGACTGAGGTTCTCAACATCGAGAGCGCCCATGGCCTTCTCGAACATAACGCCGTCCTGCACGAAAATGGCCTGCGGCTCGATGAGCTCAAAGACATAACGCAGCTTGGCGTAGTCAGACGATATGAGGCTGTAGCTTGGTGAGACAGGAACCGCGGCGGCCCCTGTCGCCATGGCGCCGTAGGTCATCATGGCGTGCTCAAGGGAATTACCTGAGAGGATCATCAAAGGCTTGCCCGGCCCTACGCCGCGATCAATTAGCGCCTGAGCAATACGGCACACGCGATCATAGGCCTGTGCGTAGGTAATCGTCTCCCACTCACCGAACTCCTGGCCGGGTTCCGGCGTGCGGCGCTTGGCGAGCCAGACGCGATCAGGGGCTTCTGCCGCCCATTTTTTCAGTGGCTCAATAACGTTAGCTGCCGGGTCTCCCATGGGATGCGGGTTTTCCAGCACTATGGAACCATCGTCCCGACGCTCCACGTCCACACGGGTTTCAACGAAGTCGACTTTTCTGAATGGCGGCAATGACATGCACGCACCCTCCCCAGAGCAACCGGTCAGCCCTCTATGGTGGGGCCGATCCGGATCATGTTTGATTTCTAGGCGTTGACGTCCACGACGAGACGGCCACGCACTTTGCCTGCCATGATATCGGCCGCAGCGCCTTCAACACCAGACAGTCCGATGGTGTTTGTCATGGCGTTGAGCTTGTCGAGATCAAGATCACGGGCCAATCGGCTCCACGCTTCTTCCCGGATGCCACGTGGCGCCATTACGCTGTCGATGCCCGCCAGCGTGATGCCACGCAGAATAAAAGGATAGACGGAGGACGGCAGGTCCATACCGCCAGCAAGTCCGCATGCCGCAACGGTTCCGCCGTATTTCGTCTGCGAAATGACATTGGCCAGTGTCGTGCTGCCGACAGAATCAATCGCGCCAGCCCACCGTTCCTTGCCGAGCGGCCGTCCGGGTTCGGAGAATTCCTTGCGATCAATCACATCAACGGCGCCAAGGCTCTTGAGGTAGTCGGCTTCTTCCGGGCGACCAGTTGACGCGACAGGGCGATAGCCGAGCTTGGCAAGCAGGGCGATGGCTACGGAGCCCACACCACCGTTGGCGCCGGTTACCAGAATGTCCCCGTCCTTGGGACCAATGCCATGCTTCTCAAGCGCCAGAACGCAGAGCATAGATGTGTACCCTGCCGTACCGATGGCCATTGCGTCTGCGGCGGAAAAGGCGTCGGGGCGTTTCACAAGCCAGTCACCATTGACGCGGGCACGCTGCGCGTATCCGCCACTGTGGCCTTCGCCGACACCAAAGCCATTGAGAACGACCTGGTCGCCGGGCTTCCAGTCAGCGTGATCGGATGAAATGACCTCGCCGGAAAAATCGATGCCCGGAATGATAGGCGACGCGCGCAGAATTGGCGCTGAACCCGTGATAGCCAGGCCATCCTTGTAGTTCACAGTGGAGTGGCTAACGGCAACCGTCACGTCACCATCCATAAGCTCCGCGTCAGTAATGTCTTTTAATTCAACGGATTGGCCATCATCGGTCTTGGTGACCATGAGGGCGCGGAATGAGTCAGCCATAAAGTGAGTCTCCTGAAAGCGTACTACTGTTGTGGTGTTTTCGGGCGCAACGGGACCCTATCGCTGGCGGGGCGTCAAGTCTGGCGTAGGGGATACGGCTCATACTATGCAGAAAGCGCTTCTTCCACCGTGCCGTCGGATGGCAATCCGAGCACATGGTGTTGATGCCAGAGGGCGAAGAAAAGCAGTATCCAGGCAGCCTGACCGTCGCGCTTTGCTGGCGTTGAGCCCAATCCGGCAAACAGAGCTTTAACACGGTCGGGATTGCACATCTCTTGAATGCCAGGCTGCTCGGCGACCAGCGATGCAAGACGTGACCCACGCCCTGCGATCCACTCCCCGACCGGCACCGTAAAGCCCCGTTTGCGCGCAAAGGGCTCTGCCTCCGGCAGATGCTTGGCAAGCCACGCGCGAAGCATGTACTTGCCGACACGGCCTTTGAGCTTGAGCGAATCCGGCAGAAGGAACGCAGCCTGCGCAATCGCGGGGTCGAGGAGCGGTGTGCGGCCCTCCAAACTGTGCGCCATCAAGCAGCGGTCAAGCTTGATAAGCAGATCATTCGGCAGCCAGTCGGCGCAATCAACGGCCTGTGCGCGCTGGAGACGGGAGCGTTTGCCACCATCCTTCTTGTTCCAGGCCGCAGCGATCCCATCGCGCCAATCCGGCGTCTCATTGCGAAGTAGCTTCAGGCTATCAAGCGCGCCACGGGCCCGCATGGCGCGCCCGCCCAGCCATGTGGGACGGGTTACGGCACGGTACCGGCCATAGCCAGCGAAGAGCTCGTCTCCGCCCTCACCGCACAAAACGACCTTTACGTCCTGGGCGGCAACGGATGCCAGCTTGAAGGTGGGAATGATGGCATAGTCCGCCGTCGGATCATCCACAGCTGCTGTAATGGCGGGAAGCGTGGTCCAGAAGTCATCTTCGGTCACATCAATGCTCACATGGTCGGCGCCGGTTGCAGAGGCGACGTGGGCTGCATGCTCGCGCTCGTCCTTTACCTTCGTGCCGGAAAAGCCAGCGGTATAGCAGCGCACGGGTTGATCGTTCAGACGCGCCATGCAGGCAAGGATGACAGAACTGTCGATGCCGCCGGACAGAAACATGCCGTAGGGAACGTCGGAGCGCTGGTGCACACGCACGCTGTCGATCAATGCATCTTCCAGGGCGACAAGGGCGCGTTCCTCGCTGACCGCCACCGGAGCGCCAGACGGCAATGCGGCACGTCGAAGACGCTCAATGACGCGACCACGCTCAATGACGAGTGTCTCACCCGGCAGTACGCGCAGGATGCCTTTGAAAGCTGTGCGGCGTCCGGTTGTGAACTGTAGTTGCAGCAGTTCGCCTGCGGCAGAGGTGTCCATGTCCCGGCTAACCAGCGCGGTGGCCAGAAGAGCCTGCGGTTCGGAAGCAAATATCAGACCTTCAGATGTCTCAGCGTAGTAGAGGGGCTTGATGCCGAATGGGTCACGGGCCAGCAAAAGCCGTTCGCCGTCGGGATCGTACATCGCGATGGCATACATGCCGCGCAAGGCGTCAGCAAAGTGATTGCCATCACGGCGATACAGCTTCAGCGGCGTTTCGCAGTCGGAGTTGGTGGTGAAAGTGTGCTCACCGAACTCGGAACGCAGCTCCAGATAATTGTAAATCTCGCCATTTGCCACGAGGGCGAGACCTTCGTCATCAAATAGCGGCTGATCACCTGTTTCCAGATCGATGATGGCGAGGCGTGTCTGGACGAGGCCGGTGGCGCCGGAAACGAAATTGCCTTCGCCGTCTGGCCCGCGATGTGTCAGTGCATCCGACATGACATCAAGCACGGACGAGGACGGCGCCTGCCCGCTTGTTGTCTGCATACCCGCAATTCCGCACATGCCGTCGCTAAGTCCTAGTTGTCCGCGCCAAAATCAGGCACGCGCTTCTTGTACCTGTCTGAAGACGGAAAGGTAACGCTCAAGGCAGGCTGATTGTGAAAATTCCGCTTTCGCGCGTTTGGCCCCTGCCGCCACAAGTCTGTCTACCAAAGCTCTGTCAGATGTGAGCTGCGAGATGGCCGCTGCCACAGCGGGCGCGTTGTCGCGGGGCACGAGCAATGCATCCTCACCCGGACGCACCAGCCACTCAGGACCCGTTGCATTCGCTGTAATCACAGGCGTCCCATGGGCCCATGCGGCAATAATGACGTTGCCGAACGGCTCAACCCGAGACGGGAAGACGCAGATGTCTGCCGTGCGCAGGAGACGGCCGGGATCATCCCGCCAGCCAAGCCAGCGCACACGGGAGCCAAGCCCCAGTTCCCGTGCCTGGTTCTTGAGGTCGGCCTCAAGCGGGCCCGCGCCAGCAATCCATAGATAAGCGCCCGGCGTTGCCGCAAGCGCGTCCAACGTCACGTCAAAGGCTTTGGCGTCATGCAACCGACCCATGGCCAGCAGCAGCGTTGCATCTTCAGGTGTGTCGAAATCGCTTCGCGACAGGGCGGGACGCGGGTCAACCGGCGTGAAGTTTGGGATGAAATGCACTGTTGATGGATCAAATCCACCATCGGTGAGATAGCGGACAAGGTCAGGTGTGTTGCAAATCTGCGCGTCAAACCCGCGGAACGATTTGTAGTTGTAGTAGCCACCGTGACGCGCCACCCGGCCATAGGGTCCTTCAGGGGTCGCGCGTGAGGCTCGGCCCATCCATGACATGACGATGTCCGCATTCATGTTGCGGGCAGTCGAGCCAATTGTGCGGGACGTCTTGAAGTCCAACCAACGCCCGAACGGGACATCCACGTGAGGTACGCCGGCTTCGTCCAGCAAACGACCACGCGCCTCATTCGGACGCATGACGGCTCGCGACCCGTGTCCTTCATTCTTGAATGCAATTGCAAGATCAACGAAGAACCGCTCGGCACCACCAACGGGGCCACCAGCTATGGTGTGAAGAATGTTCACTTCCGGTCGCTCTCATTGCCGTCCGTATAGTGCTCAGGCTCTAGCGTGGCCTTGAGGTAGGACACCACCGGGTAGAGACCAGCAAGAATCCCGACAAGGAAACCATAGCCACCTTCGCGATACCCTTTGCGGCGGACATAGGCCTTGTAGAAGCGAGAGGGGATGCGGCGAATGTTGCGCCGTAGTGTTTCTTTTTCGACCTTGCCTGATGAGATCAGGTCGCGCGCATTGCCTGTGGTGTAGCGATCAAAGCGCGCCAGCATGTCGGTAATGTTGTCATCTACCAGGTGGTCAACACGGGTTTCCAGCATGCCAAGGCGCGGGCCCAGTTCAAGCGCCGGGTGCACGCGCTGGCGGCCCCATTTTTTGGTGCCGCGCGCAAAAAGGCGCGGTGCTGCGCTCGCGCCAATATACGCACCCCAGCCGTAGCGCACCCGGGTCTTGCCCACATAATTGTCGAACTGGATAAGGTAGTAGCCTGATGGTGACGCAAGCGTGACAGCATCAATCTCACGGGCAAGGTCAGCCGGCACGCGCTCATCGGCGTCGACTTCCAGCACCCACTCACCTTTGCAAGCCTCGATACCTGCATTGCGGCGGTCGCCTTCAATGGGCCACGCGCCTTCGATAATGGTGTCAGCCCCAGCTGCCAGCGCGACGTCCTTCGAGCGATCCGTACACCGATCAAGCACCACGACACGTTCATCGGCAAAGGACAGCGCCTCAAGACAGGCCTTGAGATTATGTTCTTCGTTGTGAGCAACGGTGAGGGTAGAGAGCTTTGGGCTTTTGTTCATCGCCTGCGCATCAATTTTTGCCTTCAGCGCGCGCGCTGCCTCATAAGCATCATGCACGCTAAGGCCGGTCATTTCACTTTTTGTGGACCGGAAATCATATGTGGGGTCAGAAATGATGTCTTCAAAACTGCGCGCCCCACGAATGCTTGCGCATTTGGGTCCCCACGGGCCGTAGCGCGCCTCCGGGCTGGGACCGAACAATCCAAGCGTCGGCAGGCCCACGGCGGCGGCCATGTGCATGGGGCCCGAGTCGTTGCCGACATAGAAATCTGCGCGTTCCAAACATGCAGCCGTCTGGGGCAGATCCGTCTTGCCGACAAGGTCAATCACACGATCGGGCGCAAATGCATTGATGACCGGCAGCGCCGCGTCTCGCTCCGCTGCGGCTCCAATAATCATAATGCACGCATTAGGCAGAACACCATCAGCGGCTGTCAGGCGTTCGACCAGTTCTATGAACCTTTCAGCCGGCCATGCCTTACCGGCCCAATTTGCTGTCGGTCCAACGGCAAGAACTGGGGTGCCATCGGGAACCAGGCCAGTCGCTGTCTCTCGGGATTTCGCGCCGGTTGCCAGTCGCGGCGTTGGCGGCGGTGTGAGACCCAAAACAGTTGCGATGTGGGGAACCCGATGCAGCGACGTATCCTGTCTCAAGACATGACGGGACTTGGCACGCAGCAAGTAGGAAATGAGGGACGCGCGGAGGTCCACCACCATGTCCCAATTCGTGCCGACGGTCTGTTTCCACAAAGAAAACCAATGACCAGACCGCTTCTTTTTTGCCATCTCGATGATGCGCACGACACCGGGTTGGTCGCGAAAGAGTGTGGCTGTTGCAGGCCCGCAGGCCACTGTGATTTCTGCGTCCGGATACCGGTCGGCCAGCCAGGACAGCACACCGCTCGACAGCACGGCGTCGCCGATACGGTTGTAGGTGACGAAGAGGATCTGCTTCATCTGAGGCGGCTGGCTCGCAAGAAGTTGGTGGCAGGCAGTAAATCAGGTCTCTGCCTTATAGGTTGGCATGAGGGGGAAAGCCAATATGGCCTCGCTCCACGGCACCAAGACAGGTACAAAGGGTAAACATTCCTCTTGAAGCATGATAGCGAAGACACCACCCTCGAGGGGTGTCCCTTCTTGTCATGACTGAAATGCGAGCCCACGTAATGAGTAGTCCCCACCGTGCCCTGCTGGATGACCGTGCCGTTCTTCGTGCTTCCGGGGCCGACATGTATGAGCTTCTGCAACGCCTGGTGACCGGCAATCTGGACCAGGTGACGCCAGGCAACGGTGTGTACTCGCTGCTTTTGACACCCCAGGGCAAATTTCTGTTTGATTTCTTCATGGTCGGTGACCCTGCGGATGAAGGCGCAATGCTGATTGATTGCGCCAAGACACGCGTCGCCGACCTTCAAAAACGCCTGACCATGTACAAGCTGCGCGCGGACGCAGCCTTTGATGATGTGAGCACCGAGTTTCGGGTGATCGCGCACTGGGGCGATGGGGCATCTGTCCTTGATGGAGCGCCATGCTATCCGGACCCGCGCGATGCGCGTCTGGGCTATCGCTGCATTGTTCCTGCCTCAGATGCTTCTGTGGTGATGGATAATTCGCAAAGCGCGGCGGCTTCGGCTGAAGACTACCGGGCGTTTTGTGTGAGCCTGGGTGTTCCCGACGGGTCACTTGATATTGGAGCCGACAAGGATTTCCCGATTGAGAGCAATCTGGACCTGCTGAATGGCATTGATTTCCACAAGGGGTGCTTTGTGGGGCAGGAAGTCGCGTCGCGGACACATCGCAAAGGCAAGGCACGCAAGCGACTGGTTGTTGCTGCGTTGGACGGAGACGCACCGGAGCCAGGGTCGGATGTCCTCATTGGCAATGCCAAAGTTGGCAGCATTGCCGGCAGTGCCGGTGGCAATGCGCTCGCCCTAGTGTTCACCGACAGGGTCGCAAAAGCCCAGAGCCTCGAGGCACAGGCAGGCGATAGCAAACTGACCTTAAGTGTGCCGCCTTATGCCTCGTTCTCCCTTGAAGGAGATAGCGCGTGAGTAAGCAGCCCCGCAAGAAAGAAGACCGCTGCGGCTGGTGCGGCGATGACCCGTTTTATGTCGCCTATCATGACGACGAGTGGGGCGTGCCGGAATATGATGACCGCGCGCTGTTTGAGAAACTGATCCTCGACGGGTTTCAGGCTGGCCTTGCCTGGATCACGATCCTGCGCAAGCGCGACAACTTCCGCAAAGCGTTTCACGGTTTCAAGCCGGAAAAGATTGCGCGGTATACGGACAAAGACGTGGAGCGCCTTCTTGGCAATGAAGGCATTATCCGTCATCGCGGCAAAATCGAAGCGACGATTGGCAATGCCAAGGCATATCTTGAAATCATGGACAAAGAGCCTGACGGCTTTGCCGGATATCTGTGGGACTATGTGGATGGTAAGCCACTGGTTTCCAAGTCAAAGAACTGGAAAGACATGCCCGCTGCCACGCCCATGAGCGAAGCGCTGTCGAAGGATTTGAAAAAGCGTGGCTTCAAATTCTGTGGACCCACCATCGTCTACGCCTTTGCCCAGGCGGTGGGTATGGTGAATGACCACCAAACCTCCTGCCCACGCCATAAGGCGTGCCAAGAACTCGCTCGCTGACCTTGAATGCTGCCTGGGCCTGCTGAGTGAGCCCGCTAGAATTGCCTACGGAATGACCCAGCTCTTTGTCTTGGCAACATAGTCAAACTGGGCGCGTCGATGCCCGTTGCTATCGAGATAAAGCCAGTCAATCGCCTCGACACTGAAGCGGATGACGGCGAAGTTCTTCATTCCTGCTTCCAGTTTGTCAGGGGCCACGCGCTGTCCCAGGTCGGCGTAGTCTGGGAGACCCGATGTCGGCGCATCCTGATCCGTGCCCGGTGCGCCTTGGGCCAGATAACAGACTTTGCTGCCGGGCATGGACGTTGCCCATGCTTCCGTTCGCGTTGGCCCATCTGTGATCAGTTCCGCGTTGGCTGTCACGCGGATCTGCACCTTGGCGGAGACATCATAAAACAATAGCTGAACGCGCGAATCGTTGGCCATTTGATGGGCCTTTGGCGCGCGTTGATCTGTGTTTCCGCGCAACATGCGCGCGCCTCGGTCAGCTTCGCGCATAACAATTGTGCGCGCCTGAGGGGCACCGTCTGCTGCAACCGTTGCCAAAACGGGGGTGTGAAATGGCAGCTTTGCCGAACCAGCACCCTTCTCCAGCATGTCCCAGGCCATGTTTTCCGCTGCGTCAAGCTGGGAATAATAGTCAGGCAGACCAGTAGTTATGTCTGGTTCAGACCCGTTCTGACTGTCGGAAATGGTGGTATCGGTCACTTTGGATCCTTTGTGGGGCGGTGCGGCATTGCTGGATGTTCACCAATTCGCGCGGGTTACGCTGGCATGGCGTGCCGCGTTCCCCTAAATTATCTCATTAATCAGCGCTGGCTACCGTCCTTGAGGGGCGAAAAGCTGGTGTTAGAGGGAATGAAACACGTCACTTCCACGCCATTGTGCCCGCAAACGGTCAGGCGTGCGTGACAAACTCAGGTGGTACGGTTGACCAAAGTTGTCATCAGCGGAACCGGCGTTTTTACGCCCGAAGACACAATCACCAACGAAGAGCTGGTTGAAGCGTTCAACGCGTATGTCGCCAAATTCAATGCCGACAACAAGGACGCGATTGAGCGGGGGGAAGTTGAAGCGCTTACGGACTCCAGTGTGCCGTTCATTGAAAAAGCGTCCGGTATTCACCGCCGCCACGTCATGAACAAGTCCGGCATTCTCGACCCGAACATTATGGCTCCGCGACTGCCGGAACGCCCAAACGAAGAGCCCTCCATCCTTGCTGAAATGGCAGTTAAAGCCGCCAAGGATGCCATGAAGCAGGCAGGCAAGACGGCAGCAGACATTGATGCAGTTGTAGTGGCCTGTTCAAACCTTGAGCGCGCCTACCCGGCTATCGCGATTGAAGTGCAGGACCTGCTTGGCATTGACGGCTTCGCGTTCGACATGAATGTCGCCTGTTCGTCGGCCACCTTCGGCATCCAGCAAGGCTATGACATGGTGCGGTCTGGCTCTGCCAAATGCGTACTTGTGACAGATCCTGAAATCTGTACCGGCCATCTCAACTTCCGCGATCGCGATAGCCATTTTATTTTCGGGGATGTGGCAACGGCTATCATTCTTGAAGCCAAGGACACTGCGACAGCTGAGCATCCGTTTGAAATCATCGGCACACGCCTCAAGACACAGTTCTCAAACAACATCCGCAACAATTTTGGGTTCTTGAACCGCACAGCGCCGGAAGGCATTGGTGCCAAGGACAAGCTGTTTGTTCAGGAAGGCCGAAAGGTCTTCAAGGAAGTGGTGCCGATGGTATCCGCCATGATCCTTGAACATCTTGCTGAAGAGAATATTGGCAACAACAATCTGAAGCGCATGTGGCTGCATCAGGCGAATGCCAGCATGAACGACCTCATCGGCAAGAAGGTGATGGGTCGTCCGCCATCTGAAGAAGAACAGCCGAATATTCTCAAGGAATATGCGAACACAAGTTCGGCCGGGTCGATCATCGCTTTCAATCAGTACAGCGAAGACCTCGAGCCAGGCGATGTTGGTGTCATCTGCTCGTTCGGCGCAGGGTACTCGGCAGGCAGTGTGCTTGTGCGCCGGGTCTGATGAACCTCCGACATCATTGAAAAGCAAAAGGCCCCGGCGGTACTGCCGGGGCCTTTTTTGTTTCGTGCGCGGCTGCGACCTACGGATAAGGACGTACCGCCACCACCTTGAAGGTATGCATCTCGCCGTCGCTTTCAGTGATAGAGACGTATTCGCCTTCGGCCAGTTTGTGGCGATCCAGCTTGAATAGCAGCTCGTCATCCTCGTCGTCGGACTTGTCGTAGTCGAATTTCCAGCCTTTTCCCACATGACGCAGGTGACCGCGCAAGTCTGCTTCATCTTCCCAGAAGCGATGCACCGTGCAGTCTTCCTTGTGGTTCTTCCATGCTTCAGGATCAAGCTGCATTTGCCCGTCCAGGGGCACGATGAACTCATATCCGCATTCAGACGAACCCGACGGGTATTGCTCGGATCGAGCGACATTGAGATGCACGCGATAAAGCGCCATGGAAGTACTCCTTTTCAGTTGGCTCCCTAGTGAGCCATCAAGACTGGAATTGTTGCATGGGAGCGAATATGCCGGGTGACACCTCCCAGTACGAGTTCGCGCAGACGCGAGTGGCTGTAGCCGCCCATCACAAGCAAATCGGCCTTGAGATTGCCTGCCTCTTCCAGCAGGACCTCACCAGTGTTGCGGCTGTCTTCAGGCACGAGGTGGATTTCGGCTTTGACACCATGAAGCGTCAGATACTCAGCCAGCGCGCGGGCACCGGGCGCATCGGTGATGCCGTCCTCGTCAACGCAGACGATTGTGACTTTGGCCGCTGACGTGAGAAACGGCATGGCCGCTGTCACTGCATTGGCAGCTTCGCCACTTTCGTCCCAGCCGATGGCAACACTGGTGCCGACCGTTGTGGTTTCCTGCGCCGGGGCCAGAAGCACCGGGCGGCCTTCAGCCAGCATGCATGTTTCAAGTGCATTGGGGCCAGACGTCTGATCCCTTGCCGACGCGTCCGCAACGATGACCAAATCTGCCAGGCGGCTTTCGGCTGCAATGACTTCAGCCGCACGACCTGCCTTGACCCGGATGCGGGCGGAGGCAGTGCCGGGCTGCGTGTCATCGGACAAAACCAGGCCGGCGTCCTCGGCGGCCTTGGATGCTGATGCGCGGCACTGCTCTTCTGCGGAATCAGCCGCTTTTCGAGCCGTGTCGATGATGTCCTCAACGATAGGTCCGGATATGCCTTCCCCTAGATAGGGCAATGCATCTGTCGGATTGGGCCGCACAAAAATAATGTCTGCCTGCGCCTCAAACCGCTTGGTAAGGGCAAGTCCGGTATTGAGAGCGCCCATGTCGGAGGCGGAACCGTAGAGGGGACATAAAATGCGTTTGATGGACATGAGATTGTTCCGTTCGATGCTCGTGGAAATGGCTAGATCAAATTTGAAAACAGTCTAACCGATGCCACCCCTACAATGTGAAGCCCAGTGGGTTTTCCTGCCATGATTTGGGTCAAGCCGGGCTATTTGCGCAGACTCACTTCAGCATCTGCAATCGACAAGCGGTTGCGAATTATCTACTCAGGTCCCTTGAACCATCGCCCACTGGGAGACCCGCCCTGCCCCCTCGCAAAAAGACCGAAGCCCCGCGCGCCTGGCAGCGAATGCTGAGCGGGCGACGGCTCGACCTCATCGACCCGTCTCCACTGGATGTGGAAATCGAAGACATTGCCCACGGTCTTGCCCGCGTTGCGCGATGGAATGGCCAGACAACCGGTGATCACGCCTATAGCGTTGCCCAACACTCGCTGCTGGTCACAGACCTTGCGCAAGCATTTGCGCCGGACTGGGACCAGACAAAGCTTCTGGCCGCTTTGCTTCACGACGCCCCTGAATATGTAATTGGCGACATGATCAGCCCCTTCAAGGCGGCACTGGGCGTTGACTACAAGGACTTTGAAGGGCGACTGGAGGCGGCGATTCACGTGCGGTTTGGCATTCCAGTTCAAACGCCCAAGCATGTAGAACGGACGATCAAGCGGGCGGACATTGTGTCCGCATATCTGGAAGCCGTTGAGCTTGCCGGATTTGAGCCTGATGAAGCTTCAAAGATTTTTGGCCGTCCAAGGCTGACATCGGCACAGTCCCGAGCCGCACGGCGGTGGATCAAACCGATGCCTGCGAGCGACGCGCAAGCGGCCTACCTCAAGCGATTTGCGACCCTGGCGGCAAAATAGCGGCACAAAATTGCCTTTCAGAATCAATGCCTTCATAATGCTGAAAGTGAGCAAAAGGTGTCGCGCGCGTGTTACGAAAACCCGCAATAGTGAGACCGGCTGGCTCTATATCAACTGAAAGGGTGGCTGCATGGCGGCGGCATCAGATGCACTGGCACCAAGTGGGCCAGCGTCGTTTGGAGATACATCGACCGCAGTGGTCGTTGGGTTGAATGCTGCCATTGTCACCGTCGCGGAGCAGGAACCGCGCACGCTTATTGTCCGCTCACCTGACGAGGGATCGCCCTACAGCTCCGACAGGTGGGACGCCCTTCCCTTCGGACCGTTCGATCCGCTGGTCCACCGGACAATGGCGACAGGACTGCATGCGTGGGTGCAGGAACAGACCGGACTTGATCTTGGATATGTCGAGCAGCTCTACACCTTTGGTGACCGGGGCCGGAACCGATTGCCTGACGATATCGGCCCGCACATCATTTCGGTTGGATATCTCGCGCTGGTCAGCGCCGATGATCTTGGAGAAGATGCGTCCGCACCTGAAAGCGGATGGCGCGGCTGGTACAGCTATTTCCCGTGGGAAGACTGGCGGCAAGCCCGGCCGCGGATCATTGATGAGGCAATTGCGCCACTTGTGAGTGCATGGGCGCAGAGTGCCGACACGCCAGCAGTGAAGTCAGAGCGCACTCAGCGTCTGAACCTGTGCTTTGGGCTTGGCGGCATCTCGTGGGATGAGGAAAAAGTTCTGGAGCGGTTTGAACTGCTCTATGAAGCCGGACTTGTGGATGAAGCTGCCCGAGACGGACGCCGCAATGCACAGCGCAAACTGAATACGCCCGAAGGTGAGCAGGATGTGCCACCGCTTGGCGACCCGATGCAGCATGACCACCGGCGCATTCTCGCCACAGCCATGGGCAGACTGCGCGCCAAGCTCAAGTACCGCCCGGTTGTCTTTGAACTGATCATGGAAGAGTTCACGCTGACGGAATTGCAGCGCACCGTTGAAGCCGTGATGGGCGTGAAACTGCACAAGCAGAATTTCCGACGTCTTGTTGAGAAAGCTGGCCTGGTAGAACGCACCGGACACATGACCACTAACACGGGCGGCCGACCGGCTGAACAATTCAGGTTCCGTCGCGAAGTCGTCACCGAGCGCGCGGCGCCGGGCATGCGGGTGGGTGTGCCACGTCGCAGCACATCATGACGACATGCAGCGGGGGCAGCTGGCCTGTCTGGAGACACACACGTTCTGGCAGACACGTCTTCCATGCCTGAACCAAGTGGACCTCAGTGGCCCAAGTCGGTGCCTATTCGGTTTGAGATGGACTGAGAGATCTTGTCAGAGTTGTTCGCCGCAGCAGTAAGATCGCAACGAACATCACGCATGCAGTGCCTACGGCCGCTGGGAACAGAACCGTTGTCCACGAATAGTTTTCTAGAGCGGCCACCACAAAGCCATTGCGTAGAGCACCAAGGGCGAAGAAAAGCGCGTTCTCTTCATAAGGCGAGGCGTAGGCTTTTCTGACGGAGGGGCCAAAGCCCAGAAGGTCAACAATTGTCAGAATAAGGACGGCGAGAAACGGGTTTGCCGTTGCAAACCAAAGCGGCAGCGCGCTGAGGGCCAACGCAAGAAAGACCCAGTCGATGGGGATAATGCTCCTGTCGGCGGACTTGGCGAGCGCGAGCACAGCAACAAAGAACGTGATGACACCGGAGATGCCGATGGGCCAGGCACCAATCCCTGCACCATCAGCAAGCTGCGCAAAAAAGACGATGACAGTCCCCGCGGCCCAGATCATCCACGAAAACACATGCGGCTTCGTCTCCTCGCGCAAGATGGAGCGGATGTAGGGATAAAAGGCCACAAAGGTCAGAAGCAGGGCGAGCGCGCTAAGGATGGCTTTTGCTGTGGGAATGTCTTCCATGCGGGGAGCAAAGCATAGCTGTTGGACCTGATTGCATGGCCAAAAACAGATATCGCCATTGCGCCGCAAGATGCGCCCCGGGTTTCACGGGATAAATCGCAACGAAGGTCGCCCTTGACGGCGACCTATTTCAGGCCATTTACTCTACTTGACAGGAGTAATGCTCATATGTAGCATTACTCAAGAAATTTACAGAGCGGAGTTGTGTCCGCCTTTTTTGCGGCCCCCTTTATGCTCTAAATGAGCATAAACCGCATACCAGCCCCAAGGGAGGCCTGGCTATGACGATTGTGTATGAACGCAGCGCGTATGATGTCAGTGCAAATGACGGCATAAAGAGCGCCAAGGCCAAAAAGCCTGTGGCGAAGAAGCCTGTTCCGGACTTTGACGTGCCGGAATACACGCCTGGTCTGGCCAAGGAGATGGCGCCGATGTACGCGCGCCTTTCCAAGGTAATTCCGTCTGTGGAGTGGCCGTTCTTCGCGCCATACATTCACGAGATCAACCGGATCAAGAAGCAGAAGAACGCTGTGATCCTGGCGCACAACTACATGACACCGGAAATTTTCCATGGTGTTGCGGATATTGCCGGTGACAGCCTGCAGTTGGCCATTGAGGCCACCAAGGTTGAAGAACAGGTGATTGTTCAGTGCGGTGTGCACTTCATGGCGGAAACGTCAAAGCTGCTGAACCCGGAAAAGACCGTCATCATTCCTGATGAGATGGCTGGCTGTTCGCTGGCGTCTTCCATTACAGGTGCTGATGTCCGCGCCATGCGTGAGGCCTATCCCGGCGTGCCGGTTGTCACCTACGTCAATACGTCCGCCGATGTTAAGGCGGAGACGGACATCTGCTGCACGTCTTCCAATGCGCTGAAGGTTGTTGAGAGTCTCAACGCCCCGCGCGTGATGTGCATTCCCGACGAGTATCTCGCACGCAACGTGCAGAAGGATACCGATGTCGAGATCATCACCTACAAGGGATCCTGCGAAGTGCATGAGCGCTTTACGCCGGAAGAGCTGCGCGAGTACCGGGAGAACGACCCCGGCATCAAGATCATCGCGCACCCTGAGTGCCCACCCAATGTGCTGGATGAAGCCGACTTCTCAGGCTCTACATCAGCCATGATCAACTGGGTGAAGGACAATCAGCCATCCAAGGTGATGATGGTGACCGAGTGCTCCATGTCGGACAATGTGGCTGTTGAAAATCCCAATGTGGATTTCATTCGCCCGTGCAATCTGTGCCCGCACATGAAGCGGATCACACTGCCGAAGATCCTGGCCTCGCTGCACAGCATGCAGGACGAAGTGCTTGTTGACCCGGCGATTGCAGAGCGCGCGCGGCTTCCGATTGAACGTATGATTGCGCTCAACAACAACTAGCTCGCGCCAGATCGCAGAAGGCCGAAAGCCAATGGCACAGGCCACGTCCAATTCCAGAACTGTTGACCAGCAGGCCGGCGACGCCATCGTGGCGGGCGCCGGTCTTGCTGGCCTGTTCACGGCATTGAAACTTGCCGACGCGGGTCGTCAGGTCACGGTGCTTGCGGGCGTTCCGCGCAAGGGCGGCGCAACATCAACCTGGGCCCAGGGTGGCATCGCGGCGGCCCTTGGGGCGGACGATTCACCCGACCTGCATGTGGCCGATACACTTGCCGCCGGTGACGGGCTTGTGGACGAAGCCGCCGCACGGGCATTGGCGGACGACGCAGCAGTACGGATCGCTGACCTTGAAGCGCTCGGCGTTACCTTCGACAAAAAGCCGGATGGATCATTTTCTCTTGGCCGTGAAGGTGCGCATTCACGCAATCGCATTGCCCATGTGGGTGGGGACGGCGCCGGAGCGGCGATCATGGCAGCGCTGGGCAAAGCGGCCCTTGCCCATGACAACATCCATATCGTGCCGGGCTGGCATGCAGCTGATCTCATTGTTGAGGGGGGCACTGTCACCGGCCTGATCACGCGTGGTGGCGTTGAACCTGACGCGCCTACCCTGGCGTTCCGGGCGGATGCAACAGTCCTTGCGACAGGCGGTGTTGGCGCTCTTTATGGGGTGACGACAAATCCTGCAGGCTCCCGGGGCCATGGTATTGGTCTTGCCGCACGCGCCGGCGCGCTGGTGAGCGATGTAGAGTTTGTTCAGTTCCACCCAACCGCTATTGCGTGCGCCGAGGATCCTGCCCCGCTGGCAACGGAAGCGTTGCGGGGTGAAGGGGCGACACTGCTCCGCGCAGACATGTCACGTTTGATGGAAGGCGTGCACGATGATCTGGAGCTCGCGCCACGCGACATTGTTGCGCGCGAGATTGCCAAAGAGATCGGTCGGGGCGGCACAGTTCTTCTGGATTGCCGCGACGCGGTGGGCACGCGGTTTGCCGATCGTTTTCCGTCCGTGTTTGCCGCCTGCCAGCGCAATGGAATCGACCCCCTTACTGAGGCCATACCGGTGGCGCCAGCTGCGCATTACCATATGGGTGGTGTCGTGACGGACCTTGCAGGTGCTGCAAGTCTGCCCGGTCTTTATGCCTGCGGCGAGGTCTCACGCACAGGTGCCCACGGGGCGAACCGGCTAGCGTCAAATTCCCTCTTGGAATCCATCGTATTTGGTGCACGCATTGCGGATAGCATTGCCCAGACCACCGGCGGTGCATCACGACCCAAGACAGCACCCGCTGGCGGCTCCGCGCCAACCGGCGAAGACCCGCACGCGTCACACATCAAAACACTGCGCCAAAGCATGGCACGCAATGTGGGTGTCGCCCGCGACGCCACCTCGCTTGAGGAAACGCTCTCGATTATTCGCGACCTTGAAGATCAGGCGCTGCCGGAAGCAAGCGGCTACCGCAATATGCTGGCCGCAGCACATCTCATCGTTGCCGCAGCTCATCGCCGACATGAAAGCCGGGGCGGCCATAGTCGGCTGGACTTCCCGCAGACAGAAGAAGCATTGAAGCGGCATTTGCCCCTCACTCTGGACGAGGCGCGTGCAACAGCACTGACGCCACCACCACAAACCGCAAAGACGGCCTGACCCATGACCGCAAACAATCTCCCTCCCATGCCGCGTCTGATTGTCGAGCCTGCTGTGCGCAATGCACTGGAAGAAGATCTCGGTCGCGCTGGTGACATCACGTCTGACTATGTCGTACCGGAAAATACACGAGCACAGGCGCGGATTGCGGCCAGAGCCACAGGCGTTGTGTCGGGCCTTGATGCCGCGCGCGCGGCTTTTCGGATGGTGGATCCGGATCTTCTGATCGGCATTGAGAAGCGCGACGGAGACCTGATCGAACCCGGTGACGCCATCTGCCACCTTGATGGCAAGGCGCGGTCCATTCTGACGGGCGAGCGGGTTGCTTTGAACTTTCTGGGACATATGTCGGGCATCGCCAGTGCTGCAAAGAGCATGTCTGACCTGATTTCTCACACCAAAGCCAAGGTGACCTGCACCCGCAAGACGACACCGGGACTGCGTGCATTTGAGAAGCACGCAGTGCGCAGCGGCGGTGGCGCGAACCATAGATTTGGCCTCGATGATGGATTGCTTATCAAGGACAACCACATCGCTGTCGCTGGCGGTGTCACTGCGGCCATAACAGCCGCGCGCTCACAAGCAGGCCACATGGTGAAGATCGAGTGCGAGGTCGATACCCTGGATCAGCTCCGCGAAGCACTGGAAGCAGGCGCTGAAGCAATTCTGCTCGACAACATGTCACCCGACATTCTTGCCGAGGCGGTGACCATCAATGCTGGCCGCGCAACGCTTGAAGCATCGGGCGGCATTACCAGCGATACCATCAAGGCTGTGGCCGAAAGCGGCGTGGATCTGATCTCAGTCGGGTGGCTGACCCACTCAGCGCCGTCGCTTGATTTGGGCCTGGATATCGATTTCGGCGATTGACCGCCCTACACTCCTCCCTAGAAAAAGAAATTCAGGGAGAGTGACCATGTCCAAATCAGGGGACCGCAAGTCCATATTCATCACCGGTGCCGCCAGCGGCATGGGCAAAGCGACAGCTGACCTGTTTGCTGAAAAAGGCTGGTTTGTGGGTGCGACAGACGTCAATGAGGCCGGACTGAGGGCCCTTGAAAGCGAGATCGGCACAGACAACTGCTTCATCTCAACACTGGATGTGACAGACGGCGATGCGTTTACCACGGTCCTCGAGACATTTGCCAAGGATACAAACGGCACGCTTGACCTGCTTTTCAATAATGCAGGCATTGGCGCGGGCGGATTTTTTGACGAGATGACATTTGATGAAGTGATGGCGGTCGTGAACGTCAACTTCGTCGGCGTGATGCGCGGCATCCACCTTGCCTACCCGCTGTTGAAAGCCACGCCCAACTCGCTGTGCTTCACCACATCTTCTTCGTCAGCAACCTATGGCATGCCAGGCATCGCGGTTTATTCGGCGACCAAGCATGCGGTGAAAGGTTTGACGGAGGCTCTGTCCATTGAATTTGCCCGACATGGGGTTCGTGCAGCAGATGTTCTGCCCGGCCTGATTGACACGCCCATTCTTCCGGATGGAACGCAGGACGGCGCACCGACCGAAGGCATGTTCCGGCTGATGCCGGCGTCATCTGTTGCGGACAGCGTCTGGGACGCATATCACACGCCCGAGAAACTGCACTGGTATGTGCCTGAGGAAATTGGTGATCTGGACAAAGCTGCCGGCAACACGCCGGAACTGGTGCGCGAGCAGATCAAGAGCACCGGCCCACTGGCTATGGTTATCAAGGAAATGGAAGAGCAGGCTGCTGCATCACGCAAGTAGCCGGATCTGCAAAGCATATTGGAGAGTTGGGCCTCACCTAGCTTTGGTGGGGCCTGATTGCCTTTTTAAGGCCTAGCTCTCCTGAGGCGCGTGGCGGTTCACCCAGCGATAGAAGATGTGCTTACCAACCGTCGTCGTCTCGCGCAGGCTTGGTGCCCAATAGGGTGACACATAGTCAGCATGGTAGTGCGTAGCTTTGCCAGTCACTTCTTCCCACTGAACGTCGAGCATGACGTAGCTTGCCAGGTTCTGTGATTTCTTCCAGGCGGTCTTTTCCGCGGCGACATCACGGAGCCCATCGCATGTCCAGGAAAACTGGCAACCGGTTGCCCGATGCGAGCCCTGATAAACAACACCGCAAATCGTACCGGGGTAGCGCTTGTCGTCGACACGGGTCAGTACGACTTCAGCAACAGCGAGTTTGCCCTTGGCGCCCTCGCTGCGGGCTTCAAAGTAAATTGCTTCGGCAAGGCAAAGGTGTTCGCGCTGCAACTGGGCAGGTGAGAGCTTTGCAAAACGCTCTGCCAAACGGCCTTTGCCGGCAATCTGTACGGCGTTTTCAACAACCGCGTAGAACGTGCGATCGCTCATGGCCTTGGTCACAGCAGGAAGTGTTGAGATGGGCGCGCTGAGACGACCGCCGGCGACCCGTGACCGGGCCTTGGCGGATACTGCGCGTACCTGTGGTGCTTCACTGATGCTTGATGTTTCGCTGGCGGTTGAAAACGCGCCCTGAACGCCAGGTACTGCACCAACGGCTACAGCGCCCAGTGCAATAAACAGCGCAGCGGCGCCAGACGCGGCTGCCAAGCGGCGCGTGCTGTGCTTGGCAGCAAGCTCGCGGATATTCGTCAAAACGGTGTCGAAGCTCTTAAGCATCGTCCTGTCTCCAACTTTCCAAATCCTGCCAGGCATTGTGCCGGGCAAGTGGCGCGAAGGGTCCGGGCGCGCACTATCTGCGCAACCGTCTCAAACCGTCTTCACGCCCCCAAAAACAAACGGATCTACGTATCCGCTATCTCACTTCGGCACGTCATCTTCTGACCTGTGCCGCTTTGGGTCTGGAAATCGGAGAAAATCGGCGGAAAGCTTCCCTAGCCTCGCCCTATCCATCCAGCCCGCTCTCATGACAGGCAATCTGCGTGCCACCACTCTTCTGGGTGACGATTACCTGACCGGAATCTCGTGCCGCGATCTGCCGTTACAAGAATGTCAACAAGATCGCTGTGATGGGGGAGATAGCATTTACATTTGGGGGGTTCAAGACGGCATTGGTCACGCCCACGTGAGAAGGCATAACTCTTTGTAATCAAATAGGTTTTTAGATGCATTGCCGCCATGCACGAGACGCAAATCGGTTAATATATGTTGCACTGCACACGAATATTTCGGCGGTTTTCAGCCATATATTGTGCATTGCAGCATCAATTGCCGGAAAAGTCCCGAATCAGGCCTGAAGTGCAGACTGTGCGGCTGCGAGACGGGCTATCGGCACCCGATAGGGTGAGCACGACACATAGTCGAGGCCGACGGATTCGCAGAACCGGACAGATTCCGGGTCACCACCATGCTCGCCACAGATACCCAACTTGATGTCCGGACGGGTCGCCCGCCCGCGCTCGGCGCCAATTTTCACAAGCTCGCCTACGCCATCGGGGTCAAGCGACACGAACGGGTCCTGCTCGATGAGACCCTGATCCTGATAGTTCTTCAGGAACATGGCCGCGTCGTCACGGGAGATGCCGTAAGTGGTCTGGGTCAGGTCATTGGTGCCGAAAGAGAAGAACTCGGCCGTTTCGGCGATGTGGTTGGCCTGAAGGGCCGCGCGCGGCAACTCGATCATGGTGCCGACCAGATAGTCGAGCTTCTTGCCGGTTTCTTTTTCGACTTCGCCGGCAATGGCCACGATGCGCGCCTTGAGCACATCGAGTTCCTGCTTCATGGCCACGAGCGGGATCATGATTTCTGGGGTGACCGGCGCGCCGGTCTTTTCAGCTGCAGCGATGGACGCTTCAAAAATCGCACGGGCCTGCATCTCATAGATTTCCGGGTAGGAAATACCCAGGCGGCAGCCACGATGGCCCAGCATGGGATTGAACTCATGCAGTTCGTGCGCCCGTTGCTTGAGCTTGGCCGCATCAATGCCGGAGGCAGCAGCCACCTCGTCCATTTCTGCATCGGTCTGCGGCAGGAATTCATGCAGCGGCGGATCAAGCAGACGGATCGTCACCGGCAGGCCGGACATGATCTCGAACAGGTCGGCAAAGTCCTTGCGCTGCATGGGAAGGATCTTGTCCAGCGCCACCTTGCGGCTGGCCTTGTCGTGTTCGTCCGCCAAAATCATCTCGCGCACAGCGACAATGCGTTCTGCTTCAAAGAACATGTGCTCAGTGCGGCACAGGCCGATGCCTTCCGCGCCGAACTTGCGGGCGGTCTCCGCGTCTGCAGGTGTTTCAGCGTTGGTGCGCACTTTCATGCGGCGGGCTTCATCGGCCCAGACCATCAGCTTGGCGAAGTCACCGGAGAGTTCAGGCTGCAATGTCGGCACTTCACCGAGGATCACCTGGCCCTTGGAGCCATCAATGGTGATGACGTCGCCCTCTTTGACGGTCTCACCGCCAACGGTGAATGTCTTGCCCTCATAGTCAACGCGGACCGTGCCCGCGCCAGACACACAGGGGCGCCCCATGCCCCGCGCCACAACCGCGGCGTGACTGGTCATCCCACCGCGTGTCGTCAGGATGCCTTCAGCGGCGTGCATGCCGTGAATGTCTTCAGGGCTTGTTTCAATCCGCACAAGGATGACGCGCTTGCCTTCCTGCATGCATTCCACAGCGTGCTCCGCGGTGAACACGACCGCGCCGGATGCAGCACCAGGTGATGCGGGCAGGCCTGTTGCTATCACATTGCGGGGCGCATCCGGGTCAAGGGTCGGGTGCAGCAACTGGTCAAGCGAGCCCGGCTCGACGCGCAGCACCGCTTCATTGGAGGTGATGAGACCTTCATCCACCATGTCACACGCAATCTTCAGCGCGGCCTTGGCCGTGCGCTTGCCGTTGCGGGTCTGCAGCATCCAAAGCTTGCCCTGCTGGACGGTAAACTCGATGTCCTGCATGTCGCGGTAGTGGCCTTCGAGCTTCTTGTAGATGTCCACAAGCTGGCCGAACACTTCCGGCATGGCTTCTTCCATGCTGGGATCATTGGAGCCTGCTTCAATGCGCGACTGTTTGGTGAGGTTCTGCGGTGTGCGAATGCCCGCCACAACGTCCTCGCCCTGGGCATTGATCAGGAACTCGCCGTAAAACTCTTTTGCGCCGGTGGATGGGTCGCGCGTAAACGCAACGCCGGTGGCCGACGTGTCGCCCATATTGCCGAACACCATGGCCTGGACGTTGACGGCGGTACCCCAGCTTTCAGGAATGTTGTGCAAGCGGCGATAGGTGTCGGCGCGGTCATTGCGCCAGGAACCGAACACAGCCGAGATCGCGCCCCAAAGCTGGTCACGCACATCCTGCGGGAAGGGCTGACCCAGTTCGCGCTCAACAGCCGCCTTGTAGTGGCTGATGATTTCTTTCCAGTTGTCGGCGGTCAGCTCGGTGTCCAGCGTCAGTTCGTTGTCTTCCTTGAAGGTCTCAAGGATTTCTTCGAAGTGATAGTGGTCCACACCCAGCACCACATCCGAATACATCTGGATGAAGCGGCGGTAGCTATCGAGTGCAAAGCGTTCGTCGCCGGACAGTTTGGCCAGTGCGCCAATGGTTTCGTCGTTGAGACCAAGGTTCAAGACCGTATCCATCATGCCGGGCATTGAGGCACGGGCACCCGAGCGCACGGAGACGAGAAGCGGATTGGCTGTGTCGCCGAATGTGGCGCCGACGAGCGAACCCACATGCTCAAGAGCTGCATCCACTTCGCCGGAGAGTTCTGACGGGTACTGACGATCATTGTCGTAATATGCCGTGCATAGCTCCGTGGTGATGGTAAAGCCCGGTGGCACCGGCAGACCCAGATTGGACATTTCAGCAAGGTTTGCACCCTTGCCGCCCAGAAGGTTGCGGTCGCTGGCGGACCCTTCCGCCTTGCCGTCGCCGAAGCTGTACACCCACTTGTTCATGGTTACTCGCCTGTCTTGCGGTGTGATTTGAGATTGTGAATGAAGAGGAGCGGTTTGCGCGGCTGCGCTGCCTTTGCATTTCGTGGCGCTGCCGTTGTCTGGATTGTCCGGTTAAACCGGACAATGGCGGCAGGTGTTTGATGGTGGACCCATTTTATCACGCCATCCTCCGGCTTGACCGGTGGATCCACGGGCGACGCGCCAAACTCTATGATCTGCGCCATGGTCTAGCCCTCTACCTTGGAAAAGTCTGCGACCGTGTGCAGCGCATCACGGATTTGCGCGAGCAGCTTCAAACGGTTTTCACGCAGTGCGGCTTCATCTGCATTGACGGTGACATCATCAAAGAACAGGTCCACCGGTCCGCGCAGCTTTGCCAGCGCCGCCATGGCGCCTGCAAAGTCTTCCTTTGCCACCGCCTCGCGAGCGATGCCGGTCGCAGCATCAATGGCTGCATAAAGATCGCTTTCGGCTTTTTCAGCAAACAACTCGATGTTGGCCGCGCCGGAAACCGCGCCGGTTTTCTTTTCTTCGATGCGCAGAATATTGGCCGCGCGCTTGTAGCCAGCCAACAGGTTGGCGCCATCATCGGTCGCGAGGAAGTCTGATAGCGCATTTACGCGCTGAACGATCAACCAGAGGTCATCCTGACCTTCCATGGCGAAGACCGCATCCACCAGGTCATGACGCGTACCGCGGTCGCGGAGATAGACCTTCAGGCGATCTGCGAAGAACTCGAGCAGGCTATTTGCGTTGCCAGTCGCGCCTTCACCGAAACTCTGCCCGGCTGCAGCAAACTCAGTTGCGAGATTGAGCCGAAGAGAATTCTCGAGGATCACGCGAATTGTGCCCAGGGCTGCGCGACGCAGCGCAAACGGGTCCTTGGAACCTGTCGGCTTTTCATCAATCGCCCAGAAGCCGGCCAAAATGTCGAGCTTGTCAGCAAGTGCCACCGCAACGGAGACAGCGGCTGTCGGGGCGTCGTCATCGGGTCCCTGCGGCGCGTAATGATCGCGCACGGCATCAGCGGCTTCTTTGTCTTCGCCATCTTCAAGGGCGTAGTAGCGGCCCATGATGCCTTGCAGGTCCGGGAACTCATAAACCATGCCGGTGCTGAGATCAGCTTTTGACAGGCGTGCAGCGCGTGCGGCCTTGTCGCCGTCAGCCCCAACCTTTGTGGCCAGTTCTGTCGCGAGTTTCGCTACACGTTCGGACTTTTCGTGCACCGTGCCGAGCTTCTTATGAAAGACGATCTTTTTGAGGTCGTCGACGCGGCTCTCAAGTGTGCGCTTCTTGTCTTCGTCCCAGAAGAAGCGGGCGTCGGAGAAGCGAGCGCGCAGGACGCGGCCATTGCCGTCGGCGATGGCCTTACCGCCGTCTTCAGCTTCCACATTGGCAACGCAGACAAACTTGGCGGCCATCTTGCCGGTGGCAGCATCCCGCACAGCGAAATACTTCTGGTTGGTGCGCATGGTGCTGGTGAGCACTTCCGGCGGCACGTCGAGGAAGCTTTCGTCAAACTCGCCAAGCAACGGCACGGGCCACTCAACAAGGCCTGCAACTTCCGCCAGCAGGGCTTCGTCTTCGACCAGTTCAAGGCCCTGCGCCTGACACAAGGTTTTGGCATCGGCCAGAATGCTCTGCATACGGACTTCTGCGTCCACCATCACCTTGGCGCGTTCGAGGCTGACTTCATAGTCTTCCAGCCGGTGCACGGTGATGGCGTCCGGTGCCATGAAGCGATGACCGTAAGTGGCGTTGCCTGACTTGAGGACTTTCTTGTCGCCCAAGGCAATTTCAAACGGCACCACTTCGCCATCAAACGTGCAGACGATGGAATGCAGCGGGCGCACCCAGCGTAATGTGCCACTGCCCCAGCGCATGGATTTGGGCCAGGGGAACTTGCGGATGGTGTCGGGAATGATGTCTGCCAACAGGTCCGGCACCGGGCGGCCCGGCTTTTCAATCACGGCGACGTAGAACGCGCCTTTCTTGTCTTCCTGCTGTTCGCACTCATCAACGCTCGCAAGCCCGGCAGACTTCAAAAAGCCTTCCAGCGCCTTTTCTGGCGCACCGACGCGGGGGCCTTTGCGCTCTTCCTTGCGGTCAGGGGCCGCGCCGGGCAAGCCACCAAGCGCCAGCATCAGGCGGCGGGGCCCGTAGTGGATGCGTGCCCACTCATAGGTGACGCCAGCCTCCACAAGATCACCGGTAATCATGCGCTGCAAATCTTCCGCTGCACGCTTTTGCATGCGGGCGGGAATTTCTTCGCAGAAGATTTCAATGAGTGCTTCAGGCATCAGAGGCCTCAAGCTGGGTCTTCAGATAGGCTTCGCTGCAACCCTTAGCCAGATTGCGGACGCGACCGATATAGGCCTGCCGCTCGGTCACCGAAATGACGCCGCGGGCATCCAGCAGGTTGAAGCGGTGCGAGGCTTTCAAAACCTGATCATAGGCGGGCAGCGGCAGAGCAGGCTCATGGTTGAGCAGGTTCTGGCACTCGCGCTCGGCCTGATCGAACTGGGCAAACAGTGTTTCGGTGTCGGCTGCGTTGAAGTTGTGGTGTGAGTATTCAACTTCCGCCTGATGGAACACGTCGCCATAGGTGACTTTCTTGTCGCCTTCAGCGCCGTTGAAATCCAATTCAAAGCCGTTGTCGACGCCCTGTACATACATGGCGAGACGCTCAAGCCCATAGGTCAGCTCACCGGACACCATGTCGACTTCAATGCCGCCGACCTGCTGGAAATACGTGAACTGCGACACTTCCATGCCGTCACACCAGACTTCCCAGCCAAGTCCCCAGGCGCCCACGGTGGGGTTCTCCCAGTCGTCTTCCACAAAGCGGATGTCGTGCAGCTTGGGGTCGATACCCAGCGCGTACAGGCTTTGCAGATACAGCTCCTGAATGTTGTCAGGGCTGGGCTTCAGGATCACTTGAAACTGATAGTAGTGCTGAAAGCGGTTCGGGTTCTCGCCATAGCGGCCGTCCGTCGGGCGGCGCGAGGGCTGAACGTAGGCGGCATTCCATGGCTTGGGGCCAAGGGCGCGCAGGATGGTCGCCGGGTGCAATGTGCCCGCGCCCATCTCCATGTCATAGGGTTGCAGCAGCACGCAGCCCTGGTCCGCCCAGAAGCGCTGGAGGGTCAGGATCAAGCCCTGAAAAGATGTATCGGCCTTGGGCCGTGACGCGGTCATGGAGGCGGGTGTGCTTTACCGGAATGGGTTCAAAACGCGGCCAAAACGCGAGCGGGACGACATACACAGAATCGACAATGAAACTGCCATTCATCCCAGGCGCGCCGGAACCTAGCCGCGTGTGTCCGGTGGGGTCAAGGAGAGCCTCGCGGGAGGCTGTTGCCCGGATTTAACGGGCCGTTTTGTCCTTTGGGCGATAGACGCCGTCCCGGCCCGGTTCAAGGGTCTGAGCATCTGATTTTCCGGCCATATGCTCGGTGGCTTTGCGGGCGGCTTCCTCCACGGATGAGCGGCGGCCAAGGCCCTTGTCCCGCAGGGTCTTCCAGGCCGCATAGGCTGCGACCACCAACAGGGCGGTGAGAATCATATTCCCCATGAGATTGTCCCTCTCATTACGTCTTTATGGCTTGTTCAAAGTCCAAACCGAGACCACAAAGCGCGGGTTTCCAGCGCGCTCAGGCTATTTTCGACCAGATTTGTATCCAGTGAGAGCGGCGAAGATGAGGCATCGTGAGAGACGCCTGCCGCATTCTTGTTGCGCCGGAACAGGCCACCGGAGGTGTGCACCAGTTTCAGCTTGGTCTTTTCACCGAACTTGTCCTTCAGGATGGCCCGCATGTCGCCCAGGCCATCAATCAGGCCCAGCGTCTGCGCCTTGGCACCGGTCCAGAACGAGCCGGTGAAGAGATCACTTTCAGGTTGGCTCAGTTTGCCCTCGCGACGATCGCGAACCATCTGCTTGAAGCTTTCATGCACTTCCGCCTGCAGGCTCTTGAGGTGCTCCACGTCCTTGGGGTCTTCCGCCTGGAACGGGTCAAGCATCGCTTTGCTCTCGCCGGCCGTGTAAACGCGGCGTTCGACGCCAACGCGGTCAATCAGCTGTTTGAAGCCGAAACCAGCTGACACAACGCCGATGGAGCCAACCACGGAGTTTTCGTCCGCGTAAATCTCGTCGCCTGCGAGCGCCAGCATATAGCCGCCGGACGCGCCCACATCTTCGATGAAGGCAAAGACGGGAATTTCCTTTTCAGCGGAGAGCGCCCGGATGCGCTTCATGATAAGCGCCGACTGGACCGGTGAGCCGCCGGGCGAGTTGATGGCAAGCGCCACCGCCTTCACGGATTTGTCCGCAAAGGCTGCCTCAAGGTCGGCTGCAACAGAAGTCAGCGACAGGCTTGGATTGAACGGGCTCGACTGGCCGCCGATGACGCCATTGAGGCGCACCACATGGACCAGGGGCTCGGGTTCACTGAAGAGCTTTTTTGCCAGCGGGCCGATAAGGGGCTGGTCGCGCAAGCCGCGCAGATTGTCTTTAATTCCCATGGGGTGAGACATAGGCATTCCGGCGGGGCTGCACAAGCTAGCCGGAGATGTTGATTTCCCTGCCTTTTCTGAGGATATCCCACGCTTTATCAGCGATCAGGCCACCGCGCCCATGCAGTTCTAGGCCCGGGAGGATTTCCAGCGGGGCGCGGCTGCCTTTGGTTGCCTGCACGAGGACGCGGGTGGCCGCCTTGCCTGTGCTGCGCGGCGCGGGCCATAGGGGGAAAATCTTGGCGCCCCCTGCCCGGCCTTCAAGGGCTGCCAGCAAGTCCGCCAGCTTGTCCGCCCTATGGACAAAAGTGAGCGTGCCGCCGGGTTTGACCATGCGGGTGGCGCATTTCACCCAGGCGGCCAGCAGGTCCGCAGGGCCGGAAAATGCCCGCGCCCGGACGTCGCCGGGGGGCGGCGTTGCTTCGCCTTCGGTGAGAAAGGGCGGGTTGGCGATGGCGTGGTCGCAGCTTTCAGGCTCAAGGCCCAATGCCTCCAGCGCACTGCCTTTGGCTGTGACGTCTGCGCGGATGAATTTGACGACGTCTGAGAGATCGTTGCGCTCCGCGTTGCGGCGGGCCAGATCGAGGGCCTCATCTTCAATCTCGACGCCCAGCACATGGGCGCCGGTGCGTGATGTGAGGCAGAGGGCTGCCACGCCGGGACCGCAGCCAAGCTCCAGAACGCGCTCGCCTTCCGTGGCCGGACAGGCGGCGGCGAGCATGACGGTGTCGACACCGGCTCTAAAGCCATTGCGCGGCTGCAGGCATTTGATCTGGCCGCTGAGGAAGTCATCGTCAGATGTTTCAAGTTCGGCTTTTGTAACGTCAGCATCCGTCACCAACGGCTCTCCCCAACCGGCGGCACGTCGATGCCGGCATCCACAAGAAGGCTGCGCGCGGCCGCCACATCGTCCTCATGGACGGCCAGGCGGCGCGGCAAAATGCCCAGTGAGCCTTCAATAATGCTCATATGAACGTCAAGAACGCTGAACCGAAGGCCCGCGTCCCGCATCAAAGCCTCAGCAAAAGAGACAAGAACCGGGTCATTTGTGCGCAAAAGCTCAATCATGACGTGTGAATCAATGTCCCAATTGCAGATGTGGAATGCGCGGCAGCGGGCCGCACGGGAGTTGACTTGACCGTTTGTGCACCGCACTTAGACTTCGGATTGACGGGCTGGGTCATGACTTTACCTTGCCTACCTTATCACGCGAAGGAGCGTCCTTCAGTAAGGGCGTTGAAGGCATGGGCGTAGTTGTTCCTCTTGAAAGTGACCGTGGCGAAGGCAGCGATGCTGTTGAACGCCTGACAGAGCTTGTCGGCGCTGACATGGATCGGGTGACAGACCTCATCCTGTCGCGGCTCGCGTCTCAGGTCGAGATGGTTCCAGAGCTTGCCGGTCACATTGTGGAGAGCGGCGGCAAGCGCCTGCGCCCGATGATGACACTCGCTGCCGCCAGCATTGTTGGCTATCAGGGTACGGACCATGTGAAGCTGGCCGCTGCGGTTGAGCTGATGCACACGGCAACGCTCCTGCATGACGACGTTGTGGATGAAAGCGATCTGCGGCGCGGCAAGGAAGCGGCCCGCAAGATTTGGGGCAATCAGGCCAGCGTTCTTGTTGGCGACTTCCTGCTTGGACGCGCGTTCAAGATGATGGTGGAAGTCGGCTCTCTCAAGGCGCTGGATATTCTCTCCACGTCTGCTTGCGTCATTGCAGAAGGCGAAGTGCTGCAGCTGGCCACGACGAAAGACACCCGCACCACGGAAGACGCCTATCTGCAGGTGGTGAATGCCAAAACAGCGGCGCTGTTTGCAGCAGCGACCGAAGTGGGCGCGGTGATTGCTGACCGTCCGGATTCCGAACAGGCAGCACTTTCTTCATACGGCCGCAATCTCGGCATTGCCTTCCAGCTTGTGGATGATGCGCTGGATTATTCTGGCCGTCAGGCAACGCTGGGCAAGACGGTTGGTGATGATTTCCGCGAAGGCAAGCTGACGCTGCCGGTTGTTCTGGCCTATCGCCGGGGCACTGCGGATGAACGCCAGTTCTGGGAACGCACACTGCGCGACGGGGACCAGAACGACGGCGACATGGAACAGGCCATTGCCATCATGGAAGCCCATGGCTGCCTGGATGACACCATTGGCCGGGCGCGCCACTACGGTGCCATTGCCTGCGACGCGCTGGCGATCTTCCCTGAGAGCGATATGCGCGATGTGCTGATCAGCCTTGTGCATTTCTGCGTCAACCGTAGTTATTAAGGCGCAGCTACTAGCCACAACAGCCAGAGCCAGAGCCGAGCTTCACAGCACATCGCGCATGTCAGGTGCGGATGCGTGCGCTACCAAAGTGGCGTCACGGCCATGTCAGGCGCGAGGGCTGCCACGGCCAGAGCGACCGCTACTGCTGTGATGAAACAGGCAATCAGCTTGCTGCGACGCCATGCGCCCGTAGCAAACAGCACGGCTGCGCCACCGCCGTTTGAGAGCAGCCCCATGGCTATGATGCCCCAGGGGAAGGTGCCCTGACCCAGCAGCCAGTAGCCATACCCATAGCCAATCAGCAGCGCAAAAATCGCAACACCGTAAAGCCTGAAGAGCGGCGCCGCGGCTTCGCCATAGCCCGTGGACGCGCTTACGCGGCTTGCAGGCAGAAACAGGAACGGCACACCCACCAGCAGGCCGGTTACGAGAATTTTGAAGATGAAAACAAGTGCGAGAAAGCTCATATCTGAATTCCTTTTTTGAACTCAGCTCGAGATAGGGTATCTAAGTTCATATGTCAAACTCAGACACCACACCCGATTCTCCACCCGACGCGCCACCTCGCCCCCGTGTCGTCCAGACACCGGTCGCCATGGATGATTGCGGCATGGCGCGTGCCACCGACCTGTTTGGGGATCGGTGGACACTGCTCATTCTGCGTGAGGCCTTGTATGGGGTGACCCGGTTTGAGGATCTGCGGGCAGACCTTGGCATTCCTCGCGCTGCCCTGAGCCAGCGTCTGGACCGGATGGTGGCTGCGGGGCTTCTATCGCGGCACCCTTACCGCGAGGGCGCGAGCCGGACGCGCCATGAGTACCGGATGACGGATCAGGGCATGGAAGCCGTCATTGTGCTGGTGGCTCTGATGGACTGGGGGGACCGATTTCTGCGTGACGACACGCCGCCGATTGACGTCGTAGAATCCGCAACGGGCGAAAAGCTGTCCATTGCTCTTACGACGCAAGATGGCCGCGTGGTACCGCTGAAGGACGCCAAAATGAACATCTTGCGTCGCCGCAAGACATAATCCACGTCAGCTCAAAATATGAGCCGCCTCAACCCACCATTCGTTGCGCGCGAGCGCTGCAGCGGCATGTGTTGCCGCCTCTTCATCCGCATACAAACCAAAACAGGTTGCGCCTGAGCCTGACATGCGTGCCATGAGACAACCCTTTGTTGCCGCAATCGCACGGACGGTTTCGCCAACCTCTGACACCAGATTGCGGGCGGGTGGCTCCAGATCGTTGCGGCAGGTCGTCATGAAGCGCGCAGCGGCCTTGGCGTCAGAAAACCCACCTGGCCAGAACGTGTCATTTTCAGCTGTGGTCGACTGTGCATTCAAGGCTTTGAAAACAGGGCCTGTTGCCACCGGCACACCGGGATTGACGAGCACACACCACAAATCCGGCATGGAGGGTGCGCGGGCAATCTTTTCGCCAATGCCGGACATCACACACGGGCTTGGTGCCTGAACACATACGGGCACGTCGGCGCCTAGCTCCAACCCGAGTGCGCCAAGCGTGGCCGCATCATGACCAAGGCCCCACAGGGTATTGAGCGCCCGCATCGCAGCGGCGCAATCCGCTGATCCACCGCCAATACCGGCAGCGACAGGCAGGCGCTTTTCGAGCGTTATCCGCGCGCCGCGACCACCGCCTGCATTCAGCAAGCGGGCAGCCTTCAACACCAGATTGTCCGCATCCGGCGTGTCTGCAAGGGCGGCTGCGTTAGGTCCTGTGACGTGAAACGAGAGATCTTCTGCAGGGTCAACAGTCAGGGTGTCCCCGGCACTTGCGAAGACGACCAGGCTTTCAAGCAGGTGATACCCGTCCGGGCGTTTGCCCAGCACATGAAGTGTGAGATTGATCTTTGCGGGTGCGAATTCGGTGATGGTGGTCACGGAAGCAGGCCCAGCTCTTTTTGTTTCTTCTTGGAAAGGGCAGCCGCAATCATATCGTAGGATTGCTTGATGTAGCCCTTGAGCTCATCGTCGCTCAGCCCCGGACTTTCATAGTGCTGCACCCATTTGAGGCCACGGGACGCCATGTAGGGGGCGGGCCTGATGCCGGGCTGCTGCGGCAGAACTTCAAAGCCAATGTCTGTCACCTTGAAGGTGAAGGCGGGTTCCTTGTCTTGCCATCCACCGATGGCAAACACTTTGCCGCCCACCTTCCACACATGAGCATTGCCCCATTGCACAACGTGAGTGGTGGCTTTCAGGCTCTTGCAATAGGCGTTGAATTCGTTGCCGGTCATCGCAATGCCGATGCCGCGTCAGGAGCCCGCAGCAGGTGTTGCAGCCTCTGCTGCTTCAACCGCTTCGAGACCTTTTTCGAGCTTGCGTGCAATGCGCAGGGCGACATCCTCTTCAGGATCGTTTTCCAGCGCGTGCTGCCATTGAAAGCGTGCTTCAGTGCGCCGTCCCACCTTCCAGAAGGCGTCGCCCAGATGGTCGTTGATGGTCGCGTCATTGGGATCAAGTTCGACGGCGCGCTCGAGCTGCTCAACAGCTTCCTCGTAGCGGCCCATCTGGTAGAAGGCCCAGCCAAGGCTATCCACGATGAAGCCATCATTGGGCCGCTGGTCGACGGCCTTTTGAATCATCTCCAGCGCTTCTTCGAGATTGATGTCCTGCTCAAGCCATGAATAGGCAAGATAATTGAGGACGTAGGGCTGGTCCGGTTCAAGCTCCAGCGCCTTCATGAAGTCAGCTTCGGCGCCATCCCACTTCCCCTGACGCTCGCGAGCAACGCCGCGCGCGTAGTACAGCGTCCAAAGTCGGCTGGATTGAGACTGCAACAGGTTCAGCGCGCGGGTGTAGCCAGCCTCCGCCCTGTCGAATCGTTCCGTTGACCGGTAAAGGTCGGCCAAAGCAATGGCGACGTCCGCATTTGCAGCGTCTGTTGACCTGTCACCAAGGGACGACAGCGCATCAATGGCATCATCTGTGCGGCCGATCCGGTCGAGCAGCAATGCACGTTCAATACGGGCCGTGGTGGCGAGCGAAGAACTTGACGAGACATCGTCATACGTCTCGGCGGCGGCCGAGAGATCACCTGAGTTGGACAGCAGCTCGGCCAGCAACACCTGAGCCACGTCCAGATTATCGTACATGTACAAGGCAAGCTGCAGGTAGAGGATGGAAACATCCACGCCCTGATCACGCGACAGAGCACTGCCAATGCCATAGAGCGCTTCAGCTGTGCCTGCGCGGGTTGATGTCACCAGCAGGCCTGGCTCATCTCCGCTGCGTGCCCGCGCCAGAGCGTCGCTGATGATCGGGTGAGACGGCGACAGAGCCAGATAGCCTGAATAGATCACGACGGCATCGTCAGCCTGGCCGTTGCGCTCAAGAAAACGCCCATAGGCGTCAACGATGCGTACGGACCCGCCTCCGGACGACGACATCGCCGTCTCATAGGCTTCGCGGGCACGAACCTTGTCGCCGGCGAGATCAGCAATGAGGGCCGTGTGATAGGCGCTGAATAGCGTGTGGCCGGGGCCGTCGTCTTCCAGAGACAGGCTTTCAAATGCTTTGGGATAGTTGCCTTCTCCCACATAGGTCCACGCGGTTAGCAGTCCCGAGACCAAGCGGGTGAAAGGGCCTGCGGCGGCGCTGTCAAAATTTCCCCGCGCACCGGCAAACCGGCCGGCTTTGATGTCCTGAACGCCGAGCACCAGTCGCGCCGTGCGGTCGCCGGGGTCCTGAGCGATGACTTTTTCAGCGAGTGTGCCCGCGCGGGAAATGTTGCCCGCAGTCAGCTGCAGCAAAAAGGCACGGTCCAGAATTACATCGTTGGATGGATCTTCGGAGAGCACCTGATCGTAGAAAACGGCTGCTGCATCACGATCCCGCAGATTGGTCGCGTGGCGTGCCGCGAGATAGTTGCCCAGCTTGGTTTCGACATTGCGGCCCGCGCCATCAACCCGAAGATTTTTGCCGACTGTGCTGCTGTCAAAATCACGGGCGTCGAGGCCGCCAAATCCGGCACAGCCAGCGAGCAGGCTTGCGGCAAGACCAATGGCGGCAATACGCACCATGCCTGGCCGCACTACTCCGGGACGATTCAGAACCAACTGCACGATAAAACGCTCCACCTGCCTAGCCACATGCGAATACGCACCATAGCTGAGCGGGCGTAAATACGCCCATCAAATCCACATGAGGGGTTTGAAGCCCATTTATCTACATGTTGACGTAGATCGGCCCCCCGCCACCTTCCGGCACCACCCAGTTGATGTTCTGGCTGGGGTCTTTGATGTCGCAGGTTTTGCAGTGAACGCAGTTCTGGGCGTTGATCTGGAATTTCGGATCGCTGCCATCGTCATTGCTCACCACTTCATACACACCGGCCGGACAGAAACGCTGGGCGGGCTCCGCCCATGTGGGCAGATTGGTCTGGATGGGGATGTTGGGATCGCCAAGGGTCAGGTGAGCCGGCTGATCTTCCTCGTGGTTGGTGGAAGACAGGAACACTGAAGAGAGCTTGTCGAAGGAGATTTCGCCGTCCGGCTTTGGATAATCGATTGGCTTGAACTTTGCCGCAGGCTTCAAAGACGCAGCGTCTGTCTTGCCATGCTTGAGGGTGAACGGCAGGCCGATCCCCAGATTGTTCATCCACATATCAATGCCGCCAAGACCGATGCCGATCAGCGTGCCGAACTTGGACCACAGCGGCTTCACGTTGCGCACGCGCTTAAGATCCTTGGCCACGTGGCTTGTTTCGTAAGCGGCCTGATAGGTGGTGAGTTCATCGGCTGCGCGGCCATCACGGATCGCTTCAAAGGCGCTGTCTGCGGCCATCATGCCGGTGGCCATGGCGTTGTGGCTGCCTTTGATGCGCGGCACGTTGACGAAACCAGCTGAACAACCCACCAGCACGCCACCGGGGAAGGACAGCTTGGGTACAGACTGGAAACCACCTTCGGTGATGGCACGCGCGCCATAGCTCAGGCGCTTGCCGCCTTCAAAGGTCGGACGGACCGTCGGGTGCGTCTTGAACCGCTGGAACTCGTCGAACGGTGAGAGGTATGGGTTGGAGTAGTTCAGGTGAACCACAAAGCCGACCGCCACCAGGTTTTCGTCGAAGTGATAAAGGAAGGACCCACCGCCGGTCTTGATGCCGAGAGGCCAGCCAAAGGAGTGCTGCACAAGACCCTTCTTGTGCTTGGCAGGATCAATTTCCCACACTTCCTTGATGCCGATGCCGAATTTCTGCGGCTCGCTGTCTGCGTCCAGATCAAAGTTGCGGATCACATGCTTGGACAAGGAGCCGCGCACGCCTTCTGCAAAGAAGGTGTATTTGCCGAGCAGTTCCATGCCGGGCATGTAACCGTCTTTCGGTTCACCGTTCTTGCCAACGCCCATATCGCCGGTGGCCACGCCTTTGACGGAGCCGTCTTCGTTGTAGAGGACTTCAGCCGCGGCGAAGCCCGGATAGATTTCGACGCCCAGCGCTTCCGCCTTTTCAGCCAGCCACTTACATGTGTTGCCGAGGCTCGCAATGTAGTTGCCGTGATTGTTCATCAGTGGCGGCATCATGAAGTTTGGCAGGCGGATGGAGCCGGACGGCCCGAGCACCATGAAATGGTCTGCTTTTACTTCCGTTTTCACCGGGCAAGTCTCGTCGTCGCGCCAGTCTGGAATGAGGTCATCAAGGCCGACGGGATCAATCACCGCGCCGGAGAGGATGTGCGCGCCAACTTCTGCGCCCTTTTCCAGCACGCAGACGGAGATTTCAAAATCGTGTTCAGCTGCCTGCTGCTTGAGGCGGATCGCGGCGGACAGACCGGCGGGGCCTGCTCCGACAATCACCACGTCATATTCCATCGCTTCGCGCTGCTCGGGGTGCAAAATGAACCCCTGCGTCGCGTTGACTTCGCTGGCCTTCTTGAGGGCGTCTGACACAAGAACCTCCTAGGTCGAATTTCGTGTCCGGTCTTGGCCCGATCTTCACATGGCCGCAACGGAAACCAGATGCCGGGTGGCTGGCATAAATTGTTCTATTCAATCGCAGAATTCCGCCATACCCGGCATGACGGACCGCGTTTATGGGGCCAAGCCCCTTTTGCGGTCAAGCGGCGCAAATCCGGCCGCAGAAAACGACCCTGTTGCGCACCAGCACACAAATGATGCGCCCCATTAAGACGAAATAGCGAATGCAGGTGTGACTCGCGCCGCCTGCCCCCTTAAAACTAGCGCCCATGCATGATCTTTCCACATCCGCTGATGAGCACACCCAGCTGGCCGACCTGCTGCGCTGGTTTGTGGAAGCCGGTGCGGATGAGGCCATTGGGGACGAGCCCATCGACCGGCTGGCAGCTGTGCCAGAGCCGGAGCCCAGGGCTTCGACCGGCGCAAAACCGCCGCTTCCCGGGGCCAGACAACCTCTCAGGCCACAGGCACCTCAAGCGGAACTCGCCGATGACAAGGCCGCCATTGATGACGCGCGGGCCCTTGCCGCCGCTGCGTCAAATCTGGACGAACTGCGTGCGGCCATGGCGGGCTTTACCGGCTGCCCGCTGAAAGCCACCGCCAAGAATCTGGTTTTTGCGGACGGCAATCCGCAGGCAAAGATCATGCTGGTGGGCGAAGCGCCGGGGCGCGACGAGGACATTCAGGGACTGCCCTTCGTGGGTCGCTCGGGACAGCTTTTGGACCGGATGCTCGCGTCAATCGGTCTCAGCCGCGAAACCGTCTACATCTCCAACGTGCTGCCGTGGCGGCCGCCGGGGAATCGCACACCCACCCCCGCAGAGACGGCCATGTGTCTGCCGTTCATCCTGCGGCATATCGAGCTGGTGGGACCAAAAGTGCTGGTGTGTATAGGTGGTGTGTCCGCAAAAGAGCTTTTCGGCACCAAAACGGGAATTACCCGCCTGCGTGGCCAGTGGAAGGATTTTGATCCCGAAGCCATTGGGGGACCGGCCGGACAAACCATGCCCGCCATTGCCATGCTACATCCTGCCTATCTGCTGCGCCAACCTGCACAAAAGCGCCTCGCGTGGCGGGATCTGCTCAGTCTCAAGGACAAGATGGCCGAGCTTGGCCTCTAGCGTCGCATTAACTGTCACGATGGCACGGGACTCGCATCCTTTGGGGCTGACCGCTAGATTAATCCTGAACTGATACAGGGCGCCTGCGTTCAAGGGCGTCACTGAAGATCGGGCAACGTGCCGGGGGGCCGCATGCCAAGCCGAAAATCTCAGACTGCTGTGGCCATCCAGGCTGACCGCGAGGCGGATGCCCGCGCGCGTTTCTGGATGCTGTCCGGTGTCTTGCTGCTTGCCGTTACGCTTTTCGTGACGACAATGGCCAGCCGTGTTCATGCAGGTGAACCGGTTGCGGTTCTCTCCGAAGAAGATCGCGTCCGCTATATCCAGATTTTTCAGGTTCAGGAGCGTGGCGACCTCAAGCAGGCTGACGTCCTGATTGGCCAGCTCACCGACAAAGTCCTGATGGGCCACGTGCTGCATCAACGCTACATGCACCCGACGGCCTATCGCTCCAAATATTCCGAGCTGCGGTCCTGGCTCGCCAAATATGCAGATCATCCCGGCGCCAGCAAAATCCACAAACTCGCCATGAAGCGGCGCGGTGGTGCCAGTGTGCCGGTCAAGCCGGTGCGGCGGGCCTTCCGGCCAACGGCGTATCACTCGGTCTATGCAGTGTCCGGCTCCAGCGCTGAAGGCCGCACTGGATATGGACGCACGATCTCAAGAAAAGTGCGCTCGCTGATTTCCCGCGAACGGCCAACGCAGGCACTGCAGCTTCTCGACTCGTCAAAAGTCCGCAACCGTCTGGGTGCGGATGAACGCGCAGCCATCAAGGCACGCATCGCCTGGTCCTATTATGTTGAAGGCAAGATCGCCAAAGCCTTCGATCTTTCATCAGCCATTGCCGCCTCGCACCGCGAAGACGCGCCGCTCGCGGACTGGTATGCGGGGCTTGCCGCTTGGCGCATGGACAAGCCGGATATTGCAGCAGGGCATTTTGAAGCGCTGGCAAGCAATATCAGCGTCTCGGACTGGACGCGGTCTGCCGCCGCCTTTTGGGCTGCGCGCTCCTACTTTGCCATTCGCGAGCCGGCCAAGGCAGTAACACAGCTTGAGATTGCCGCGAGCACGGGCATGACGTTTTACGGGCTGCTTGCCCAGCGGCAGCTTGGCCGCGAACCACGGGTGACGTGGTCTGACCCGGTGTCTGATGCAACGAGCCGCACGGCATTGTTGGCAATTGAACAGGTGCGTCGCGGTGCGGCCCTCGTGCAGGTCGGCAAACTGGACATGGCGGAAGCAGAATTGCGCCGCGCCCATGGGCGCCTCGACCCGTCGCTTGATATCGCGCTGGCATCCCTTGCCCGCGACCTCAACCTTCCCGCCACGCAACTTGCGGTTGCTCTTGCAAGCCCGCAGCCCATTGGTGCGGCACTGTTCCCTGTCCCTGACATCACGCCTGAGGGCGGCTATGAAGTGGATCGCGCCCTGCTGCTCGCTGTTGCGCGGCAGGAGAGCCGTTTCATTACCGGCGCCAGCAGCCATGCGGGCGCTGCGGGTCTGATGCAGATCATGCCGGGCACGGCATATCACATCACCAAGGACTCGACCTACAAACGCGGCAACCGCGATCGCCTGAATGATCCCGAACACAATCTGGCGCTGGGCCAGACTTATCTGCAGGAGCTGATGGGCTACAGCGAGCCCTACGGAAACCTGTTCCAGATGGCGGTCGCGTACAATGCCGGGCCGGGCAATCTGATCCGTTGGACCAAACAGATCGGCGAAGACGCGCAGGACCCGCTGACCTTCATTGAAAGCATCCCAGCCGCTGAAACCCGCGGCTACGTGGAACGCATCATGACCAATCTCTGGCTCTACCGCCTACGGTTGGGCCAGCCCTCCCCGTCCCTCGATCAGGCCGCCGCTGGCGGATGGCCGGTCTACGCGCCGATCGAGCGTGCGGGCGCCACGGTGCGGAATGCGTCGAGGCTCTAACCCATGGACCCTCCGGTCAAGCCGGAGGGAAAGCGGGGGGAAGAGGAAACCAGCACGCACCACAATTCGCTGTCCCTCCGGCTCGACCGGAGGGCCTATCTGAAGCCGGGGACGCCCTCGGCCTTTCGCCATCCTGCGTGGTCCGCACCGCTGTCTACATCCGACAATTCACTGAGCATACCAACACGGACTGATCCAAAATTAGCGAGCGTCTGGTCGCGTTCGCGACCGCTTGACCATTCCACCCCCTCAAATGGCATGAGCACTTTCGGCATGCGTTTTTGGCCAATGAGCCAATATCCTCCGTCTACGGATGGGCCCATGACGGCATCGTTGGTGCCCAGCGCCTTGAACGCCTGGGCGATGTGACGGGCGGAGATGTCGGGGATATCGCTGCCGATGATCACCACAGGCCCTTTGGGAGCCGTATCAAAGACGCGCTGCATACGGGCTCCAAGATCCCCTTCGCCTTGAGGCACGACTGCATCTGCGTCTTGCAGCCAGCGTTGATCTGGAAGCGCCTGCACATCAGGGCTTGCTGCCACGACCGTTTGCCAGCGCGGGTCGGCTGCAAGCCTACGGATCAGACGGGCCAGCGCCACACGGTAGAAGCGCGTGGCTTCAACCAGGCCAACATCTTTCGCCAGCCGTGTTTTTACGCGGCCCATGGCTGGGGCTTTGGCCATGATAGCGAGGGTATTTTGCATGAATAGACCAACCAGACCTGCTTTTTTGATGCTTCTTGCAATACCGTACCAATACACAGTCAACACGCATCCATGCTTGGGATCACAAACCGGAAAATTAGCGAGATGAACAATCCGGACCGCGCAAAATCATATCGAGTCTTGGACGGAGACGGGGACATGTCTTTTCTGCGCGATGGTGTCGTGCTGAGGCCAATTGAGACAGATTGGTTTCCGGGCTACGTGGCGCAGATATTTCCCGATAGAGTCGAGCAAAAACCCGCAATGCTGCTCCAGATCGAAGGTGGGCCGCGGTCCGGGCACTTCGTAGCTCTGACTTCCCGAATCAACATAAGCCTTGCGACGCAATTCGCGGAGAATGGGCTCGCGAGTTCGATCGTGCATTTTGTGCGCAACACAACTGAATCCTACACCGGAAATGATCAAGACTTGCTGCCGATTGCAATGGCGGTTGTAGAAGTCAACAACACGTGAGAGATGACTACCGCTTCATATAAACGCGGGCGATGCGGTCCGGGTTTACACCAAGATAATAGAGCATCAGGCACAGGGCGTTTCTGGATGAGCGGGCGATGTAGCCGTCATTCAAATAGCGTTCCGGGCTGGTGACGGCAGGGGCCCGCAAAAAGACGAGCCGTCGGCGACCGATGCGTCGAACGAAATCCACGTCTTCCATGATCTGCAACGGGCGATAGCCGCCGAGCTTGTCATACAGGCGGCGCGAGACCAGCAGGCCCTGATCGCCATAGGGCAGACCAAAGAGCCAGCAGCGCCATGACACGATGCCCTCCAGCATGCGCGCCCAGAACGAAAAGTCATCCAGCGCGAATTTGAAAACGGCTGCGAAATCGAGGCCTTTTTCGCCACGCTTCTCCAGCCGCTCAAGCAGTGTTTCCACTTCCTCTTCCCAGCCGGGTTGCAGCACCGTGTCGGCGTGCAGGAACAACAGCCACTCACCACGCGCGGCCTGCGCGCCGGCAGCCAGCTGTGTGCCCCGGCCTTTAGGTGCGCTCACAAATTTTGCGCCGGATGTTTCCGCAATGCGTTCCGTGCCGTCGGTTGAGCCGCCGTCAACGATGACGACGTCCTTGATCAGCCCGCGGACGGTCGGGCGGATCAGCGCCGCCAACACCCGGGTGAGGGACTTTTCAGCGTTCAAAGTTGGAATCACGACGCTCAGCATGCGGCGGACTTTAGCGCGTAATTGCTGCAACTGCGAAGGGAGCATGGCGTTAACCTAAATGTTCTTGTCTTGTTCTTTTTAATGTGATTATATTCCTCTCATGAACAGAACAGCGCACAGAAAGATTGTTGAGATTGGCTCGGGACTTGGCTCGGGACAGGGGGCCAGGGCGGCAGACCCGGCTCCAAATCCAGCCAACGAGACAGCGCGCGCTGCGACCATGCCCGTGTTTCCCCTGACCGCCCCCCAATCCGGTCAGCCACAGACACGCGCTTTGATGCCCGGTGATGCGGACGGGGAGATACGCCCTGCCCCAGGCCCCGTCTCGCGCCCCGATTTCGGGCCGGGCAGCAGTCTTCCTTCCCCCAAAACGGGACGGCTGCATGAAGCACGCAAAGGTCGCGGCGCGCGTTCCAATCGCTCTGGACGCTATGAGCACCGGGCCGCGGAGGCATTTGACGATGGATGGGACATCGCAGAGGACGAAAAGCCTTTGCGGACTCACGTCAGCGACGAAGCGGCCCGGACCATCATCACGCGCAACCAGTCGCCGGACATTTCCTTCGACCGCTCGATCAACCCCTATCGGGGGTGTGAGCATGGCTGTGTCTACTGCTTTGCCCGGCCGACCCACGCCTATATGGGGCTGTCGGCGGGCCTCGACTTTGAAAGCAAGCTGTTTGCCAAGCCAAATGCCGCCAAGCTGCTGCGGCGTGAATTGTCCAAACCCGGCTACGAGCCGCGGACGATTGCCATCGGCACCAATACGGATCCCTATCAGCCGATTGAGCGCGAGCGCCGGATCACGCGGCAGGTTCTTGAAGTGTTGGCCGAGCACAAGCATCCGGTGGGCATCGTCACCAAGTCCGCCATGGTCACGCGCGATATCGATATATTGAGTGAGATGGCACGGGACGGGCTTGTGAAGGTCGCGCTCTCGGTCACGACGCTGGACGGCAAGCTGGCGCGGGCGATGGAGCCGCGTGCTTCTACGCCGGGGCGGCGGCTTGATGCCATTCGTCAACTATCCGAAGCGGGAATTCCAACGGGCGTCATGGTTGCGCCGGTCATTCCGGCCCTCAACGACCACGAGATTGAGGCCATTCTCAAGGCTGTCGCCCGCATGGGCGCGCGGGAGGCGGGCTATGTGATGTTGCGGCTGCCGCTGGAGATCAAGGATCTGTTTGCCGAGTGGCTGGATGATGTCACCCCCGATCGTGCCAAGCGGGTGATGAAGATCGTCCGTGATATGCGCGGCGGCAAGGACTATGACGCGGAGTGGGGCAAGCGCATGACCGGTGGTGGTCCGTACGCCTGGACCATTTCACGCCGCTTTGCGCTCGCAATGGAACGCCACGGCCTATCACGGCAGCGTCTGCCGCTGCGCACGGATCTGTTTGAGGCCCCCAATGCAGGGCCCAAGCAGCTGGCGCTTCTCTAGGTTACATCTCCTCGTGGTTTGACACAGGGCGGCTTCCGCAGGCTTTGTGGTGCACATGATTTGCCGACTGACATTTTCCGCATTGATTTTGCTCTTGTCCGGCTGGAGCGCATTCGCCTCCGGCATGGGTGATGACTGGCCTACGACACGAATTGTGCCTGCGGGCTCTGTGGTTATGGGCGCGGACAATCAGGATGTCGCGGCAAGCAGTGATGAATTCCCCTCGCGCCAGGTTGATATCAACTCCGACCTCGCCTTTGGCACAACGCCGGTTACGCGTGGACAGTTTGCCGCCTTCCTCCGCGCGACAGATCACGAAAGTTCTGGTGGCTGCTGGACCCTGACGCCTGATGGCTGGGCCATGGACAACACAGCCAACTGGCAAGCGCCGGGATTTCCGCAAACCGACCAACATCCGGTGACATGCGTGTCACGGGACGACGCCATTGCCTATCTGGCGTGGCTGACGGCGACTACGGGCCAAGTTTATCGGTTGCCAACGGAGGCAGAGTGGGTTCGTGCGGCAGGGCCGTCCGCTCTCAACCGGCCATCTGAAGCTCTGTGCGCGCATGGCAACGTCAACGACCTGACTGCCAAGAACAAGGTCGCGAAAGTCGCGGAGCATTGTGACGACGGTTTTTTGCACACGTCGCCGGTGGCAAGCTTTGCCGCGAACGAGTTCGGCCTTTTCGACATGGTCGGCAATGTATGGGAGTGGGTGGCTGACTGTCACAATGGTGGCTACGCGGATTTGCCGATGGACGGCGCAGCACAGACAGACGAGACCTGCGAGGCCCACGCCCTGCGCGGCCATTCATGGACTGACCCACCGGGTCCCGTCCGTCTTGGGACCCGCTACGCTCTGCCGCCGGACGCGCGACAATCCATAGTGGGATTCAGGGTGGTGCGGGAAGTGCCTCATGACTAAGAGCGTCACCGGACCTGATTTCTCTCTTGAAGATGCGTGCGGCATATCTCCCGTGTGCGGCATTGATGAAGCAGGACGCGGCCCATGGGCGGGGCCGGTGGTTGCATCTGCCGTCATCCTTCCCACATCTGGTGTTCCGGAGGGATTGAATGACTCAAAGAAACTCACTGCTCAAAGACGCAATGACCTTGCTGGCCACATACGCGCTTCATCCCTCGTGGGAGTGGGCGTTGCGGATCCGCAGGAAATTGATGAGCTGAACATTCGCCAGGCCACATTTCTGGCAATGGCACGGGCGGTTGCAGACCTCCCATCCCCACCCTCATTTGCGCTGATTGACGGGCGCGATGCGCCCGACATTGGATGCCCGGCTCAGGCTGTCATCAAGGGAGACGCGCGATCACTGTCCATTGCGGCCGCCTCCATCATCGCAAAGACGTTTCGGGACGCCATTATGGTGGCAGCTGAGGCGGAATTTCCCGGCTACGGCTTTGCCCGCCACAAGGGATATGGCACCGCGGCCCACCAGACGGCGCTTAACAAGCTGGGGATAACCCCACTTCACAGAAAAAGTTTTGCCCCGGTTCGCGCCCGCATGGCGCTAGATGTTGAGTCCCCTTGACACTGAGGGACTCGATCTTGTGGCGTTAACCTTCGTTAACCCTTTGTTTCCAAAACAGAATCTTGACGGTGATTCGCTCCTGACTCAAAATCCCGCCTCAACAGTTTCCCTGGGGGGCGTATGCGTACCAACAAGAGCCGCGTGAACACACGCGCGGCAACAAAAAAATCTGCTTCGAAGCCGGCAGCACCGAAGCGGAAACAGGCCAGACTTTCGGGCAAACTTCCGGTCAATACGATCATCAACGGCGACAGTATCGAGGCGCTTTCCAAGCTGCCGGATGCGTCCGTTGATCTGGTTTTTGCTGACCCGCCCTACAATCTGCAGCTCGAAGGCGAGCTCCTGCGGCCCAACAACACGCGCGTAGATGGCGTCGATCAGGAATGGGACCAGTTCGCGTCCTTTGCCGAGTACGACAAATTCACCAATGCGTGGCTGGTGGAAGCACATCGTGTGCTCAAGCCGACGGGCACGCTGTGGGTCATCGGCTCCTACCACAACATTTTCCGCGTCGGCGTGTCGCTTCAGGACATCGGCTTTTGGGTGCTGAACGACATTGTGTGGCGCAAGTCCAATCCGATGCCGAACTTCCGAGGTCGCCGGTTCACCAATGCCCATGAGACGATGATCTGGGCCTCCAAGGATCGAAACGCCAAGGGCTACACCTTCAACTACGACGCCATGAAGGCGCTGAATGATGACCTGCAGATGCGTTCTGACTGGGTGCTGCCGATCTGCTCAGGCGGTGAACGCCTGAAAGATGATCAAGGCCAAAAGGCTCATCCAACGCAGAAACCTGAAAGCCTTCTGCATCGGGTGATCCTTGCGTCATCCAATCCTGGCGACGTGGTGCTTGATCCGTTCTTCGGTACCGGCACAACCGGTGCTGTGGCCAAGAAGCTGGGCCGCAAATATATCGGCATCGAGCGCGATGCTCAGTATGCGGAGATTGCGCAGCAGCGCATTGACCGGGTGCAGCATGCTGACCCTGAGTCTCTTCAGGTTACGGAATCCAAGCGTGCGCAGCCCCGCGTGCCCTTCGGCACCTTGATCGAACGCGGCATGATTGAGCCGGGCACGGTGCTGTATGGTCCAGGCAAGCGGCACAAGGCGCGGGTTCGCGCTGACGGGTCACTGGCTGTCACAGGGGCCACGGGGTCGATCCACAAGATCGGCGCCCATGTGCAGGGCCAGGAAGCGTGCAACGGATGGACGTTCTGGCATCTCAAGAGCGATGCGGGTCTGACGTCGATTGACGTGCTGCGCCAGAAAATCCGCGCGGAAGCCAGCTAGGCTTTTTTCCTGAACTGCTTCGCAGCTTCCGGGTCGGCATGGGCAACGATCTTGCGCATGACGGTTGGCAATGCGCGTTGTGCCAAGGCATCGAGCGGCACCCAGTCGCCCTTGACCTTGCCGCGTGTCGCAGCCTGGGCGGTGTAGACCGTCAGCTCCAGGGCAAAATGCGTGAAGACGTGGGTCACGGTGCCCGGCAGCTGCTGCCAGCTTGCGCTGGTTGGTGCGGCGTCGGTGGTCGGGTCGGCGTCGTGCTCACTCCACTCACTTCCGGGCACTTCGTCCATGCCACCGAGCAGGCCTTTTGGGGGACGGGTGCGCAGCAGCACATGACCTTTGGCATCCGTCAGCCAGTAGGCTGATCCATAGCGTGTGGGCTTGGCTTTCTTTGGCGGCTTTACCGGCAGTGTTTCTGCAATGCCCTTCGCATTCGCTTCACATTCCTCCGCCCACGGACAAAGCGAGCAGGCAGGTTTCTTGGGTGAACACAGCGTGGCCCCCAGATCCATTGTTGCCTGCGCGAAGTCGCCGGGGCGTTTTTGCGGCACAAGTTCTTTGAGGCGCTCTTTGATCTCCACCTTGGCGGCAGGAAGCGGCGTGTCGATGGCAAAAAGACGTGAGACAACGCGTTCCACATTTCCGTCCATGACCTCAGCAGGTTCATCGAAGGCGATCGACGCCACGGCGGCAGCGGTATAGGGGCCGATGCCGGGAAGGGCCAGGAGACCTTCTTCGGTTTGCGGGAATTTGCCGCCATGTCGTTCGGCGACAACCTTGGCGCAGGCGTGCAGGTTGCGGGCGCGGCTGTAGTAGCCAAGGCCCGCCCATGCGCTCATTACTTCAGCTGACGACGCGGCGGCGAGGTCTTCGACCCGTGGCCACAACTCAACGAACTTCAGAAAATACGGCCCCACGGTTTTGACCGTTGTCTGCTGCAGCATTATTTCAGAGAGCCAGACCTTGTAGGGGTCAGCTTTTGCGCCCTTTTTTCGCGCCTTGGGCGAGATGCGCCAGGGCAGGTCGCGGGCGTGGCGGTCATACCAGTCCAGAAGCTGGTGCGCTGCCGGACTGACTTTCGACGAGCCTGTTTTTCTGGGTCTGGGTGCCATTACGTGCCACTGGGATGCCTGAATTGCGCGCCAAGCTGGCGCACAGCGTCGGAATGACCCACGCATTTGTGATCGCCAGCTTCACGTTGGACACTTAGCATGGGCGATCACGGCGTCTAGCCTGTGCTCTCATATTGTTGAATATCTGTGTGTCATGTCCCCATCGACTTACAAGTCCCGGCCAATCCCCCGGTCCATTCCGCGCCAAAGGCTCACTTTTGAGCGGCTGGGCACGCGGCTGGACGGGCTGACGCGCAAGGCTTTCACCAAATTCGGCTTTGCGGATGACCATGTGCTGACGCGCTGGCAGGAGATTGTCGGCCCGCAGATGGCGCGACTGACTTCGCCTGAGCGCCTGTCGCCGCCGCAAAAAGGCGCATCCGGCGGCAGCACCCTGACCGTGCGCGTTGCAGGAGCCGCTGCCCTTGAGATGCAGCATCTAGCCCCGCAGATCATCGACAAGATCAACGGATTTTATGGTCGCCCCATGGTGGCCCGGCTGAAGCTGGTGCAAGGGCCGTTGCCTAAGCCTGCCAGCAAACCCAAACCGCAAGCAGCCACGGGTGGCCTGTTTGGGTCATCCACCCCTGCATCCAAGCCGGACATCGCGCCGCATTACGACATTGAAGACCCGGACCTTGCTCAGGCACTGGCCCGCCTTGAACAGGCAGTTGCTGAGTAGCCGGACCGCACACACCCATTAGACGTCCCATGATTGGAGAGACCCGCATGTCCCTGCCCACTTCCACATCTTTCAAGATGCCCGCCCTTACCCGGCGTGGCTTTGGTGCCAAGATTGCTAAGGCAACGGTGCTGGCAGCAGCCCTTGGCCTTGCAGCGTGCGGCGACGCGGGCGATGGATCAGCAGCGGGTGGCAGCAGTGTCGTTAATCCGGCGCTGGCCTATGAGCATCCACTGGGCGAAATCACTCTGGGCGACCCGGATGCACCCCTGACGCTGGTTGAGTATGCGTCCTACACCTGCGGCCACTGTGCAGCCTTCCACGCTGTAAACCTGCCCCCCCTCAAAGAGCAGTACATCGAGACCGGCAAGGTCTTTTACATTTTCCGCGAATACCCGCTGGATCCGGTGGCCACGGCGGCCTCCATGCTGACGCGCTGCGTGGCAACGGACAAGGCGCTGCAGTTTGCAGAGGTCCTGTTTGCCCGGCAGCAGCAGTGGGCCTTTGTGCAGGACCCCCGCTCTGCCCTTGCGGCGATTGCGCGCCAGGGCGGTATTTCGGCGTCTCAGTTTGAAGCCTGCATGACCGATCAGGAGGTTCTTGATGGCCTGCGTGAGGTCCAGAAGCATGCGCAGGAGACCCTGCAAGTGCAGGCCACACCTACGATTTTCGTCGGTGACGAGAAGATCAACGGCAATCTGCCCTGGGCCCAGCTGGAAGAGATCATCACAAACCAGTTGCCGGGGTAAGCCGAATCGGCGGATCAAAAGGGTTAGCAAACCTTTAATAGGCAGGTGTGTTCGCTATCAGCGACATTCCTGCCGGTCCGGGGACGCCCCTTTGCTGGGGTGAGACAGTCAATTGAAGCTTAGCCGCCTCCGCCTAACCGGCTTTAAATCTTTTGTTGAACCCACCGAGCTCGTGATCGAGCAAGGGCTGACCGGCGTTGTCGGTCCCAATGGGTGCGGCAAGTCCAATCTGCTGGAAGCTCTGCGCTGGGTGATGGGTGAAAGCTCATACAAATCCATGCGCGCAACCGGCATGGACGACGTGATCTTCTCCGGCACGTCAGGCCGACCGGCCCGCAACATGGCGGAAGTAGTTCTGTCCATCGACAATGCGGAGCGCACGGCCCCCGCCGCCTACAACGAAGCCGACGAGATCGAAATCTCGCGCCGCATTGAGCGTGAGATGGGGTCCGCCTATCGCATCAACGGGTCTGACTCGCGCGCTCGCGATGTGCAGACCTTCTTTGCTGATGCGTCAACCGGCGCGCACTCCCCAGCCCTCGTGCAACAGGGCCAGATCGGCAAGCTGATCGGCGCCAAGCCAACAGCGCGGCGTCAGATCCTTGAAGAAGCGGCCGGCATTTCGGGTCTTCATTCGCGCCGCCATGAGGCTGAGCTGCGTCTGCGTCAGGCTGAGACCAATCTTGAGCGGCTTGATGATGTCACCGCACAGATTGAAACCCAGCTGCAGAGCCTGAAGCGTCAGGCCCGGCAGGCAACCCGCTTCCGCAATGTCTCCAAGGACATTCGCCGGGCGGAAGCCATGTCACTGCATCTGCGCCATCACGCGGCATCCGAAATCGAAAAGACCCATGAGCTGGGCCTGCAGGAAGCTGATCGCGCCGTTGCGGCTGCGACCGAAGAAACCGCCCGCACCTCACGTCTTCAGTTTGAAGCCGGTGAAAAGCTGCCAGACCTTCGCGACACCGAAGCCCGCGCGGCAGCGGCCTATCATCGGCTGACGGTCGAGCGCGATCAGCTTGCGAATGAAGCACGTCAGGCGGAGCAGGCCATTGAACGGCTGGACGCCCAGCTGCGCCAGATCGAGGCTGACCTTGTACGTGAGCGCGATGGCATCACCGACACCAATGAAAGCCTGACGACCCTCAATGCTGAAGAAGCCGAGCTGAAACAAGCGGACGAAGGGTCCGATGAAGCCCGCGAGACTGCGCAGGCAAAAGTCACGCAGCTCTCTGAAGCTTTGTCTGAAAAAGAAACCGGCGTTGAAACCCTGTCGCGTGAACTGGCTGATCTTGCGGCCCGCCGCCAGGGTCTGACGCGGCGCATCAATGAAACCCGTGCACGACTTGAAAAACTCAATGCGACACGCAGCACGCTGGCCGCCGAACGCGAAGAGATTGCACGGTCCTCGGACGTGCAGGCCGCCATGGCGGGACGCCGTGCAGGCGTTGACCATTCACGCGAAGCAGTCGCGACCGCTGAAGCTGCGGCGCAGGAAGCTGAGCGCGCTCGCGCTGAAGCAACCGCGGCTGAAGAACAGGCGCGCGCGCCACTTTCTGGTGCGCAGCAGCGCCTTGGCAAACTGGAAGCAGAAGCATCAGCACTGGCAGACCTGCTTCGGGTCGCCGATGGCGATCTGTGGCCACCTCTGATCGACAGTGTCTCTGTCCGTCCCGGGTTTGAGGCAGCCCTTGGGTCAGCACTGGGCGAAGACATTGAACAGCCTGCGGACGAAGCAGCGCCTGTGCACTGGCACACCCTGCCCGCCATCGACCAACCGCATTCGCTGCCGGATGGCGCCGAACCGCTCTCTACCTATGTGGACGGACCGGCTGCGCTGCAGCGGCGTCTGTCCCACGTAGGTCTGGTGGATCAGGCGCTTGGCCGTCGTCTGCAGGGTCAGCTGTCACCGGGTCAGCGTCTTGTGTCCAAGGAAGGCGATCTGTGGCGCTGGGACGGGTACACGGCAGCAGCCGATGCCCCGACGGCAGCAGCGCAGCGACTGGCACAGCGCAATCGTCTCGCGGACCTGGATGCCGAGCTTGAAGCAGCGCGGGCAGAAACCAAGCGGCTTTCCGAGGCGCATGACGCAACCAAGCAGGCGGTCAGCAACGCAGCCACGCGTGAGAGCGCTGTACGCACTGAATGGAAAGCGGCACAGGGAGCCTTGACGGCAGCGCAGGACGCGCTGGCGGCTGCAGAGAAAGCTGCTTCCGCTCAGATTACCCGTCTTGCGGCAGTTGATGATGGTCTTGCGCGCACAGCTGCAGACATTGAAGAAACACGCACGGCCCTTGAAGCTGTGAATGCGGAAGCAGCTGAACTTCCCGCCGAAGATGAAAAGCGTGCGGCATTTGAAGCATTGCGTGCTGAAGTTCAAACGCTGCGTCAGGAAACAAGTCTGGCGCGGGCTGCCTTTGACGGTCTTGCCCGAGAAGCCCAGGCGCGCACGCAGCGGCTTGGTGCCATTGGGCACGAGCGCAACCGCTGGCAGAGCCGCCTTGAAACGGCAAACGCCCAGATCAAGACCCTGGAAGAACGCCAGACATCCACAAAAGCTGAACGCGCTGACCTGGAGCAGGTGCCTGCTCAGGTTGAAGAAAAAGCCAAGGCGCTGATGGATCGCCTGTCAGAGTCAGAAAAGACCCGTCAGGAAGCAGCCGACGCGCTTGCTGTTGCTGAGAAGGAACTGTCAGACGCTGACAAGGCCAATAAAGAAGCAACTGACACCCTGAGCGAAGCGCGCGAAACCCGTGCCCGTATTGACGCGATGCTGGAAGGTGCGCGCAATCAGGTGGCGGAAGCTGCCCGGCTTATCCACGATGCATTTGAGTGCGCACCCGCGCAGGTACTGGCAGCCGGCGAGATCAAGGACGACGAAGCGCTGCCGCCGCTTGAAGACGTTGAGCGCAAGCTCGAACGCTACAAGCGCGAGCGGGAAAACATGGGCGCCGTCAATCTGCGCGCCGAAGAAGAATCCCGTGAAGCACAGGAGCAACTCGACTCCATGCTGACCGAACGCGGTGATCTGGAGCAGGCGATTGCGAAGCTGCGTCAGGGCATCGGCAGCCTCAACAAGGAAGGCCGCCAGCGGCTTCTGGATGCATTCGGCACGGTGAATGAGAACTTCACCCGCCTGTTCACCCGCCTGTTTGGTGGCGGCACAGCGCATCTGGAACTCGTTGAGTCCGATGACCCGCTTGAGGCTGGTCTTGAAATCTTTGCCCGTCCACCCGGCAAGCGCCTGACCACGCTGTCGCTTCTCTCAGGTGGTGAGCAGGCGCTGACGGCGATGTCGCTTATCTTTGCGGTGTTCTTGACGAACCCCTCACCGATCTGCGTGCTCGACGAAGTGGACGCGCCGCTTGACGATGCAAATGTCGAGCGGTTCTGCAAATTGCTGAACGACATGCGCGGCGAGACAGACACGCGTTTCCTTGTCATCACCCACCACCCCTTCACCATGTCGCATATGGACCGCCTGTTCGGCGTCACCATGGCGGAGCCGGGTGTGAGCCAGCTGGTGTCTGTTGACCTTGCAGGTGCGGAAGCCATACGCGACGCGGTCTGATTTGACGCGGGCCTGATAGGCGCCTGCCCCAGACAAAATCACACTGGACGAGGCCTTTGAAAGCCTGCCACGCTCGTGAAAACGAGGGAGAGCGACATGCCATCCATTGAAATGACCAAGGCCATCAAGAGCCCAGCGCAGCGCGTGTTTGAGACGGTGGCGCATCTGGGTGAATTTGCAGAAGCCATTCCCACCATTACGGCTGCTGAGTGTCTGACAGACAATGAGACCGGTCCTGGAAGTCAGTGGCGTATCTTCCGCGATATTGGCGGCAAGGAACGCTCCACTGTCTTTGAAGTGCTGGAATATGAACCCGCAGAATGGGTACGGATTGTGTCCGAGGCCGGGGGTGCCACGTGGGATGCAGGCTTTGAGATTGCGGCCAAGGGAAAAGGCAAAAGCGGCGGGTCGGAGTTGATCTGGACCCTCGATGCCACCCCAAATTCCATTAAGGCACGCCTCGGTTTGCCGCTGCTTATGGGGGCGATCGAAAAAGCGCTGGCGCCAGATCTGGACGCGGTGAAACGGTACTGCGAATCCGTGTCCTGAGAGACTCAATCGGGGCCAAATCGGCCCTCGTTGCTGCATCGCGAAAGAAATGCCCGAGATACCGGCCTGCGACTCTTTGGCGAGGCCTTTTTTTCTATTTAAAAACAACAACTTAAACCCCTCCCAGCCTTGCTTGACAGAGGTTAAGGGCGAAACTATGGTGCGCCCGACTTCAAGCCCGATTGCGGTGTGTTTTACCGTTAGCGGCGGGAAATCCCTTTTGCTCATTCGAGTGGTTTCGGGGCGCCTTTGGCTCCTCACAACGGTCAAGGCAGGTCATCAAGGCATTTTTCTCAAGGAATTGAGCGGCTTAGGCACTTTGCCAGGGCAGCTACATACCTTGCGGGGAATTGGCACGGCAGCGTGAAGCGACCATTTTGGTCGTAAGACGCGCGGCCCTTGCAGGACAGGCAGACCGATGACTGACCCAGATGAGAGCCGAGAGGATTTCGATCGCCGCCTTTTACAAGCGCGCAAGCGTCGGGAAAAGACTGAGCCGCAGAACCGGCAGTCTGCCTTTGGTCAGGCCTTTCGCCTCTCCTCGGAGATGGTTGTAGGGGTTGTGGTCGGTGGCTTTATCGGTTGGTGGTTGGACTATTGGCTGGGGACTGAGCCCTGGTTTTTGTTGTTGTTTTTCTTTCTGGGCGTTGCTGCGGGCATTTTGAACGCGGTCAGGGCGGCCACCGAGATGAACAAACAGGCGAATGAAGATTAAGCCGCGATACGTCGTGGGCAATGTGGGTTTAAGAGGCAAAAATGGCTGCTCCAGCTGAACCGGGTGCGTTTCCAGTAGATCCCATGCACCAGTATGAGATCGTCCGGCTGCTGCCGATCGAATTCTTCGGATTTGATGCGTCTTTCACCAACTCGGCCATGTGGATGGTGCTGTCTGTTGCGGCCATCTCAATTTTCATGATCATGTCCGTCTCCTCCCGCGCGCTGGTTCCCGGCCGCTGGCAGTCGATGGCGGAACTCTCCTACGAATTCGTGGCGAACATGCTGCGGCAGAACACCGGAAACGAAGGCCAGCCCTTCTTCCCGTTCATTTTCTCGCTCTTCATGTTCATCCTGTTTGCCAACATGTTTGGCCTGCTGCCCTACTCCTTCACGGTGACGAGCCACATCGCAGTGACCTTTGCCATGGCGCTTGTGGTTATCGGTGGCATTACGCTGCTGGGCCTGTTCAAGCACGGTCTTGGCTGGTTCAAGCTTTTTGTGCCCTCCGGTGTGCCGATTGTGCTGCTGCCGCTGATCACCGTCATTGAAATGATTTCCTATCTCACCCGGCCCCTGAGCCTTTCGGTGCGTCTGTTCGCCAACATGCTGGCGGGTCACACCATGCTCAAAGTGTTTGCCGGGTTTGCCATCATGCTCGGCGCCTGGGGCGGCTGGGCACCCTTCGCCTTTATGGTGGCGTTCACTGGTCTGGAAGTGCTGGTTGCTTTCCTGCAGGCCTATGTGTTCGCCATCCTTACCTGCATCTATCTCAACGATGCCCTCCACGTTCATCACTGATCGGTGGGCATCACTCATTCTGGTTTGACTTTACCGATAGCCACTCAAGGCAATCGGCAACACTTCTAAGGAGACTTCGACATGGAAGCTGAAGCAGCGAAATACATTGGTGCCGGCATTGCCTGCATCGCCCTTGCTGGTGCCGGCCTTGGTATCGGTAACATCTTCGGTAACTACCTTGCCGGCGCTCTGCGCAACCCGGCTGCAGCTCAGGGCCAGTTCCCTAACCTGCTGCTCGGCTTTGCTCTTGCAGAAGCAACGGGCCTCTTCGGCCTCGTCGTCGCCATGATGCTGCTCTTCGTTGTTTAAGTCTGTCTAACCACAGACTTTCAGAAGATCAGTAGACGGAAAGGTCAAAGAGCATGGCGGATACGTCCATGACCGATAGCTATCACACGCCCATCATTGTCGCGCAGGCCGCGACGGATGACACGAGTGTGCTTGTGATCGGCGAACAGGCAGAAGCTGAACTGGGCATTGCGCAGGATGACGCGCAATCCGGCGGCATGCCGCAGCTCGACTTTTCGACCTACGCGCCGCAGCTCATCTGGCTGGCGATCACGTTTGGTGTTCTCTATCTCCTGATGTCCCGCGTGGCCCTGCCACGTGTGGCGCAGGCGCTGGAGGCGCGGCGTGACCGCATCGCCAATGATCTGGACCAGGCGGCTCAGCTCAAATCGGAAACAGACGCAGCCATTGAGGGCTATGAGACGGCGCTGGCGGATGCCCGCGCCAAGGCTCATCAGATTGCGTCTGAAACCCGTGATGATCTGGGTAAAGAGACCGACGCCCTGCGTGACAAGCTGGAAGCGGAACTGGACCAAAAGCTGGCAGCAGCCGAGGAACGGATCACCGCAACCAAGACGGAAGCCATGGGGAACGTTCGCGGCATTGCTGCTGATGTTGCTCAGGCGGTTGTTGCGCAGCTGGGTGTCTCCGGTGTTGATGCTGCAAAGGTCGCGCAAGCGGTTGATGCAGAACTGAACCGATAGGGAGCGAGCAATATGTTTTCACTTTTGACTGACAGCACATTCCTCACAGCGCTCTCTTTTGTGTGCTTTGTCGGCATGCTGCTGTATTTCGGCGTATGGGGTCAGATCACCAAGGCCCTTGATGCCCGCGCGGACGGCATCAAGACCGAGCTGGAAGAAGCCCGCAAGCTGCGCGAAGAAGCACAGGCCCTGCTGGCCCAGTACCAGCGCAAGCAGCGTGATGCGGAAGAAGAGGCTCAGGAAATCGTTTCCCAGGCCCGTCATGAAGCGGAGCGTCTGGCCGCTGAAACCAAGCAAAAGCTGGATGAGCAGGTTGAGCGTCGCACAGCCCTTGCCGAGCAGAAGATTGCCATGGCCGAAGCTCAGGCGTCCAAGGAAGTGCGTGACGCGGCAACGGAAGTTGCGGTTGCTGCTGCTGCCAAGGTGCTGGCAGACACAAGCGACGATGCCCGTCAGGATGCTTTGATCAATCAGAGCCTTGATCAGGTGCGCCAGCGCCTCGTCTAAGCGTCTGGTAGATCATTCGAAAAAGCCCTGCCCTCACCGGCGGGGCTTTTTTGTGCCTGTTAGACCAGCACAGCCGGGTCAACGGTAAGTTCCGGCCAGTTTTCCAGCCACCGGGCCGTCTTGGTGGCGTAGTGCTCTGCTGAAAAATTGGCGCAGGGGTTCGGCCGCAAGTGCAGATTGTAGATGTCTTCAAGGCCATCAGGCGCGTAGATACGCTCCTGCTCATCCAGCGACACACCTACTTTGCAGGCGATGGCCAGGAAGCGGTCTATGCCCTCGCAGGATGTCATCAGCGGTGGATAGTCGATGTCGCCGAAATGGTTGCCATACCAAAGGTGGACACGGGCCTGATTTCGTAGCTCGACATCTACCCCAAGATCAGCAAACACCTTGCCGACACGCTTTATCTGTGCGTCTTCCGCCTTATAGGAGGTGTCAGGGTCGAAATAGAAGACGTCGTAGTCCTTTACCCCGTGATCCAGCGAACGGCCTGTAAGGCTGTTCCACACCGCCTGAAAGAGACTGCCGGAGACAAGCCATGCGTCGGGCAACCCAAGCGCCGGCGCGCGGTCCAGAATTGCGGCGTTGGTGGCGTTTTGTCGGATGAGAGACAGAAAATCGGCGTGGGTCATTTTCAGACCCTACGCCGATTCTCATATCGTGTGCCTCGCCAGGCTGCGCCGTCTGGCTGCTTTACTTATTCAGCAGCCTGAGCCGGAGCCGGAGGTGTCCAGCGGAGGACAGGCTTGCGAGCAGCCGTCGTTTCGTCCAGACGACGACGAGGCGTGAGTTCCGGCGCGTTTTCAAAGCGCGCCTTGTCTCCCGCCTTCGCTGACCTGGCCAGATCCGCCATGCAGCCGATGAACTCGTCCAGTGTTTCCTTGGACTCGGTTTCCGTTGGCTCGATGAGCATCGCGCCATGAACCACGAGCGGGAAGTAGACCGTCATGGGGTGGTAGCCCTCGTCGATCATTGCCTTGGCAAAGTCGAGTGTCTCGACACCGGTCCCCTTGAGGAAGCGATCATCGAACAGGGCTTCGTGCATGCACGGGCCTTCGAAACTCGCGGTCATGACGTCCTTGAGGGACGCCAGCACGTAGTTGGCGTTGAGAACGGCATCTTCCGCTACCTGCCGCAAACCATCCGAGCCGTGGCTCATCATGTAGGACAGGGCACGCACGAACATGCCCATCTGGCCATGGAAGGCGACCATGCGGCCGAAGGGATCCGCATCCGACGACTGTTCGTCTTCCACCAGCTTCAGCTCGCCACCGGTGCTGGTGACGTACGGAAGCGGTGCAAAGGGGGCCAGGGCATCTGAGAGCACAACGGGGCCCGCACCGGGACCGCCACCGCCGTGGGGCGTTGAGAACGTCTTGTGCAGGTTGATGTGCATGGCATCGACGCCAAGGTCACCAGGTTTCACCCGGCCAACGATGGCGTTGAAGTTGGCGCCGTCACAATAGAAGTAGCCACCGTGCTCATGCACAGCATCAGCAATCTTGCGGATGTCGCGCTCGAACAGGCCACAGGTATTGGGATTGGTGAGCATGATGCCCGCCACGTCATCACCGAGCTTGGCTTCAAACGCTGCAAGGTCAACGCGACCATCTTGCGTTGCGGGAATGGCATCCACAGTGAAGCCACAGGCGGCAGCCGTGGCCGGGTTGGTGCCATGAGCACTTTCAGGCACCAGCACACGGGTACGGGTCCCCGCTTCGCCGCGCGCCTCAAGGGCTGCACGGATGGCCATGAGGCCGCACAGTTCGCCATGGGCACCTGCTTTTGGCGACATGGCAACCGCAGGCATGCCGGTCAGTTCCATAAGCCATCGAGCCAGTTCGCTCATCAGCTCTAGGGCACCGGGCACCGTGGAGGTGGGCTGCAGCGGATGCACATCCGAGAAGCCCGGCAGTCGTGCCATTTTTTCGTTGAGTCGCGGATTGTGCTTCATGGTGCACGAACCCAGCGGATAGAAGCCCGCATCAATGGCGTAGTTCTTCTGGGACAGACGCACGAAGTGGCGCACGACTTCGGGCTCGGAGAGACCGGGCAGTCCCACGCCTCCCTTGCGCTCCATGCCGCCAAGGCGCGTTGCCACGCCCTCAGGTGCCGGCAGATCAACGCCACAGGCTGCATCACGGCCGCGTTCAAAAATCAGCTGTTCTTCGTGGTCGAGACCGCGATGACCGGTGAAAGTTGTTTTCTCGCTCATGACAGCACCTCCGTCAGCGCTGCCGCGTAGGCGGCACGATCCTGATCTGTGTTCACTTCTGTTGCAGCCACAATGATGAGATCGCTGACAGCGTCATTGCCCGGCATAAGGCGCGAAGCAGGCACGCCACCAAGGATGCCCTTGTCTGCCAGCGCTTCGATAACGTCAGCGGCAGGCTTTGAGGTGCGGATGGTGAACTCATTGAAGAAAGCAGGCGTCAAAAGCTCGACGCCGGACACTTTTTCCAAAGCACCTGCCAGCTTGCAGGCGCTCTCATGGTTGAGGGCTGCAAGGCGTGTGAAGCCTTTTTCGCCCAGCAGGGCCAGGTGAATGGTGAACGCAAGGCAGCACAGGCCTGAGTTTGTGCAGATGTTGCTGGTGGCTTTTTCGCGGCGGATATGCTGCTCGCGGGTGGAAAGCGTCAGCACATAGCCACGCTTGCCATCGACATCTTCCGTCTCACCACACAGGCGGCCAGGCATCTGGCGCACATATTTCTGACGGGTGGCAAAGAGGCCCACATAGGGTCCGCCATAGTTGAGGGCATTGCCAATGGACTGGCCTTCGGCCACCACAATGTCAGCGCCCATCTCGCCGGGCGTACGCAGCGCGCCCATGGAAACGATTTCGGGAATTGCGACAATCAGCAAGGCGCCTTCCGCGTGCGCTGCCGCAGCAATGTCAGCCAGATCACCAACATGACCGAAGAAATCCGGATACTGAATGACGACGCAGGAGGTATCGCCGTCTATCTGCGAGGCGATGTCTTCTCGGCCAGACACATCAGCCTCAAGCGCCACAACAGCGTCGCCCGCAAACTTGGATGTGGTTTCAATCACCGCCCGGTAGTGCGGGTGCAGATTTCCCGACAGCACCGCCTTGTTGCGACGGGTGACGCGGTGCGCCATCTGCACGGCTTCGCTGCACGCGGTCGAGCCGTCATACATGGAGGCATTGGCCACATCCATGCCTGTGAGAAGCGCAACCTGCGTCTGAAACTCGAACAGATATTGGAGCGTGCCCTGAGAGATTTCCGGCTGGTACGGCGTGTACGATGTCAGGAACTCGGAACGCTGGATCAGATGATCCACGGATGACGGGACGTGGTGCTTGTAGGCCCCTGCCCCGACAAAGAACGGGACGCTGCCAGCGGCAGTGTTTTTCTCCGCCATGGCCGATAGCGCACGGTCGACTTCCAACTCACCTTGATGGGGCGGCAGATCGAATGCGTGTTCGATACGCGCTGCTTCGGGCACGTCCACAAACAGGTCATCCATGGACTTGGCACCAATGACACCAAGCATCTGCTGGCGATCATCGGGCGTTAGGGGCAAATAGCGCATCAGTCGAGCTCCGCCAGGTAGGTTTTGTATTCGTCTTCAGACATCAGCTTTTCAAGCTCAGAGGTGTCTGAAAGTTTGAGCTTCACGAACCAGCCGGCGCCCGCTGCGTCTTCGTTGACGCCGTTGGGAGCATCCGCAAGGGCTTCGTTCACCTCAACGACCTCGCCGGAAATCGGGGCGTATACTTCGGAAGCTGCTTTCACCGATTCAACGACGGCGGCTTCATCGCCAACGCCAACGCTCTTGCCGACGTCGGGCAGTTCCACATAAACCACGTCGCCCAGCTGTTCCTGCGCATAGTCGGTGATGCCAACGGTTGCGGTGTCGCCTTCTACGCGCACCCATTCGTGGTCTTTGGTGTATTTCGTGTCAGCCATTGAAGAAGTCCTCGCGATCAATCCGTGTGATTATTTTGCGTAGCGATGGGGGGCGAAAGGCAGCTTGGCTACCTTTGCAGCGCGCGGTTTCCCGCGCACGATGAGGTCGAGTTCAGTGCCAGCCTTGGCGTGCTCGCGGGCCACATAGCCCATGGCCACGGGTCCATCAGCCGTTGGGCCAAAGCCGCCGGAGGTGATTTCGCCGGTGGTCGTCCCATTTACCTGAATTTCCGTGTGACCACGGGCAGGCGCCTTGCCATCAGGCAAAATGCCGACCCGCTTGCGGGCCGTGCCATCGGCGAGCTCCTTGAGGATGCGCGCTGCACCGGGAAAGTCCCCCGCCTCGCGGCGGTGTTTGGGAATGGTCCAGGCGATGCTGGCTTCAATGGGAGACGTTGTTTCGTCGATGTCGTTGCCATAAAGGCAAAGGCCGGCCTCCAGACGCAGGCTATCGCGTGCCCCAAGACCAATAGGCTCGACCTCGTCATGGGCCAGGAGGGCGCGTGCGAACTTTTCCGCGTCCTCTGGTGCAACCGACGCTTCAACACCGTCTTCGCCTGTGTAGCCGGAGCGACTGACATGGACATCCATGCCGTCAAACGTGGCATGGGTCGCCGTCATGAACACCAGATCAGCGGCCGCAGGGCAGTGCTTGGCGAACACTTCGACGGCTCCGGGCCCCTGAAGCGCCACGAGGGCGCGGGTGTCGAGGGTTTCCAGCTTCACATTTTCGGGCAGTGCGGCGCGGATGTGCGGAAAATCAATCGCCTTGCGTGAGGCGTTCACAACGATGAACAGATGTCCTGCGCGCGCCGGGTCCAGTGGGCGCGTGACCATCAGGTCATCAATGATGCCGCCATCGGCATTGAGCAAAATGGTGTAGCGCTGCTGACCGGGGGCCAGCCCCACGATGTCGCCGGGAACAAGTGTCTCAAACGCTTTGGCCGTGGTCTCATGGTCCGGGCCGATGAGATAGGCCTGCCCCATGTGGGATACATCAAACAGCCCGGCCTTGGTGCGGGTATGCAAGTGCTCGCCGAGCACGCCAAGCGGGTATTGCACCGGCATGTCGTAACCAGCGAAGGGCACCATTTTGGCCCCAAGTTCCACATGCAACGCATGCAGGGCGGTTGTTTCGAGTGTTTCGTGTGAGCTGTCAGCCACGTGGGTTTTGCTTTCGCCAGAGTCGGAGGTCCGCCTCCCGCCTGCGCTGATTCCCAGCCCGTGCGGCAAGCGCCCCCTCTGTCGAAAACCTGAGAGATTCACCCTGCCCGAAGCAATGTCCCCGATGGTCTGGGGGGCCTCAGTGGCGGGCTTACTCCTTCGGTGAGCAGATGGGATCAATCCCGCCTGCTGCTTTCCAGAGTGTCATCCCCACGCGGTCCCTGGTGCCTGAGAGTTTCCGGGGCGGTTGCTCCTTCGGCGCCGATGGCCTGCCAGTCCCTCAAGGGCCCGCATGCCGTCAGACTCTCCCGCGCAGGTTCGGCTGACAGGCGCGATGATAGGTGGGGCGGGTCAAGAGTCAATCGACGCGGGTCCGCAGGGGCCATTCCCCTGCAGATCAGCCTGATTGTGTGACTTTAACGTCTCTGAATGGAGACAGATGCCGCCGGGAATCGTGGCTAATATCGGGCCCGTGCGCGATTTTCATCAACCTGAGCCGGCGTGAGCTGGAATCCGAGCACAATGTCGTACAGCGCACCATTGTCTTCGCCGACTTCAAATTCGAGGCCCTTGAAGGTTCGCGTGTAAACGGCTGTCCGCTGACCGGGCTCGAACTCTACTTCCGCATCAAAGGTGGTTTTCTGCAGCACCGATTCGCCCGCGCGCGTCACCGCGACAAAAATCGGCGCAGATACAACGCTTCTGGTTGCTGCGGGGCCAACGCTGACACTCATGCTCAGGGCATAATCCACATCAATTGTGGTGCCGCTATAGCTGCAATCGGCAACAGCATCGAGCAACTCCCAGGTGTAGGCGACATCGGTAATATCGCGGCCGGAGCCTTCGCGATATTCCGTCAACCGCTCGGCATCGGTCAGAATGCCCGCATTGGGGCAGCCCCGGAGCCGTTCTTCCTTGCGTGCTTCGCCGCTCCACCAGCCGCAGCCAGCCACGATCAAAGCCAATGCAGTGACCAATCCAGCGCGCGCATTGCTGCGTATAAAGGGCGAACGAATAGAAGATAAGCCCATGTTCTTCTTGGGGTTTCGTGTGTCGGCCATGCGTCGATTCGATACCTTGACTTGGGGACCCGGGTGCCTCACTTACGCCTCAGGACACGCGGATGGTTTCCATCAACATGTCCCACACGGCGGCGGGAGGCGAACAGTAGCCAAGCGCCCGTTAACCGGCAATAGAAAGACGTTGCGTGACAGACCCAGCACCTCAGGCTCCCCTGCTGTCGATCCGCCTTGCGGCCCCTCGTGGCTTTTGTGCAGGCGTTGATCGCGCCATCCTCATGGTTGAGCGCGCGATCGAAAAATACGGCGCGCCGGTCTATGTGCGCCACGAGATCGTCCACAACCGTCACGTGGTTGAGGGACTGGAAGCAAAAGGCGCTGTGTTTGTCGAAGAATTGAGCGAGATCGAAGATTCGACCCGTCCGGTGATTTTCTCCGCCCACGGTGTGCCCAAGGCAGTGCCTGCGGATGCAGAGTCCCGCGGCATGTTCTATCTCGACGCCACCTGCCCGCTCGTGTCCAAAGTCCATGTGGAGGCCAACCGCCACCACGACGAAGGCCGCCACATTCTGATGATCGGCCATGAAGGCCATCCGGAAGTGGAAGGCACGCTTGGACAGTTGCCCGATGGCGCCATCACCCTGGTGGAAACCGTGGAAGACGCCGACAAGGTGGACGCGCCGGACCCAGCCAAGCTTGCCTATGTGACGCAGACGACGCTGTCGCTGGATGACACGGTTGAGATCGTCAACGCACTGACGCGCCGATTCCCAGCTATTCGCGGGCCGCACAAGAATGACATCTGCTACGCCACCACAAACCGGCAGGCGGCAGTCAAAGCTATCGCGGAAGGGTGCGACATGATGTTTGTTGTGGGCGCGCCCAACTCCTCAAACTCCGTACGCCTCGTGGAAGTTGCTGAAAAGGCCGGGTGCCCTAAGGCGCAACTGGTGCAGAAGTCCGGCGAAGTGGACTGGCCTGCGCTTGAGGCCGCTGTGGCCAACAAGGGCGATGACTTCTGCATCGGACTGACTGCTGGCGCGTCTGCGCCGGAATCACTTGTTCAGGGTGTCATTGATGAAGCCGCCAAGCGCTTCACGGTGCAGGTTGAAGAAGTCACGGTGTCGTCCGAGGACGTGATCTTCAAATTGCCTCGGGCACTGATCGCCTAACCTGCACAACACCTGTTGCTTCCGGGCCGGTCGGGCTGATACCAAGGCCCATGGCGGTTTACACAGAGATTTCTGACGAAGAGTTGACTGATTTCGTGGCGCGCTACGACATCGGCACGCTGCAGTCTGCCAAGGGCATCGCGGAAGGTGTGGAGAACTCCAACTTCCTGCTGCACACGACCCAGTCACCATTCATTCTGACGCTGTATGAAAAGCGCACGTCGGAAAGCGACCTCCCCTTCTTTCTTGGGTTGATGGAGCATCTGGCAGCCCATGGCCTGTCCTGCCCTGTCCCTGTCCACGCCCGTGACGGCTCCGTCCTGCACCGGCTGGCGGACCGGCCGGCCGCCATGGTGACATTCCTTGAAGGCATGGATGTAAAACGGCCGCAGGCTTCCCATTGCGGACAGGTGGGCGTGGCGTTAGCGCAGATGCATGAGGCCGGCGCGGACTTCGCCATGACGCGGCCCAATGCGCTTTCAGTAGACGGATGGCCTGCACTCGCAGAGCAAGCTGGTGGGCGTGCGGACACGGTCAGCGAAGGACTGGGCAATCTCATCGCGGATGAGCTCGACCTCATGGCGTCACGCTGGCCCCAGGATCTACCGCGCGGTGTCATCCATGCGGATCTGTTTCCGGACAATGTGTTCTTCATGGGCGGGGAGTTGTCCGGCCTTATCGACTTCTATTTCGCGTGTACGGATGCCTACGCCTACGACATTGCGATCTGTCTCAATGCCTGGTGCTTTGAGGCCGACGACAGCTTCAACGTCACCAAGGGGCGGGCGCTCTTATCCGGATACAACAAGGTGCGCAGCCTTGAGGAAGAGGAAGCTCAGGCGCTGCCACTGCTGGCGCGCGGGGCGTCCCTGCGGTTCCTGCTAACGCGTCTGGTGGACTGGCTCGACGGGCCGCAGGACGCGCTGGTGAAACCAAAGGACCCGCGTGAATACTTGAAGCGCCTGCGCTTTCATCAACACGCGGTGAGTGCCGCAGATTATGGATATGGTGGCTGATGACGCGCGTTGATGTGTACACGGATGGTGCGTGCTCGGGGAATCCGGGGCCCGGCGGCTGGGGTGCCATTTTGACCTCCGGCGACAATGAGCGGGAAATCTCAGGTGGCGAGGCCGATACGACCAATAACCGCATGGAGCTGATGGCGGCGATCATGGCGCTTGAGACCATGAAACGGCCGGTCGAAGTGCATCTGCACACAGACTCCACCTATGTGCGCGACGGCATCACCAAGTGGATTCACGGCTGGAAGAAGAACGGCTGGCGCACGGCAGCCAAGAAACCCGTCAAGAATGCGGACCTGTGGCAGCGGCTGGAAGAAGCGGCGTCACGCCACACGGTTGAGTGGCATTGGGTCAAGGGCCATGCAGGACACCCGCAAAACGAACGTGCCGATGAACTGGCCCGCGGCGGGCTTGAGGCCTATCGGTAAACAAGCAAGTGGCGGAGCGCCGAAGCGCCCCGCCGAAATTTGTACAGTCAAAAACCCAGACTAGAGCTGACCCATCATGGTTTCAGCGCCGGATGCCTTGGCCTCACCTGGATTTGCTTCCTGATTGAGCGTCTTCACGACGCCGTCTTCCACGAGCATGGAATAGCGCAGGGAGCGGGTGCCCATGCCAAAGCCGGAGCCGTCGAAATCAAGGCCCATGGCTTTTGTCAGATCGCCATTGCCGTCGCCGACCATGGTGATCTTGCCGTCAGCGGATTGCTGTTTACCCCAGGCGTCCATGACGAACGCGTCGTTGACGGACAGGCAGATGATGTCATCGACGCCCTTTGCCTTGATGTCGTCCGCATGCTGAACGAAGCCAGGCAGATGCTGGTTGGAGCATGTCGGTGTGAATGCACCTGGAAGAGCAAAAACCACAACCTTCTTGCCGCCGAAGATGTCACTGGTTGTCAGCGGCGTTGGGCCGTTTTCTGACATGACGGTGAGAGTTGCGTCTGGAATACGATCGCCAACACTGATGGCCATTTGAGGGCTCCCTTGAACTGCGCACCCACGGCGCGCCTGCTGGAAAATGAGATCTGATATCGAGCGGCATTAAAGCCCACAGGCGACCAGAAAGGCCAGCCTAATATGCGGAAGTATCGGTATCTGCATCCGCGTCATGGGATTTGGCAGGCGGCAGGGAATACTCAAACTGCTGTGCCCATTGAGTGCCATTTGCGGTTTCATCACCAAGGGTGATGGTGAACGCCACACCGGCTTCAAGCCCTGCATGTTTACGCCGGGTTTTGACCGGGAAAACAAAGCTGGCTTGCCCTTCATTGAGAGCGCGCGTCGGGCTGCCCAGATAGACACGGCCCTCACCGCCGTTGGGTTCTGCGATCAGGACAGGGTCCGTGAAGTCTGACGGCGCCGTCACCATGATTTCCAGAAAACTTGCCTGGTCTTTCAACGTCGCGGACACAGACGTGAGCTCAGCGTCATGTTCAGCCGGGACGCGGCTGCGCCAGTCTGCAAGCAAGCCGGCAAACGGGCTGGCGGCTCCTGTACCTTCACCCAATATTGCTGGAAGTAAGAGCGTCGCCTGCGCCTCTACCGGAATGCATAGCTCCTCGCACGCGCCATACATGACGTCGGCCACCAGCTCGACGGGCTGAGAGGGATCCACCGGGGTTACGGTCAGGGGAAAGACGACCTGCGTTTCGTACCCAAAGCTGATGTCGCCGGGGTAATCAAACCGCTCCGGCATGGGATAGGCCACATCGACAGACGCAACATTGACCGAGCGATCAAAGCTGAACATGGGCGCGATGCCGGTGTCGCCGGGGCTGCTCCAATAGGTTTTCCAATTGGGGTCCAGGGTTATTTCAACCCCGGCCACCAGGGCTTCCTCGTCCGGCAACATTGTTGCACTGGTTCGGGCGGCGATCAGTCTCAGACGGGATGTGAGCGCCTTGTCCCACGCACTTGCGCCGGGTTCCGCCCGGCTGGAGGCAAACCTCTCGCCGAACAGGCTGGATTGAGCGGACGCAGCACTATCCGGCGCGGCAATGGCAAGGATGCCAAGGGCCGCGGCGGCTGGAAGCGCAATACTGAAAACACCGATCTGCATAATGACGCCATATTAGCGCGGAAACCTGAACACCAACCCAATTGGCCGTGATGCCGCGGTCACCCTTGCGTGAACACCAAAGCACGCCAACATCCGTCATGCTGTGTTAACGCCAAAATGACAGATGTTTTTGCAGCTTGAGCCCCAGCAGGTAGTGTAATGGCATGAGTTTCAGCGACGATCCATTCGTTCCCCAGCCGGACGAGGCTGGCCTGACAGGCTCCCTGCAGGGCCGGTTTCTCATCGCCATGCCCTCCATGGAGGATAGCCGCTTTGCCCGCACGGTGATTTACATGTGCTCGCACAGTGCAGAAGGCGCCATGGGGCTGGTCATCAACAAGCCATCTGACCAGATCACGTTTGTTGATTTGATGGAGCAGCTCTCCATAGAGACCGAAGCGCGGACCATTCCATCGGTCCCTATTCTGGCCGGCGGGCCGGTGGATGGCGGGCGCGGGTTTGTGCTGCATTCACCTGAATATGACGGTGCAAATTCCACCATTCAGGTGGGCAACGGCGTGCGACTGACGGCCACGACCGATGTGATCCGGGCCATTGCGGATGGCGACGGACCGCACGACAAGCTGGTGGCGCTTGGCTACGCCGGCTGGGAAGCCGGACAACTTGAAGCCGAAATAAAGGCCAATGGCTGGCTGGTGAGCGACGCAGAGCCGGACATCATTTTTGCACCGGACATCGAATCCAAATGGACGCAGGCGCTGGCGACCCTGGGCGTCGACCCGTCCCTGCTGTCAGGTGAAACGGGACATGCCTGACCTATATGGGCTGACTAGCTGGCTGGCTGACTAGTCCGTATGCCGCGCAATGAAATCGTGGGCGTCACCGGCTTCCATAGGCTGGCCGAAATAGAACCCCTGGCCATACGTGCAGCCCAGAGCCTGAAGGCTTGCGCGGGCGGCATCGTCCTCGACGCCTTCGGCCACCACATCCAGTTTCAGGTCTTCGGCAAGCGTCAGGACGGAGCGGACGATGGCGTCCTGATCTGCGTCCGTGCCCATGGCCTGAACAAAGCTCTTATCGATCTTGACGACATCAAACGGGAAGCGCTGCAGATAACTCAGCGATGAATAGCCGGTGCCGAAATCATCAAGCGCCAGCTTCACGCCGGTCTGCTTGAGCGCAGCAAGGATCTCTGCGGCCTGATCCGGGTCATCCATCACCAGAGACTCAGTCACTTCAAGGCGCAGGGACGATGGCGGGAGCGCCGTTTGACCAAGCAGCTTCGAGACAGCACCGGGCAGATCGTCAAGCAACTGGCGGCTCGACACATTGACACTTGAGAAGATCGGCGGGTCCTGGGGGAAGTCCTTTTGCCAGACGGCCAGATCGTTTGCGGCGCGATCAAGGACGAAAGCGCCCAGATCAATGATAAGACCTGTGCGCTCTGCAAGCGGCACAAATTCATCCGGCGAGATCAGACCCCGCTCTGGATGCTGCCAGCGGATCAGTGCTTCAAAGCCTGCAAGACGTCCGGATGCCAGATCGACAATGGGTTGGTAGACGAGATGTATCTCGCCACGCTCCAGCGCCCGACGCAGGCCACTCTCGGTGGCCAGTTCGTCATCTGCCGGACGCATATTGGGGTGGAACGGCTGCACGGCATTGCCCTGCCGCTTGGCCAGGCGCAAAGCGAGGTCTGCTTCGCCGAGAAGCACTTCGCCGCTGTCGTGATGTGGTTCGCGGATTGTGAAGCCGACACTGGCTGTTGGGAAAATTTCCCGCCCGGACACTTCAAGTGGCTGCGAAACAGTTTCGCGCACAAGCTGGGCAATTTCGGTGGGTCCGGTTTCGTCAGACCATCCGGCCACCAGCATGGCAAACGTATCCCCGTCGATGCGCGCCAATGTGTCTTCAGGTGCAATCAATGCCTTGAGGCGCTGCGCCAGTGCCGAGAGCACGGTGTCTGCCGCGGCGTGGCCGAGACTTTCATTGATGGATTTGAACCGATCCAGATCCGCCAGAATAAGCGCGATACGCTCGTGACTTCCCTGGGCGCGCAGGCAGGCGCGGTGCAGCCGGTCTGTGAAGAGCGGACGATTGGCGAGGCCGGTCAACGGGTCGTGCAGGGTTTCGCGCACCAAACCCGCCTGCTCTTCGCGGCGCTGGGTGACGTCCTTTACGGTGCCGATGCATCGACGCGCGGCGCCATTGTCGCCTGCAAAGCAGGTGGCACAGAGTTCCAGCCATCGGCTGCCCTGGGTCGGGTCCGCATGGGTGAGGCGCATCTCCAGGGTGAACGTCGCATTGCCACGCTCGACATTTTCATCGAGCACCTGAGAGACATTGCGGCGGTCATCGCGGTCAACGCGGGCCATCCAGGTTTCAAGGCGACCGCACAGGGACCCGGGCACGAGGCCCAGATGTGCCTCAAGGGACGGGTCCACATAGAGCGTGCCGGTGGTGACATCAAGGTCCCACACAGCTTCGCTCGACCCTGCCAACGCCAGCGCGTTGCGCTGCTCGGCACGGATCGCATTGATGTCAGGCAGCTGAGGGTCCGTGTCCCGGCCAATGGCCAGACTGTCCGCGCGCCGATCTGCATTGCTTGCTGTCTGGCCAAGTGCCATGGACCGACGGGCTGCTGTTCGCGCAGCGCCCATGGTGGCAGGTCCTGCCAGCGTGTACGCCACAATCATGATGCCGAGCACGGCGAGTGCGTGGATGATCATTTCCACTGCCGGGCTGCGCGGCAGGAAGCCTTGCGTTGCCAGTGCCGCGAGCACCGCGGCCAGCGCCATGAGGGCCCAGCCCGCGCGTAACTCACCTGCCGCCGGTGTGATACGTGGCGCCCCACTCTCTCCATTGCTTGTCCCTGCGGTCAGGGCTGCGACACCGCCCAGCGCTACGGCAAAGGCCATAAGCCGCACGAAGGGCAGCCCAACAGAAGGCGCTACCAACGCAAGAAGCGCTGCGCCAAGGGCCACCCACCCGGCCAACCGTGCCAGTCGTTCGCGGTCAGCCGACAGGGCGCGAATGCGTTCAGCCGCCAGGACGTGCGCCGCAGCACCTGTTGCCAGCGCCAGAGTGACACCGGCCATGCGGGCGTCCCAACCGGCAGACCAGCCAAAGGCTGCGGCGAGGAACCCCTGCGCGGACAGTTCATACAAAAGCGCACCACCGGTCAGAAGGGTTGCGAGTTTGATCGCGCCATACGCAGGTGTCGCAGCGCCGGTTCTGGCGCCTTTGAACTCATTGGATAGTTGCTGACCCCATTGGGCTGCAAAGAAAGCAAAGGCGATGGCCAGGACACCGAGGATCAACCCCGAAAACGCAGCTTGCGCTGCATCTGCTGCTGCCAGTTCCTGGGGCTGCCAGATATGCAGAGGCGTCGCCGCCGAGGCCCCTACGGGAAGTGCAAAGCTTGTGGTGGAAGCTGGGGGAAGCGACACGAGATACCGTGCCTGCGCCGGGCCTGCCTGACTGCCTGAAATGATCTGCGTTGGCGTGACTGACTCAAGCGGCATGATGCGCCATGCGCCAAGTTCAGTAAGACCGCTGCGCACCGGCGCAATGCCGGATGACCACAGGGCGGATCTGTCGATGGCAATGATGCGTTGCTGCGGCTCGTCCAGTGGGTTTTGCAGGGCGAAAACGGACCATACGCGCGCGAAATCTACCTCTTCGTCGCTCAGCACCAGGGGAATGGGCCCCGGGAATGCCGCCTCACGGTCCGCGGGCAAGTGCAGGACCACCGGCGTGATGTCTACATGGGGCTGTGCCGGATCAATCACCACGACCGGAAGACTGCGTGGTGCGCCATCAGGCAACTCATCGGCGAGGGTCTGGCTTGTGCCTTGTGTTGGCGCTGCTGCCGCGTCAGTCGCAGAGGGGTCCTGCGAAGTTGGAATGGTCGGGATAGGCACCGCAGGCGGGGTATCCGGACTTTGGGCCAGAGTGGACGACGTCCATCCCGCAATGCCGACAGACAACACAAGTGCTGCAACCGCTGCATGCCGCCGCACATGGCGCCATGAAGCGCCTGTGCGCTCGCATGTGTGCCTGCCTGTCTGGTCGCGGTTGAAGATGGATCAGGCCTCGCGGTTGGCGGTGTGTCTCGTCCCGGGCGCTGGCAGGCGAATCACTCTTGCAACGCCCATCTCCCGATCCACCTTGGTAGCCCCCTGCCCGGCCTTCTGACAAGAACTCACCCGCGTGCTGAGGGTCTTAAGTCCGTGGATCGGTTGAGAGAATCGCAAACAGCAGATGATCGCGCCAGGCGCCGTCTATGCGCAGGTAGTTGCGGGCAAAACCCTCCTGGGTGAAGCCGCAGGATTTGAGCAACGCGCTTGATGGTTCGTTGGTCGGCAGGCAGGCCGCTTCCAGCCGATGCAGCTTGAGCTGGTCAAAGACAAAGGGAATGAGCGCCTTGACGGCAGCGCTCGTGTAGCCCTGCTGCTTATGAGGTTCGCCAATCCAGTAGCCAAGGGAACAGGTTTGCGCCACGCCCCTGCGGACGTTCGACAGGGTGCAGCCGCCGACAAGTTTTCCCGTGCGCGACGAGAAAATGAAGAATGGATAGGCCTCATCATCGCGCACATCGCGCTGGTATCGCTTGAGGCGTCTGCGAAATGCCGTGCGGGTCAGATCATCTGCCGGCCAGGTTGGTTCCCATGGCGTCAGGAACGCCCGACTGCGGGCGCGCAGTTCCGCCCATTCCACATAGTCTGCATTGCGTGGCAGGCGCAGCACCACGCCGTCACCCTCTACGACATAGGCATCGTCACTTGCAGAATTGTTGCGGAGAAGAGCCATCGGAACTATCGAGCGGTCTTGTTCGTTTGGTGGAAATTACGATTGAAAGTGTGCCGCGAACCCATTGGCACTGGCAAGAGATGCGTTTGGCCCCACGATCGAGACTGTGGGGGAGACCGTGGGTGCTGCAAGCCGTCCCATGAACTGGCGCACATCATCGGTTGTCACGGCATCGAGCCGCGCCACCAGATCGTCCGCAGACAGAACCTTGCCGAAAACCACCAGATGCCGCGCAACCTGTTCAGCGCGGGAGGCGCAGTTCTCAAGGCTCATCAATAGACCGGCCTTTGACTGAGCCCGTGCAGCGGCGATCTCATCCTCATTGGCACTTGCCGCCATGTCAGCAACTTCGCCATGAATGACGCGGGCCAGCTCCTCCACATCAGTGGGAGCAGCGCCTGCATAAACGCCAAACAGGCCGGTATCAGCAAAACCCCAGCTATAGGCATAGATGGAGTAGCACAGGCCGCGTTTTTCACGGGCTTCCTGAAACAATCGCGAGGACATGCCGCCACCAAGGACGGTTGACGCAATGTCTGCGGTAAAGAAGTCATCGCTGCCGGTTGCCGCGCCTTCAAAGCCAAGCACCAGATGGGTTTGGTCGAGATCACGGGCCCGGGCCGTTGTGCCGCCTGCATAGGCCGCTTTGCCGAATTCGCTTGCCGGGGCTGCACCCTTTGCCTGAAAAGCGTCTTCGGCGAGTGCCACAATGGTTCTGTGATCTACAGCGCCCGCTGCACTCAGGATCATGGCGCCCGGACGGTAGTGGGAGGCTAGATATCCACGAATGCTGTCCGCCGTCATGGCGCGCACGCTGTCACGGGTGCCAAGGATCGGTCGGCCCAGAGGCTGATCCGGGAAGGCTGCTTCGGACATCATTTCAAAGACGAGATCGTCCGGTGTGTCTTCTGCTTCGCCAATTTCAGACAGGACAACGCCCTGTTCGCGGGCCAGTTCATCTGCCTCTAGGCGGGAGTTTTCCAGAATGTCCGCAATGAGCGTGATCGCCAGCGGTACGTCTTCGGCCAAAATGCGCGCAGCATAGACCGTGTTTTCATGGGACGTGGCTGCATTGAGCGACCCGCCGACACGTTCTATCGCGCCAACAATTTCAGCAGCCGAGCGCGTGGCCGTTCCCTTGAACGCCATGTGCTCCAGCATGTGCGCGATGCCGTGTTGCTCGGGTGTTTCGTGGCGTGCACCGGCATTCACTGTCAGGGCAACGGCTGCCGTCTTGATGTGCGGCATCTCATCGGTGACGATGGTCAGCCCGTTGTCGAGATGCGAGACGGTCACCGTCATGAGGCGGCGATCTTTTCTTCAACAAATCGCTGCATATCGCCCAGATCGTTCGGCATAGCGGTCATGTGTTCCTCGCGGTCGAACAGATCGTTCAAGTGTGGCGGCAGGCTTGGGTGTTGGCCGGTGGCCTTCTCAACCGCTGCCGGGAACTTGGCCGGGTGTGCTGTGGCCAGTGTGACCATGGGCGCGCCCGTCGGGTCCAGAGTGTCCCGTGCGGCAGCAAGGCCGACTGCCGTATGCGGATCAATCTGCATGCCCAAGGTCGCAAAGACCTGCTGCATGGTCGCGTGCATGGCATCATTGCTCACCCGCGCGGACCCGAAGTCGCTGCGGATCGCTGAGATCGCCGGGTCATCAATGGTGAAGCTGCCGGATTGGGTGAGCGCACCCATCGCCGCACGCACCTTGGACGCGTCGCGGCCATAGGCTTCAAACAGGAGCCGCTCGAAATTGCTAGAGACCTGAATGTCCATGGACGGCGCGTCCGTTGGTGTGACGCCTTCGACGGTGTAACTGCCCGTCTTGAGGGTGCGGTCCAGAATGTCGTTGATGTTGGTCGCAACGATCAGTTTGTCGATCGGCAGCCCCATGCGCTTGGCGACGTAGCCTGCAAAGATATCACCAAAATTTCCGGTCGGCACCGAGAACGATACTTTGCGGTGAGGCGCGCCCAGCGTTGTGGCAGCGGTCACGTAGTATACGACCTGCGCCAGAATGCGCGACCAGTTGATGGAGTTCACGGCCGCAAGCTTCACCCGGTCGCGGAAATCCAGATCATTGAACATGGCTTTGACGATGGCCTGACAATCATCAAAGTTCCCGTCCAGCGCGACGTTGTGCACGTTGGATGCCTTGACCGTCGTCATCTGACGGCGCTGGACATCAGAGACACGGCCCTTGGGATGCAGGACAACGATGTTGACCGCTTCAAGACCTGCAAAGGCTTCAATGGCGGCTCCGCCCGTATCACCGGATGTCGCAGCAACAATGGTCACCTTCTCACCGCGCTTGGTCAGCACATGGGAGAAGAGCTGACCGAGCAGCTGCATCGCCAGATCCTTGAAGGCCAGCGTTGGCCCGTGGAACAGTTCCAGCAGAAATTCGTTGGCATCCAGCTGGGCCAGTGGCGCAACGGCAGGGTGCGAGAATGTGCTGTAAGCGGCATCCACCATGGACGCGATATCGTCCTGCGCAATGGAAGGTGCGAACGGCGTCACGATGCGGGTGGCGACGTCTGTGTACGGACGGCCAGCCATGTCGGCAAAGTCCGCGGCACTGAAGGTGGGCCATGATTCAGGCACATACAGACCGCCATCACGGGCAAGGCCCGAGAGGAGCACATCCTCAAAATCAAGGATGGGCGCGTCGCCTCTGGTGGATACGTAACGCATGTGTTTGTCGTGTTCCGCGGTTTGTCGTGTGCCTGAGTGGAAAGCGGCGCACCATAGGCCGCAGGGGTTTATCGGGGCAAGGGCCGGGTCAGCAAGCTGCTATGCATCTGCCCCCGCCCGGCCGCGTGCAAAAAAGAAGGCCAGCCACACCCCGATCAGGGTCACAGCGAGGCCATACCAGGTGAGGGCATAGCCCAGATGCGGGTTTTTGAGCTCAAGGCGAGTCTGACCACCCACCGGCAGGCCGCCTGGATTGGGCACAGGGCCCGCATCCATCAGCATTGGAAAGACCAGAGAGATGCCCGCCTTGTCGGCAAGAAGGTCAATGGGGCGGTGATACCAGACATTTTTGACGAGATCGGGATCCGGGGTGAAGGCATTGGCTTCATCGGGGACCACCAGCACGCCCTGCACGGTCACTTCGCCACTCACCTGGCCGGCGGGCCGTGAATCTGCCGCCTTTTTTGAAATAGGCACGAAACCGCGGTCCACCAGGAGCCATCCGCCCTGCGATAGCTGCAAAGGCGTAATGACGTGATATCCCGGCTCGCCGCTCAGGGACGAAATGTAAGCATGCGCTTCATTGGCATGATCGAAAACGCCTGTGGCAGAGGCCGACGTATAGCGCTGGATGGACGAGTCAATTGATGCCCATGTGTCGCTGGCCGGCAGGGGCACCGGGTCCGCTGACATGCCCTGCGCTATCTGGGTAAGAAGATCTTCCTTCCACGCAAGGCGCTCCATCTGCCAGTTGCCAAGCAGGATCAGGACAATGAGGGCGGGAACAGCAAACACTGTGGGCCACAGCATGGGACGTAAACTCATGACGGGTCGTCTCCCATATCCTGTCGCCCTTCGCGGGCTCGATTATGAAACTGCAGGGCAATAAGGGTGGCCTTGAAAGGACGCAACAACCCAAGCGGCACACCCAGAGCCAATGGCAGAAAGATGATGGCATGCACCCAATAGGACGGCTGGTATGAGACTTCCACAATCAGCGCCAGGCCGACAATGAAGAAGCCAGCCACGAGAATAATGAAAACTGCCGGGCCGTCGCCAGTATCAACCTTGGCATAGTCGAGGTCGCAATCCGGACAGCGATCAGCGACGTTCAGGAAACCCTTGAAGAGGTTTCCCCTGCCACAACGAGGACAGCGCCCCAGCAGTCCCGCCACCCAAGGTGATACTGGGGGGGAGACGGCTGGAGCGCTGTTGTCGCGTTCGAAATTATTCAAGCCTTGTCGAGGCCCGCTAGTGAGCGGCAGGTGTCCCCGCGCCCCACACATAGATGGCAGCGAAGAGGAACAGCCAAACCACATCCACGAAGTGCCAGTACCAAGCCGCGGCTTCAAAGCCGAAGTGGTGCTGGGGTGTGAAGTGGCCCGCATAGGCACGGAACAGGCACACAGCCAGGAAGATGGTGCCAATGATCACATGGAAACCGTGGAAGCCGGTGGCCATGTAGAATGTTGCGCCGTAGATGCTGCCGGAGAAGCCGAAGGCAGCGTGGCTGTATTCATACGCCTGAAGGGCTGAGAAGAGCACACCAAGAACAACGGTGCAGATCAGGCCCCATTTCAGGCCTTCACGGTCGCCGTTCTGCAGGGCGTGGTGGGCCCAGGTTACTGTCGTGCCCGATGTGAGCAGGATCAGCGTGTTCATCAGCGGCAGATGGAAGGGATCAAATGTTTCAATGCCAACAGGCGGCCAGACACCGCCGGTCGCTTCAACGCGGGCATACTGTGCCACTTCGCCCGTAAACAGGCTGGCGTCAAAATAAGCCCAGAACCAGGCCACGAAGAACATCACTTCTGATGCAATGAACAACACCATGCCGTAGCGGTGATGGAGCTGCACAACAGGTGTGTGGTGACCCTGATGCTCAGCTTCCTTTGTGACGTCACGCCACCAACCAACCATGGTGTAGAGCACCATGGCGAGGCCAATGTAGAAGACCCATGGGCCGGACATGCCCAGAACCGGGTCTGGCTTCATGTAGACGACACCGCCCACCATCATGATGAAGGCGCCGATTGAGCCGACAAACGGCCACGGGCTGGGATCTACCAGATGATAATCATGCTCTTTGGCGTGTGAGTCGGCCATATCGTTCCCCGGATGCTCTTAAAGTCGTGTCCACCCGCAGCCTACATGACTGCGGGTAGGTGTTCCAATTACCCCGCTAGTTAGCGGAGGCCGTGATTTGTGTCGTCGGATTCGCTTTTTCGTAGAAAGTGTATGACAGCGTGATGGTCGATACGTCGTCCATATTCGGATCATCGGCGATGGCCGGATCAACGAAGAATGTAACGGGCATGTCGATGCTTTCGCCCGGCATCAGCAGCTGTTCAGTGAAGCAGAAGCACTCCACCTTGGCGAAATACACGCCGGCCTTTTGTGGCGTAACATTGTATGTCGCGGTGCCAACGATCGGGCGGTTGGAGCGGTTTTCAGCGGTGTAGAATGCCAAACCGTCTGCGCCCACATTGATGTCGGTCGCGGTTTGCTGTGGCTTGAAGCCCCAGTCGAGGTCGCGGTTGGTGTTGGCATCAAAGCGCACAGTCACCACGCGATCAAGAATCACATCAGAAAATTCAGAGGTTGCCTGAGTGGTGCCGCCATATCCGGTCACACGGCAGAACAGGTCATACAAAGGCACGGCCGCGTAGGCCATACCGACCATACCGCCAACCACAATGGCGCAGGCCATGACAATCTGCTTTTCGCGCTTGGCGAGCCGGTTGTTTGCAACTGTTGCCGTCATCTTTGTCACCTCTTCACTAATAGGTGCGGTCTGCGACGTTACCGCCGAGCCGGACCAAAGTCATTGCGAAGAATAGTCCCACCATGGCCACCAGACCCAAGGCGACAGCGATGTTGCGGCGGCGCAGGCGAGCCTGCTGCTCCGGGGTGAGCGTCACCGTCGCTGTCTCTGTCGTTTTGTCCTCGTGTTCAGTCATTCTTCGCGTGCCCTATATCCATGGCGCAAAGGCGGCAAGACCCGCCATGCGCTCGATCAAAAGGGACGCGAAAAGCGCGAAAAGATAGAAGATTGAAAAGCCAAATAGCCGCATCGCTGACTTGTTCGCGATGTCGCCTGCGCGATGCCGCCATACATTGACGGCCAGCACCAGGAAGCCGGCCCCAAGACCAAGGGACGCAACGGCATACACGAGGCCGCCAAAGCCCAGCGCCAGAGGGGCAGCGCCGAGCGGCACCAGCACCAGCGAGTACAGCAAAATCTGTGTGCGTGTCGCATCGGGGCCCGCCACTACCGGCAGCATGGGCACGCCTGCGCGCGTGTAGTCGTCATTGCGCACGAGGGCCAGTGCCCAGAAGTGCGGCGGCGTCCACATGAAGATGATGGCCACAAGAACCAATGGCTCGACAGCAAGACTGCCGGTCACGGACGCCCAGCCAATGGCAGGCGGAAGCGCTCCGGCCAGACCACCGATAACGATGTTCTGCGATGTCGCGCGCTTGAGCCACATCGTGTAGACGACGACATAAAAGATGATGGTGAAGGCGAGCAGTGCCGCGGGCAGATAGCCCACAAGAGCCGCCATCACGAAGACCGATGCCGCTGAGAGGGTCGCGCCAAAGGCTGCTGCAGATTGCGCGGACACAACGCCCTTTGGAATCGGGCGATTGACGGTGCGTTCCATGACCGCATCAATATCTGCGTCCCACCACATATTGAGTGCGCCGGATGCGCCCGCGCCAACGGCAATGCACAGCAGGGCTGTGAATGCTGTGAGCGGGTGAATGCTTCCAGGCGCAATCATCATGCCGACGAGGCCTGTGAAGATGACAAGCGACATCACGCGCGGCTTCAGCAGCGCGAAATAGTCCGCAATGTCAGCTTCCATATAGCCGGGCGTTGCCGGGGAAGCAGAAACGGAGGCCCCGTTGGAGCCTCCGCTTTGCGTATAGGTGATGTCGCTCATACTAGCGCTTCATCCTTGATTGCGTGCCTTACTTGATGCGCGGCAGCGTTGAGAACTGGTGGAACGGCGGAGGTGACGACAGGGTCCACTCCAGTGTTGTTGCGCCTTCGCCCCAGTAGTTGTTGGCGACCTTGCGCTTCGCCATGAAGGCTTCGATGACGCCCCACAGGAAGATCAGGACAGCAAACGCTGAGATGTATGAGCCGATGGACGACACATAGTTCCAGCCGGCATAGGCATCGGGATAGTCCGCGTAACGGCGCGGCATACCGGCAAGGCCGAGGAAGTGCTGCGGGAAGAAGATGAGGTTCACACCGATGAACGTCACCCAGAAGTGCAGCTTGCCGATGAACTCCGAGCAGGAGTAGCCGAACATTTTGCCAAACCAGTAGTACCAGCCTGCAAAGATGGCGAACACGGCACCCAGCGACAGCACGTAATGGAAGTGAGCCACCACATAGTAGGTGTCATGCAGCGACCGGTCGACGCCGGCATTGGCCAGCACCACGCCTGTTACGCCACCAAGCGTAAACAGGAAGATGAAGCCGACAGCCCACAGCATGGGTGTTTTGAACTCGATGGAGCCGCCCCACATGGTGGCAATCCACGAGAAGATTTTCACGCCGGTCGGCACCGCAATCACCATGGTGGCGAAGACGAAGTAGGCCTGCGTGTCCACATCAAGACCCACCGTATACATGTGGTGCGCCCACACGATGAAGCCGACGGCGCCAATCGCGACCATGGCGTAGGCCATGCCGAGATAGCCGAACACGGGCTTGCGTGAGAACGTGGAAATGATGTGCGAGACCATGCCAAAGCCCGGCAGGATCAGGATGTACACTTCAGGGTGACCGAAGAACCAGAACAGGTGCTGGAACAGGATCGGGTCACCGCCACCGGCAGGATCAAAGAAGGTGGTGCCGAAGTTACGGTCTGTCAGCAGCATGGTGATGGCGCCAGCGAGAACCGGAAGCGACAGCAGCAGCAGGAAGGCTGTGACCAGTACCGACCATACGAACAGCGGCATCTTGTGCAGGGTCATGCCCGGTGCGCGCATGTTGAAGATGGTTGTGATGAAGTTGATGGCACCCAGAATGGATGAGGCACCTGCGATATGCAGCGCCAGGATGGCGAAGTCCATCGCTGGTCCGGGCTGTCCGGACGTTGAAAGCGGCGGATAAATCGTCCAGCCACCGCCAACGCCATTGGCGCCCGGCGGTCCGGGAACAAACAGCGAGATGACGAGCAGGCCAAGAGCAGCCGGCAGAAGCCAGAACGAAATGTTGTTCATGCGCGGGAACGCCATGTCCGGCGCGCCAATCATCAGCGGTACAAACCAGTTGCCGAAGCCGCCGATCATTGCCGGCATCACCATGAAGAAGATCATGATCAGGCCGTGAGCCGTCACCAGCACATTGTAGAAGTGGTAGTCACCGCCCAGGATCTGGTCGCCCGGTGCCTGAAGTTCGGCACGGATCAGAACCGACATCAGGCCGCCAATGACGCCTGACATGATGGCGAAGATCAAATACATCGTACCGATGTCTTTGTGGTTGGTTGAGTAGGCATATCGCCGCCAACCGGTCGGGTGATCTTCGTGATGATCTGCGTGTGTAGCGTCGCTCGCCATCGGTTTAGTCCTTTAAGTGAGCAGGTGGTGTTTCGATAGTCAGATTGGCGCCGCGCTAGTTGCGCGCGTCAGCCAGAAGTGTCTGTTGGTCCAGCGGTGAGTCAGGAATGGTGCCGTTGAGGGCGTATTCCTCTTCAGCACTGGCAACCCATGCGTTGAAGTCGTCCTTCTCCACCACATGCACTTCGATAGGCATGAAGGCGTGACGGACGCCGCATAGCTCTGAGCACTGGCCATAGTAGATGCCGGTTTCAGACGCGTTGAACCATGTTTCGTTCAGGCGACCGGGAACAGCGTCCATCTTCACGCCAAAGGCAGGCATTGCCCAGTTGTGGATCACGTCTGCTGCAGTGACGATCACGCGGACGTTGGTATCCACAGGCACAACGACCTTTGTGTCCGTTGCCAGCAAGCGTGGCTGACCAGGTGCCAGGTCAGGCTCTTCAATCATGTTGGCGAAATATTCAAAGTCGCCATTGTCCGGGTACGAATACCCCCAATACCACTGGTAGCCCGTGGCCTTGATGGTGAGTTCGCTCTCCGGCACCACCGCTTCGAGATACAGCAGGCGGAAGGAGGGAATGGCGATCGCAACCAGAAGAAGCACCGGCGCAACGGTCCAGATCACTTCGATCATGGTGTTGTGCGATGTCTTGGAAGGATTGGGGTTGGACTTCGCGTTGAAGCGCACCATGCAGTAGAGCAGCAGCGCCAACACAAACAGCGTGATCGCTGTGATGATCCAGAGCAGGAAATTGTGGAAAGAGTTGATGCTTTCCATCACGGGGGTCACTGCAGGCTGGAAGCCCATCTGCCAGGGCTCAGGCTGAGCCGCGCCTGCGGTCCCCGCGACAATCATCGCGGCCAGAAAGGCAAGGCCCATAAAAATCTTCGGCAAGTAAGTCGCCATGCTCGACATCCCCAGTCGTAATCCGAGTCGTAATTCTTGATGCGAGACCCCATTTAAACGTCGCAAGCGGGGTCAATGCGTCCAAAAGGTGCGTACAGAAACGGACGATTAGCACGTCAGGCCGGTAACGCAAACGAAAGCTTGCGCGCAGCACGACAGGCGAATCCCACCCCCGTAGGCTAGCGATAAGTATAGCGTGGCTTACGCCGGTAGCGAGTACGCGCCTTCTTTTTGCGACACTTTGACCCAAAATTGCTGCGCGGCTTTGTTTTTGGCTTGAATGCGGGGTTTTCCAGCCTGCCCGATTGCCTTCAAACCGAGCAGCAAATGTGTCCCGGATTTGCCAGTGGCAACAGCATGTTAGGCGGCATGACCATGCAGACTCGCCTGCAGGTTTTGGCGGTCTAGTTGATGTCAGGTATAGTTGCAAAGCATTCGCAGCAAGCACCAGCCGACGGGGCGACCCGCCAGAAAGACGATCCTATGCGGGACGAAGCACTCATCCATTTTCATTACGGGCGGAAAATTTCCGCGGGGCTTCACATCGCTGAAGATGGCGGCTCAGCCCCTGCCCTGATTGAAATGGCAGCGCCCTATCTGGACCCGCGCGACCCTGGACGGTCAGCTGTCGGCTTTTGCGCTGCCCACCCGCAATCGGTTGCAGATATCAAAGCACCGCCACCCGCAGGATGGCAGACATGGCGCTTCAGCGACTGGGACAACTGGTTCGGGCGGATCAACGGCGTTTTCCTCGTGGATCTCGAAACCCTGCGGATTACCCAGTGGCCGATGTATCGAACATCTAAAGTGCATGTGCCCTGTGACCTGTCAGGCATGCCCGGCCGCCTCGTCCCCATTGAAGACCTTGTCGCCAATGATCCGGGATCACGTCACCCGAATGTTCAGGCACTGCTGGATGATATTCCCGGTAGCTAGGTGCCCGCGCCATGCTTAAGTGATACAGACGAGATAACTCGACATTCCGCCAAGAAAGAAGCTCCATGCCCACTCCTGACGAACTCTTCTTCACCCGCGCTGGTCTTGATCCTGACCGCCTGACGCGGATCGTCTCTGACACGCTAACAGGCGCAGACGATGGGGAGCTGTTTCTGGAATACACCCAGTCAGAGGCCCTGGCCTTTGATGACGGTCGCCTGAAGACGGCAAGCTTTGATACGGGCCAGGGTTTCGGCCTGCGCTGCGTCGCCGGGGAAGCAACAGGCTATGCCCATGCGTCTGATCTGTCGGAAGCCGCCGTCAAGCGCGCGGCGGATGCCGTGCAGGCCGTGAAGGCCGGACACTCAGGCTCCATGGCAGCCGGCCCGCAGGCAACGAACGCGCATCTGTATGGCGACGACAATCCGCTGGGCGGCCCGTCCTTTGAAGAGAAGGTCAAGCTGCTGCAGGAAATCGACGCTTATGCCCGCGCCAAGGATTCGCGCGTGCGGCAGGTGTCTGCGTCACTCTCTGGTGAATGGCAGGCGGTGATGATCATGCGTGCCGACGGACAGATCGTGCGCGATGTGCGTCCGCTGGTTCGCTTCAATGTCAGCGTTGTGGTGGGTGAAGGCGACCGTCAGGAGTCAGGCTCGTTCGGCACCGGCGGCCGGGAAAACTACACCCGCTTTATTGAAACACAGAGCTGGCAGGCAGGTGCTGACGAAGCGCTGCGGCAGGCATTGGTGAACCTGGAAGCCGTTCCCGCCCCTGCCGGCGAAATGGATGTGGTGCTTGGGCCGGGGTGGCCGGGCATCCTGCTGCATGAAGCCATCGGCCATGGCCTTGAAGGTGATTTCAACCGCAAGGGCCAGTCCGCGTTTGCCGGGTTGATGGGTGAGCGCGTGGCGTCACCGGGCGTCACGGTTGTTGACGACGGCACGCTGGATGACCGGCGTGGGTCGCTTACCGTGGACGATGAAGGCACGCCGACATCACGCACGGTGCTGATCGAAGACGGCATCCTCAAGGGCTACATGCAGGACCGCCTCAATGCGCGCCTCATGGGCGTTGCGGCCACCGGCAATGGTCGTCGCGAAAGCTTTGCCCATCAGCCCATGCCACGCATGACCAACACCTACATGACCGAAGGTGACCGCGACCCGGGCGAAATTCTCGCCGGCGTCAAGAAAGGCATCTACGCCACGAACTTTGGCGGCGGTCAGGTGGACATTACCAATGGCAAGTTCGTGTTCTCGTGCACGGAGGCCTACATGATCGAGGACGGCAAAGTCACAGCACCGATCAAGGGCGCAACCCTCATCGGCAACGGAGCTGATGCCCTGACGCGCATCAAGGCCATCGGCAACGACATGAAGCTCGACACCGGAATCGGCACCTGCGGCAAGGCCGGACAAGGTGTGCCCGTCGGCGTCGGCCAGCCGACCCTGCACATGGAAGCCCTCACGGTGGGTGGGACGGCTGCCTAACTGGCTACAGCACCGCGACTGGCACTAAAGGGTGTCCAGCCAATGCCGGATTGCCCGACGGGACGACAGCCGTACAACTGGCGTTTGAGGGTGCCGCGCAAGGGCCTCTTCAAGGATCGGCCTGGTGTCGCGGGGGAAATTCCACAGCCAGATGAAGAACTCGGCGTCGAAGCGCTCAGGGCATCCCGGTGCCATGTCGCTGCGGACCTGGCCTGACTGTTTGAGCACCCGCGTGAATGCGCCCCACAGGCTTTGCCATCGGCCAACGTCCAGAAACACCGTGAGGTCAGCCCGGGGCAGACGCAGGTCCAGCGTTCCCCCAAAATTGCCGTCCATGACCCAGCGATCGTCGGCGGTCAGGTCAGCCACCACATTTGGCCACCGGCTTTCATCCATCGGCGTCCAGTCCGGCTGCCAATAGTGCTGGTCGAGATGGATCAGCGGCAGGTCAAGTTTTGCAGCCAACTTCTTGGCGAGCGTCGACTTGCCGGCGCCACCGGGGCCGAGGATCAAAATGCGTTTCATCTGCGTCTCGTTAAGCTTCCTCACGCGCCCTCACGCGTTTGCGAGGAAGCTACCCGTTTTGTGTGCAGGCGTTAATTGCGGAGCGGCGCATGGCCGATCAACATTTTACGCAAGGCCGCCCACCCACATCATCGGTTTCGGCGTGGTCTTCACATTGTTCAATCGAAGGAAACTACCCATGTCGAAATCCTCCATGCCTAAATCTCGGCGTCTCTCACGCGCATCTGTTGTTCTTGGTTCTGCTGCCATGATGGCTGCGGCCGTTGCGGTTGCGCAGCCTGCGTCTGCTGCCTGTGGCGCCTATGGCTGTGGTGCAAAGCGCACGTCTGCCTGCAGCCCCTGCGCTGGTGCCAAGGCCAATCCCTGCAGCCCATGCGGTGCCGCAAAATGCAGCCCTTGCGGTGCAGCCAAAGCCAACCCGTGCAGCCCCTGCGGTGCGGCTAAGGCCAATCCTTGCAGCCCATGCGGTGCAGCACACTAACCAACTGACTGACTGACTGGGATGTCCGGGCTGCTGACAAAGGCAGTCCGGACATTTTCATCTTCTCGAGTTACGCTGCTGACCATGGCCGCTCCCATTCTTGATACTCCCGATGACACGCGTGCTGATGCACTTGCAGACGCTGCCTTCGGGCTTGTGGACGCCGGCGCGGAGATGGCCGCACAAGGTCTCAACCCCGTCACACTCACCATCGGCACGTTTGAGGACGATGCGCCGTTCGAAAGCTGGACGCACTACCCACCAGGCGACGCTCGCGACAGCCAAAGCGGCATTCAGATTTACTACCACGCCCACCGCGCGGGACATGAGCACGGCCATTTTCACATCTTCCTGAAGGCCGGGGATACAGCGACGCAATTAAATCTGATGTCTCCCGCCGATGAAGATCCCGCGCCCCTGGAATCCGATGATCTGTTCCACGTCATCGCCATCACCATGGATGCGACGGGTCTGCCGATTGACCTGTTCACCACCAATCGCTGGGTGACCGGCGAAACCATGGTGAGCGCCCAAAGCATCCTGCCGCAGCTCGACCGGCTCGCCTGCACGGACGCGTTTAACACGCCGCTTGCCAATCAGTGGTTCAGCGATCTGTTTCGACTTTTCAAAGATGATATTGCGCAGTTGCTGCTTGAGCGGGACGAAGCGCTCACCACAATCAACTTTGCGCTGGACGACGAAGCTCATGAGGTCCTGAGCGCAAAGCCCATTTCCATTCTCGCCCGGATGGATGAGTTGGGTCTGTTTGAGGACTAGGCTCGCGACCTGCGCCTAATAGGAAAATTCCGCAAACAGGTTGTCGAGATTGCCCTGCCACTTGCCGTTGTAGAGGTCCAGCATCTCTTCTGCCGGGGTGCGGCCGCTATCAAGGGTTGTTTCAACGGCGGCAAGAAAGCCGCGTTCATCGCCATCAAAGCCATCGCTGCGGGCGCGGGCCTTGAGGCCATCCTTGGCGATAGCCAGCGCGTCGCGGGCAATGTCCAGTACTGTGTGATCGCGGAATTTTGCGTTGAGCGCATGCACCGGCACATCGCGGTGCAGCTGTTCGCGCTCTTCTACGGTCCAGTCCTTGACCAGATCCCAGGCGGCTGCCTGCGAGGCCTTGTCGTAGAACAGGCCCACCCAGAAGGCAGGCAGGGCACATAGCCGCCGCCAGGGCCCACCATCCGCGCCGCGCATTTCAATGAAGCGCTTAAGGCGGGCTTCCGGGAAGATTGTCGTCAGGTGATTTTCCCAGTCGTCCAGCGACGGGCGGTCGCCTTCAAGACCCTTGAGCTTGCCCTGCATGAAGTCCCGGAAGGACTGGCCGGATACATCCACATAGGTGCCCTTGCGATGGACGAAATACATCGGCACATCGAGGGCATAGTCCACATATTGCTCAAAGCCAAAGCCGTCCTCGAACACGAACGGCAACATGCCGGTGCGGTCCGCGTCCGTATCAAGCCATACATGCGCCCGGTTGGAGAGCACGCCGTTGGGCTTGCCGTCCACAAAGGGCGAATTGGCAAAGATAGCGGTCACGATCGGCTGCAGCGCCAGCGAGATGCGGTACATCTGCACCATGTCGGCTTCTGAGGAAAAATCGAGGTTCACTTGCACGGTCGCTGTGCGGAACATCATGTCCAGCCCGCGGCTGCCAACCTTGGGCATGTAGTTGCGCATGATCCCGTAGCGGCCCTTGGGCATGACCGGCGTGTCCGCCAGCGAACGTCGCGGCGCAAAGCCAAGGCCGATGAAGCCCGCGTCAATTTCACCGGCAACCGTTGCCACCTGATCAAGATGGGTGTGCACCTCGTCGCAGGTGTCGTGCAGGGTTTCCAGGGGTGCGCCGGACAACTCAAACTGCCCGCCCGGCTCCAGGGTAATGGACCCGCCGCCGGTCTTGTCATTACCCATAAGCGCAATGACATTGTCGCCTTCAAATGCAGGTTCCCAGCCAAAGCGCTGCATGCCTTCCAGCATGGCCTTCACGGTCGCGCCGGTTTCGCCGGGTGCGTTGTCGTAGGGCATGGGAGAATAGTCGCCGATGCGGTAGCCGAATTTCTCGTGCTCGGTGCCGATACGCCAGTCGGTCTGCGGCTTTGAGCCGGATGCCAGATAGGCCACGAGTTCATCGCGTGTTTCCACGGGAGGTGACGTCTCACGCGTTGTGGGAGGTGCCGACATACCGAACGTTCCTTCACGGCCTCTGCGGGCCATTCTTGTGGGCCTCTAAGGGCCGGGTCCCCATCTGGGAGTTTTTGGCCGTTATCCGGCCTTCCCTGTGCTGCCCGCCGACAGCATAGCGCCGAATTTGGACTGTTGGTCATGTAAGGGCTTGGGCAATTCCGCACAAGTCACAAGGTTGAGCCAATCATTTGGCCAAACCACGCAGGATGATTGGCTGAATAGTGGGTAGGCTGCCACCGCCGATCGGGACAGACTGGCGCAAACCCAAGATTACGCACCCCAAATTGAGGACATATCCATGGCTGGCGATCTCATTCTTCCAGAGGCCCTGAAACCCACCTACGAGAATTTCAAATTCGCCCCGGGCGTGCGTGCCGGTGGATTGCTGCATATGTCCGGCATTCTGGGCACGGGCGCGGACGGCAAGGTCCCTGCCGACCCGGCTGAGGAATTTGAAGCCGCGTTTCAGCAGGCCAAGATGGTGCTGGGCGAAGCCGGGTTGGATTTCTCGGACATCGTGGAAATGACGACCTTCCATATCGGTCTGCAGGAGCACATCGGCACGTTCATGGCCGTCAAGGACAAGTACATCACCGAGCCCTACCCCGCATGGACGGCGGTCGGCACCACCGAGCTGGCCTTTCCCGGTGCGCGGATGGAACTCAAGATCACGGCACTTGCCCGTTAGGAGACAGGCTCGCCAAGCGACGGGTTCGCTAGCGCCAGTCCCCAAGCACCGACTGCCACAGTGCCATGGCGGCCACCACCGCTGTATCGGCTCGCATGATCCGCGGTCCGAGCGCGACGGCGTGCGCATTGGACATGGCTTCAAGCATCTTGCGCTCTGCCGGGTCGAAGCCGCCTTCCGGGCCAATGAGAATGGCCCAGGGAGCCTGCTTCACGCCGTCGGGCAGGCCGCGCAAATAATCGCCGGGCGGTGGCACGTCGGCACCGGGCAGCGCTTCATCGCAAAACAATATCTGCCGCTCGCGGGACCAGCGCGTCAGCACGGTCTCGAGCTTTGAGGGTTCTTCCACCGTGGGCACAAACAGCAGATTGCACTGCTCTGCAGCTTCAACAGCGTTGGCGAGCAGTCGGGAGGTTTTGACCCGCTCTGCCTGGGTGCGCCGGGTCACCACCGGCTGCAGCAGGGCGGCCCCCATCTCGGTTGCCTTTTGCGCCAGATAATCAATGCGGGCGCGCTTGAGGGGGGCAAACAGCAAATGCAGGTCGGGGCCTGCGGTCTGCTTGCGGGTGCGTTCAACAGGGGTTGCCTGGGCACGCTTCTTGCCGATCTCGTCCAGCCGGATCAGCCATTCGCCGTCCTCCCCATTGAAGGCCAGCGCCTGTTCGCCCGCCTTCTTGCGCATGACATTGGCAAGGTAATGGGCCTGCTCGGCGGGCAGATCAAAGGGCACATCCGCTTCCAGCGGTGCAGCGACAAAAAGGCGAATCAGATTTGTTCGGTTGCTCGACATGATGTCCCCAAGTATCACGGGTTGCATGACAGTTCCTCAAGATAACGAGCCTGAGCCTTCCGGCAGCGTTGCAGACGCTGCGCCGGACAATTGGGTGGACAAGTGGGCACCGGCGAGCACGCGGCCCTATCTGCGGCTGATGCGGGCGGACCGGCCCATTGGTACGTGGCTGCTGTTCTGGCCCGGCGCGTGGGCGATCACGCTTGCGGCGCCGCAGGCCGGCAAATATGTGCTCTATCCTGAAATCCTTTATCTGATCGGCCTGTTTCTGGTGGGCGCGTTCGTGATGCGCGGCGCCGGGTGCGTCTGGAACGACTACACGGACCGGGAGATTGACGCCCAGGTGGCACGCACCGCGAGCCGTCCCATTCCATCGGGTCAGGTCAGCGGGTCATCCGCGCTGATCTTTCTTGGGGTGCTGCTGCTCATCGGCTTCCTCATTCTCATTCAGCTAAGCTGGGCCGCCATCGGGCTCGGCGTGGCATCGCTGGTGCTGATTGCCATCTATCCCTTCGCCAAGCGGTTTACCTGGTGGCCGCAGGTGTTTTTGGGCCTCGCCATCAACTGGGGCGCGCTCATGGGATGGGCTGCCGTCACCGGATCGCTCTCGGCAGCGCCCGTGTTCCTCTATCTGGCCGGCATCTGCTGGACCCTGGGGTACGACACGATTTATGCCCACCAGGACAAGGAAGACGACGCGCTGATCGGGGTGAAATCGACAGCACTTTGGCTGGAGGCCAACACCAAGACGTGGCTGTGGGGCTTTTATGGGCTGACGCTTGTCTTCCTTGCGCTGGCAGGCGTCTTTGCGGGCATTGGCTGGGTCTATTTTGCCGGTCTGTTCATGGGTGGCTTTCACCTGATGCGGCAGGTGCGTGATACAGATCTTGACCGTCCTGAGGAGTGCCTTGCGACTTTCAAGTCCAACCGCGATTTCGGGATCATTATCATTGCCTGCCTTTTTGCCGGAACACCGGGCACGATGATCTCCTAGACCGTCAGCCCGCCTGGACATCACAGAGTCTGTGTCACAGCTGATCCAGCTGCCCCGTCTTGTCGTACTACTCATCAAACCGGGTCACATGGTTGCCCCGGCATTCGACAGATGGAGGTTGTCCTCATGTCCCTCAAATCCGTTGCGACTGCTGTTCGCAAGATCAATGAATTCGTTGCTCAGATGTTTGCCTTTGAAGGCATGTATGAGCGCAAGGCCGTATATGTTCGGCGCCGCCTTCCCCACTAGGTCTTGCCGCCGCCGCTGCCATGCAACGCTGCATGGCAGACGGTCAGGCTACGGACAAATCGTAAATGCCCCCGCAAAACTGCGACTTTTGAGGCCAGCCATGCGGGCGACGCAGCCCTGATGAGCGGGGCCATGCATTGCTCTTTCAGGCCCGCGGACCGATTTTCACCGCACAAGGAATTGTCCTTGCTCGACTTGAAAACCGGGAGCCTAAAGATGACTGACTTTCTGAAGATTTGGCTCAACGCCGTTGCTGCCTCCATAAGCGCCTTTGCAGGTCTGCCTTATGAGCCTGTGCGCCTTACGGACACCCGATTTGCGTCGACCAAAGACCATTCCCGACAAATGTCACTCCCCCTCGACGACGAAGACGAAGGGTTTATCGGGGGCTATTCAGGGCACGCCCACGCAGCCTAAGACGCCCCCCATAACACGTGACGATAGGTGACGACTGACATCGAACAGCGCCTGCGGGAAACCGTGGGCGCTGTTTTCGTTTGTGCACACCAAAAGCTCCGTAGACGGATCGCCTGCGAAGGTGTGATGCGGTCTTTCCCTCATGAATGAGGGAGAACGGGAGCGCTGCCGTGGCAGCCCGGCCGTTGTGATCAAAAATTGTATCGAGTGCCGCTCTTAAGCAGCGCTCCCGTTACGGATGGTCTTCGGCTTGTGCACAAGCGATGGGGCGAGGCGTTACCTCACAGTGTTCCACCGCAGCCCTGCTACCGGTCACACATGCATTCCGACACCGGTCTGGCCATGTGTCGCGTCCGCATGCACGTCCACCGGGGCGATCTTACTTTACGCGCCGGGCCGAGCCTTCGCCGCCTTGCAGTCACTCGCGTTCGTTACCCGCAAGCACCCCACAAGGCCATCCGCCCCCGCGCCCAAGCCCGGACGGTCCGGGATGCCCTCAAGCACGAGGCCTACCCAGTATGAGGCCCCCAAAAGGACCGGGGATAGAGAACACAAAAAATTCCGTCGCCCCGGACTTGATCCGGGGCCTACTCGCAACCGATCAACTGCACAGCCACCGAGAGTGGACCCCGGATCAAGTCCGGGGATGCGGTGGTGGAAGTGTGGTCGGACAACACACGCTCCCCGGCGCACTCCCAAAATCATTGACTCCAAGCCCTGAACCATGGTTCATTTCATAAAGACCTGAATGGAGTTTCATTTCTTGGCCTATCGCAAGACCGGCAAAGTCGTGGCCCAGCTGGAGGCCAACCGTGCCCGTATCCTTGATGCGGCGCGGGCGCTTGTGTTCTCGGGCGGGTTTCAGGCGGCCAGCATGGCAGCCGTTGCCCGTGACGCGGGCGTGGCAACGGGGACGCTGTATCGCTATTTCGCCTCCCGCGAAGCGATGCTGCTGGACGTGTTCCGGGCCGTGTCGGATGCGGAGATGTCGCGGCTTGAAGACATTGCCGCCGGCCCCGGCCTGCCCGCTGCTCGGCTGCGCGATGTGGTGCATGCCTTTACGACACGCGCGGTGCGTGGTGCCAAGCAGGCCCATGCCCTGCTCGCAGAACCCGTGGATGGTGCGCTGGCCGATGAACGTCTGGCCTATCGTCGGCGCCATGCGGCCATTTTTGAACGGCTGATGCGCGAGGCGCAGGCGGCACGAGAAATTCCGGCCCTTGATGCGCATGTGACGGCTGCCGCCATCGCCGGTGCCATTCCCTCAGCCCTCACCCTGCACGGGCCGGACAATGTGCCGGATGCTGATGCCCTGATTGATACCGTTTTGCGCATGGCGGGACTTGATCCCCACGCAACCAAAAACACATCGAACACAGACCGCAACGAGGACATGTCCCATGATCAATCCGCTTGATCTTCTGACCGAACAACAGCTCGCCGAAGTGAAAGAACGATCCGATGCCAAAGGCATCTGGGTCGTGGCCTTCAGCTGGATGCTCATTTTCGGTGCCATGGCGATGTTTGCCATCTGGCCCAACCCGCTCACCTTCATTGCCGCCGTCATCATCGTCGGCACGCGGCAACTGGGGCTGGCAATCGGCATGCATGACGGGGCGCACGGGGTGCTGACCAAGAGCCCGTCACTCAACATGTTTTTGTCGCAGTGGCTGTGCGCCTATCCGATGCTGGCAGAAACCATGTCCTATCGCCGCTATCACCTCACCCATCACAGGAACACGCAGCAGGAAAACGATCCCGACCTGATCCTCTCCAAGCCGTTCCCGATCACGCGCAAGAGTTTCCGCCGCAAGTTCATCCGCGACATCACCGGGCAGACCGGTTACCAGCAGCGCAAGGCGCAGATCCTCAACGCATTGGGCGATCCCTCTTTGCCGTGGGACAAGCGCATTGACCGGTTTGCTGCCAAGCTTGGACCTGCGGTCTTCACCAATCTGGTACTGTTCTCGATCCTGGCGCTGGCAGGCCAGTGGTATCTTTATTTTCTGCTTTGGGTGCTGCCCATGCTCACCTGGCATCAGGCGGTAACGCGCATTCGCAATATTGCCGAGCACGCCATGGTGCCTGACGACAGCGACCCATTCCGAAATGCGCGGACCACAAAGGCTGGCTGGTTCATGCGGTTGGTGATGGCACCGGGCTACGTGAACTATCACGTGGAGCATCACCTGTTCATGTGGGTGCCCTGCTACAACCTGCCCAAGCTGCACACATACCTGCTGGCGAATGGCCACGGCGAAAAGATGGAAATCAAGGACAGCTATTTCGACGTCATCAAGATGGCAACGTCGCGTCCGGATGACGAGGACCGGCCCGGCGAAATGGTGCACAACGCCCGCACCCGGCGTGTCTCCGGCATCATTTCTGAAGGCTTTGATGAAGTGGATACGTCGGCCAAACCAAATGCCGCCTGACATTGAGCCCCGTCCGGCGGAGACAGACCCGCAGGCCTATGTGGCGGGCAATTCTGTTGTTCAAACAGCGCCTCTTGTGCCGGAGATAAAACTTCATCTGGCTGATGAGCGCGCGCCCCTGTGGAACAAGACACAGCGTGATCTGTGGGACGATGGCATCGTCCTGCCCTATTGGGCGTTTGCCTGGGCGGGCGGGCAGGCACTTGCACGCCTGCTGCTGGATGAACCGGAGCGGGTTCGCGGCAAGCGCGTGCTGGATTTTGCGTCCGGTAGTGCCATCAGCGGCATTGCCGCCAAGCTCTGCGGCGCCACCCATGTGCTTGCGGCTGACATTGATCCCTTGGCCGCCGTCGCCGCGCAGATGAATGCGGACGCCAACGCCATTACTCTCGATACGTCCACCGATGATCTGGTGGGGCAAAGCCTTGCCGACTTCGACGTCATCATCGCCGGCGACATTTGCTACGAGCAATCCGTTGCCGAGCGCGTGCGGGACTGGCTTGGAGAAGAAGCCCATGCAGGCCGCGAGGTGCTGATCGGCGACCCCGGCCGCACGTTCCTGCCCCGCAAGGATCTGGAGCCGGTGATCGGGTATGGCGTCAAATCCGCCCGCGATCTGGACGACACCGACGTGCGCAATGCACGGGTCTGGCGATTTGCCGCCGATTGACCAATACTCCGCCTCCATCACACAAATAAAAAACGGGGGATCACATGGTTGGAACACAAGCCGAAGCCGTCGGACTCTATATCGGGCTCAATCTCATCCTGACGCTGATACTGGCCATTCTGGTGGTACGCCAACGGGCCAAGCACGAGATCAGCCTGGGCACTGGCGGCAATGACGACATGGAGCGCGCCATACGCGCCCACGGTAACAATGTGGAATATGTTGCCATTGCGCTGCCAGGTCTGATTGCCCTGGCGCTGCTGGGGGCCTCCACCACGCTCATCCACATCGCCGGTCTGCTGGTAACGGTCGGCCGGGTGGGCCACGCCATCGGCATTACCAACGGCATTTCCCTCTTCCGCCAGATTGGCACCCTGTCCACCTGGATTGGCGTGCTGGCGCTGGGCGTTGGATGTCTTTGGATCGTATTCGGCTAAGGGATCGACTTCGCCTAGCGGTTTTCTGCGGCTAACGGGGCCTAGGGGCGCGCCGGTTTTCCGGTGGAGCCCCAGGTCGCGTAATCCGTACGCCAAAGAGCTGCCGTGGTAATTTCCGGCGGCTCGCCATGGTCCAGATACCAGCTGTCCACGACCCACTGCGTACCGGTTTCCTGGTCAATGATGGTGGGTGCCATGTGCGGCAGGTAATCGATGATGTCACCCTTGTGGAGCCGCCCGCCAAGCCGGTGCTTGGTAATCAGGCCGTCAGCGACCAGCAGTTTGAGATAGGTGGTGGTGTTGACGGTTTCGTCGGCACAGTCGAGCTGGTTGGCGAGCCAGAAGTTTGAGTAGGTGCCGCCCAGATCCGCATCAGTGCCGGTTTGCGCCCCTGCCAGCTTTTCAAGTTTTGACACGGCAAGGCCAATCAGCTTGCGCTCTTCCTCGGCATTGGCTGGCGCCTGCGCAAAAACAGAACGCACGCCTTCCCACTGACCTTCGGAGAGATGCACGTCATGGCGCTCATAGCAGCCATGGCCCGAGCAGATGACGAAATGCTCCGGAGAAGGCTGGCCACCGGGGTGCAATTCATAGATTCGCTTGGCGATGGGCTGATCCCGCCCCCCGGCACAGGCGGCCAGAAGGGTCGCAAGAACGCCCGCTATAAGGCCAGCGCGCAGAATACGCCGGTTTGCCGCACTCACTCTCATGTCAGCCCCTCCACTTCAGCCCCGCCACATCTGCTCATATGCCAGTTCAGGGAAAAAATCGGCAATTTTGTGCCCTGAGGGGCGCATGGCCCCCGCTTTCAGGCTATATGAGGACTTATAGCCCATTCACGCGCTATATCAGCCTCACGCCCGCGTGAGTCCATAGCATTTGCGCGCATTTCCTCGTCTTTTCAGGCGTCTTTTTCAGGCCGATTGCCCCGATGACCATTCCGTCCAAGACCGATCTTGAGCTTGCCTCCACCGCCGTCAAAAAACTCATGGCCGCAGGCGCCGATGCGGCGGACGCCATTGCCGCGGCAGGCACCTCGCTGGGCGTCTCCTTCCGCATGGGCAAACTTGAAGATGTGGAACGGTCCGAAGGCACGGACCTTGGTATTCGCGCCATGGTGAAGGGTGACGACGGGGCCATGCGGCAGGCGGTCGTCTCGCTGACGGACACAAGCGGCCCGGCGCTGGACGAAGCGGTTGAGCGCGTCATCGCCATGGCGCGCATCGCGCCGGATGATCCCTATTGCGGTCTGGCTGACAAAGCCCGCCTCGCCACAGACATTGCCGACCTTGATCTGGATGATGGTCAGGAGCCGGACGCGGACACTTTGGCATCACGTGCCGAGGCGGCTGAAAAAGCTGCCCTTGATGTTGCAGGCGTGACCAACTCCATGGGGGCCGGGGCCGGCTGGAGCCGCTCACAGGTGGCGCTTGTCACCAGCGACGGGTTTGAAGGCACGTATTCCGGCAGCTCTCACTCCATCTCATGCTCCGTCCTTGCAGGCGAAGGCACCGGAATGGAGCGTGATTATGATTACACGTCATCGCGGCATCTGTCTGAGCTGGATGCGCCCGAAACAGTCGGCAAGAGCGCGGCCGACAAAGCCGTCAAGCGCCTCAACCCGCGCAAGATGAAAAGCCAGGCGGTGCCGGTCATCTATGATCCGCGCGTCTCCGGAGGCCTTGTCGGTCATCTGGCGGGTGCAGTGTCCGGCTCATCTGTTGCCCGCGGCACAAGTTTCCTGAAGGACCGCATGGGTGAGCAGGTAATGGCGTCAGGCCTTGCCATCATTGACGACCCCCGCATCATTCGTGGTCGCTCCTCAAAACCGTTTGATGGCGAAGGCGTTGCGGCAGAAAAGCTGGCACTGGTTGAAGACGGCGTTCTTCAAAGCTGGATCATGGATTCATCTTCCGCCCGCCAGCTGGGTCTTGAAACATCCGGCCGCGCCGCGCGCGGCACCGGGGGCCCTCCGGGTCCCTCCACCACCAATCTTTACATGGAAGCAGGCAAGCTCAGTGTGGAAGAGCTGATGGCGGACATCACAGAAGGCTTCTACATCACCGAACTGATCGGCATGGGCGTCAACGGCATTACCGGTGACTATTCACGCGGCGCTGCGGGCTACTGGATCGAGAATGGAGAGCTGACATTCCCGGTCACTGAAATCACCGTTGCGGGCAACCTCAAGGACATGTTCATGGCCATGACACCGGCCAGCGATCTTGTGTTCCGCTACGGCACGAATGCGCCCACCATGCGTGTTGAAGGCATGACCATTGCCGGAGCTTGATGTCGCCTCAGACCACGCCATTCTGCTGGACGCCGTGCGTGAAGGCGGCGCGCTGGCGCTTGCGCATTTCAAGGCCGGGGTCACGTCCCAGGACAAGAAGGACGGCACACCTGTCACAGAGGCAGACCTCGCAGTCGATGCCCTGCTGAAGCAGCGGCTGCGCGCGGCACAACCGGACTATGGCTGGCTGTCGGAAGAAACCGAAGACGATGCGGCGCGTTTGGAAACCACGCGCCAGTGGATGGTGGACCCGATCGACGGCACCCGCGCCTTCATCAAGGGCCGTCCGCACTTCGCCGTTGTGGCGGCGTTGATCGACAATGGCCGTCCGGTGGCCGGTGCCATCTACAACCCGGCGACGGATGAATTGTTTGAAGCGCAGGCAGGCAAGGGTGCGCTCCTCAACGGCAAGCCGATTTCGGTCACCGATGTGCCTGACGTGGAAGGTTGCCGCATGCTGGGGGCCGCTGACATGTTCCAGCACCCGGCCTGGCCGCAAAAATGGCCGCCCATGGATATCGCCCAGCGCAACTCCATCGCCTATCGCGGTGCCCTCGTCGCATCCGGCGATTTTGACGCCATGCTGGTGATGAACTGGAAAAACGACTGGGACCTGGCAGCCGCTGACCTCATCGTGCATGAGGCCGGTGGTCATATGACCAGCCACACAGGCAACGGTCTGACCTATAATGCCAAAGACCCGCGCCACCGCACGGTGGTTGCGGCAGGGCCTGCTTTGCACCGCGCCCTTCATGATCGTATTGGTGCGATCGTGCTGCCGGGCTGAGACCGGGAGCGTGTTTTGTGGGGAGACATGACATCATGAGCGACGACGTAACGAGCGAAGATACAGTTGGCGACGACAAACCCGAGCAGTTGCTGCATCTGGTCATGGGCGGTCGGCTGACGGATCTGGCGGACACCGAATTTGAGGATGTCTCCAAGCTCGACATTGTGGGTGTCTATCCCAACTACGCCAAGGCGCATGAAGCCTGGAAGTCGGCAGCCCAGCGCACGGTGGATGACGCGCAGATGCGCTACTTCATCGTGCATCTGCACAAACTGCTTGATCCTGACAACGACGCCGACTGCCCGGACTAAAGGCGGAGCAAACCCCTGTTCAAGAAGATTGCCAGATCAGCGTTTGTTGCGGGCCTCATCTCCACTGTGGCGGCGTGGTACATCCGCTTCATGCTGTGGACCAGCCGCATCGAGGTTGAGAACCAGCACATTCCAGAGCAGTTCTGGAAAGCGGACAAGCCATTCATTGTGGCGTTCTGGCACGGGCAGATGCTCATCATTGTTGATTGCTGGCGCTGTGAAAAACCCATCAGCATGCTGATCTCTCAGAATCTCGACGGTGAGATGATTGCGCAGGCGCTGGCCAAACTGAACATCGGCGCCGTGCGCGGCTCCTCTGACAAGAACGGCAAGGACAAAGGCGGACGCGCTGCGTTGCGCGGCATGCTCAAGATGCTCAAAGACGGCGACAGCATCGGCATCACGCCGGACGGCCCCAAAGGCCCGGGCATGCAATCCAAGGAAGGGTTGATTGTCCTGGCGCGCCTGTCAGGCGTGCCGATCCTGCCCATCGCCGGCGCATCCAACCGCGCGAAAATCATGAACAGCTGGGACCGCTTTGCCCTGCACCGCCCGTTCTCCCGCGGCCTCATCAAATGGGGGGAGCCGATCCATGTCCCCCGCGAAGCAGATGCAGAGGCGATGGAAGCCACCCGCGCCCATCTCGATACGGTGCTGCAAGCCCTCAGTGCTGAAACGCGCGCCCATATGGGTCACCCACCGCTGGAGCCGCTCACATGAGTGGCCTTGGGATCTATCGCGGTCTGACACGTCTGCTTGCGCCGCTGATCCCGGCCTATCTGCGGCGGCGCATGACGCGCGGCAAGGAAGATCCGGTGCGTATGGGCGAGCGTCTGGGCACACCCGGTCTGGCGCGCCCTGCCGGATATCTGGTGTGGCTGCATGCCGCCAGCGTCGGTGAATCCCTGTCGATCCTCACGCTCATTGATCGCATTCTCGCGGCACGCCCCGACCTCACCTTGCTGGTGACATCGGGCACCGTCACTTCGGCGCAGCTGCTTGGCAAACGCCTGCCGGAGCGCGCCCTGCATCAGTTCGTGCCGGTGGATACGCCCAATGCTGTTTCAGGCTTTCTGGATCATTGGCGGCCTGACGCGGCTGTGCTGGTGGAAAGCGAGCTCTGGCCCAACCTCATCACCATGACGCGTGACCGCAACATCCCAATGGCGCTTATCAATGCGCGCATGTCTGCCTCTTCTGAACGCGGCTGGGGTTGGTGGAGCAATGCGGCCCGCACCATTACCGGCAGCTTTGATCTGGTGCTCGCGCAGGACGATACAGCCGCCGCGCGCCTCCAACGCCTTGGCGCCACGAGCGCGAAGGCTGTTGGCAATCTCAAGGTAGATGCCGCACCGCCACCGGCGCCTGACGGGCTCATGGGTGATCTTACGCGTCTTCTGGCGGGCCGTGCCGCCTGGGTCGCTGCCAGCACGCACTCCGGTGAAGAACACATCATTGCGGACACGCACCAACTGCTGAAGAAAGCCATTCCTGGCTTGCTGACGGTCATCGTTCCCCGGCATCCAGAGCGCGGCCCAGAGATTGCGCGCATGTTGCGAGAGATGGATCTGGAAGTGGCCCGGCGCAGCACAGGTGATCGTGTCACCGGCCGGACAGACATCTATCTGGCAGACACCCTTGGCGAGCTTGGCGGCTTCTTCCGTATCCTGACGATTGTGTTCATGGGTGGGTCGCTGGTGCGCGTGGGTGGACACAATCCTATTGAGCCAGCGCTGCTTGGGGCGGCCATTCTGACCGGCCCGCATGTACACAATTTTGAGGACATCTACCGCGCCTTTGCAGCCCACAAAGCCAGCGAAACGGTGTCTGACGCACCATCGCTGGCGGCAGCCGTCGGGCGGCTCATGTCTGACGGCGTGCTGGCTGGCGCACGGGTCACAGCTGCCGCTGAAACGGCGGGCAGCCTGACCGGGGCGCTTGAAGCAACGCTTGCCGACCTGCTGCCTTTTATTGACGCAGCCACAGGAGGCACGCCCGATGCGCGCACCTGATCACTGGCAGTCCCCCAATCACTGGCTGGCCCGCGTGCTGACGCCGGTAGCCTCGCTCTATGCATCGGTCACCCGAGCACGCGCCAGCATGGTCGTGCCACAGCGCGCCAGCATTCCGGTTGTGTGCGTCGGCAACATCACGGCAGGCGGCAGCGGCAAGACACCGGTTGCCATCGCGATTGCCAAGCGGCTGGCTGCTCTTGGCGAACAGCCGACTTTCCTGACGCGTGGCTATGGCGGACGCCTGTCAGGGCCGCTGATTGTGGACGCGGAAAAATCCCATGCCATTGATGTGGGTGACGAACCTTTGCTGCTTGCGCGCAGCTTTCCCACTGTCGTTTCCAGTGACCGCCCCAAGGGGGCTGAGTTGGCAGGCCACAAGGGGGCCAGTGTTGTGGTGATGGATGACGGGTTTCAAAACCCGTCCCTGCACAAGGATGCCGGCATTGTGGTGATTGATGCGGGGGCGGGTCTTGGCAATGGCTTGCTCATTCCCGCCGGCCCCATGCGCGAGGCGGCGGATGATGCTCTGGCGCGCGCCCATTGCCTGGTCGTCATGGGCAAGGGCAACGCCGCGGATGATGTCATCTCACAGGCCCGCTCGCGCGACCTGACTGTTATTGCAGGAGCCCTCGCCCCATCCGGTGACCCGGAGCAATGGCGCGGCAAGCAGGTCCTGGCGTTTGCAGGCATCGGAAGACCTCAGAAGTTTTTTGATACGCTGGACAGTCTGGGCGCGGACATTCGCGAGACGCAGGTCTTTGGTGACCATCACAGCTTCACGGACGACGAAGCACAGGCCTTGCTCAGCCGCGCGCGTGACCAAGGCCTGACGCTCGTCACCACGGAAAAAGACATGGCGCGACTGAGCGGCTCGGGCCATTCCGGGGCGCTGGCTGAACTGCGCACCCACGCCCATACACTTCCGGTGGAAGTTGTTTTTGATGACCCGGAGGCGCTTGACCAACTGCTGAAGGCGCGTATCAATGCCGCCTCTCGGGCGGGCGACTACAAGGCCTTTTGAAGGAACAGCACCTATGAGCGGCTGGCAGCACAAGCTGGAATCGGCAGGCTTTTCGCTCCTCATGGGGGCGTTCAAGACGCTCGGCCGCGAACGCGCGTCGGCCTTTGGCGGCTGGCTGTTCCGCACCATCGGCCCGAAGATTTCCCGGCACAAAAAGGCGGATGCCAGCATGGCCCGGGTGCTGCCGGACCTGACGCCGCAGCAGCGCGCCGACTACCTTTCACAGATGTGGGACAATCTGGGCCGTGTCGCCGGCGAATACCCGCATCTGGGCAGCTTCTCAACCGGTGGCCCGGATGCCGATGATGCCGATATCGAAGTCCTTGGCGCTGATGTCCTCGCCAGTTTTGCTGAAGACGGCAAATCCGCCATCTTTGTTTCCGGTCACTTTGCGAACTGGGAATTGATGCCGCTGACGGTGGCGCGGGCGGGTGTAGAGGGGGCGGAAATCTATCGCGCGCCCAACAACCCTGCCGTCGATGCGTGGATCACCAATGCCCGCCAGCAGCACATCATGGCCCATCAGGTCCCCAAGGGTCCGTCCGGTGCGCGCGAGCTTGTGAAATGTCTCAAGTCGGGCGTCAGCCTGTGCATGCTGGCAGACCAGAAGATGAATGACGGCATTGAGAGCACTTTCTTTGGCCGCCCGGCCATGTCTCCGGCAGCCCCCGCCACCATGTCGCTTCGCTACAATGTGCCGATTGTGCCGGTGACGTTTGAACGGGTGGCGGGCACGAAGTTCCGCATCCGTTTCTGGCCGCCGCTTGAGCACGACAAGACCGGCGACATGCAGGCGGACATCGCTGCCATCACGCTCAAGGTCAACGCGTTTCTGGAAGACTGGATCAGGCAGCGCCCGGGCATGTGGCTATGGCTGCACAACCGCTGGCCGAAAGACTAGGTCGCAGATCATGCGGTCTTACTGAGGCATGGGCCCTACAATGAGCTGTGGATCAAGACGCTGCTTGCCCCAGTTCATGCGCCAGTCCAGATGCGGGCCGGTTGCACGGCCCGTCGCACCGACGGTGCCGATCTGTTCACCCTGCGCCACCACCTGACCGACTTCCACATCCACGCTGTGCAGGTGGAACAGGGTCGAATTCACTGAGAACCCATGGTCGATGATGACGATGCCGCCGGTAAAGAAGTGATCTCTTTCCGCCAGCCGAACTGTACCTGACGCCGGAGACAGAACCGGCGTACCAGTGGGCGCCGCAATATCAATGCCGAAATGCGGACGACGTGGCTCGCCGTTCAGGACCCGCTGGGAGCCATAGACGCCGGAAATGCGCCCCTTGGTCGGCCAGATGAAGCCAGACAGGAAATGTTCGTCGCGGCTCGTGTCGCGACGGGCGGCGGCCACCTGCGCGTTGTCCGCGCGGATGCGTTTGAGGGTGGCTGCTGAAAACCCGCCGACCTTGCCGGGTGGCAGACCGTCAATGCGCTGAATGTCGTAGTCGCGCTTGGCAATCTCCAGCGGCCAGACTTCCTGCTCTTCCGTCCCGTCCTTCATGACTGCGAGCAGGGCCGTCGGCCCATGATCGCGGCCAAAGCCGATGACGAACTTGCCGTCGTCTGTCACGGGCAGCATGTCGCCATCCAGTGAAACCTCACTGCCCGGCTCGACAGTACCGATGACCATGCCGCCCTGGCTGAGATCACCGTCCAGTTCGAGCGCGAAGGCGGGTGTGGCGAACAGGGCGAGCGCTGCCGCTGCAATTGCTGATTTACGCAACACCCAGATCCCTCTTCACCATTTCCTCAGCGCCCGCATAGGGTTCCTGCCGATCGACGCTCCAGTAGCGGAGCTCATCAAGCGCAATTCGTTCGCCTGTTACAGCGCAGGTCACAAAGGAGCCCGGTGCCAGAACATCAAAATCTGCATCGAGATAGCGAAGGCGCGCTTCGCCGCCCATCTGACTGTCAAACCGGTTCACGGCCAATCCTCATTAAATGTCTCGTTCGCCCCCATACTTATCACGGGCGATAGCGGCAGGAACAGGGCAGCGATGTCGCGCGGCCCGCAACTCAATCTCCCCCGTAGCCCCGGACTTGATCCGGGGCCCACTCGCAAATGCTGAGATGAACAACGGGTGAGAGTAGGCTCAGGGTCAAGCCCGGAGACACGGAGATGGTGCGTGATGGAGACAGGACAACAGCCTAGAACAGCTCACCCTGCCCCTTGCGTTTTGGTGCAGCCTTTTTGGCCGGTGCGGTCTTTTTCACACCGCCCCTGGGCGCGGGCCCATCAACGGTTTCGACTGTCACCCGGTCGGCATTGGCAAATTCAAGGTCGAACCGTCCGGCTGCGCGCGCGGCATCGCCTGAACGAATGGGTTTGCCGTCCCCATCAAGGGCCAGTGCAAAGCCGCGATCCAGCACACTCTTGTGGGAGAGGGTTTCCAACAGCCGCACGGCCTGATCCAGACGCTTGCGACGGTTTTCCACGTGGGCTGCAAAGACGCGCGGCAGACGCTGGGCCATGGGGTCGAGGGCGCGCCGTGCAGTTTGGGCGGCCACATCGCGGCGGCGCAGAAGGCGTTCGCCCAGGGCATCCAGGTCCTTGCGGGACTGGGCCAGCTGTGCCTGGGGGCGACGGGCTTCCAGCCGCCCTGCCCAATTGGCCAAAGTGGTGCGGCGGTCCTGCAGGAAACGTCCGCGATGGCTGACCAGTCGCTCCCCGGCCACGTCCAGTCGCTGGCGCTGGATTTCCAGCAGGCGTTCGGGCTTTGGCAGGGCGCGGGCGAGGCTGCGCACATCGGTGCGGGCCTGCTCCAGTCTGCGGGTCATAGTGCGGTGCTGGCGGGCGCCCTGCTCCATCACCTGCGCGATGAGATCAGCGCGCACCGGCACGGCATGTTCGGCAGCCGCCGTGGGCGTTGGGGCGCGCAGGTCAGACGCAAAGTCGATCAGTGTCGTGTCGGTCTCGTGACCCACGGCCGAGATCAGCGGGATATCGCTTTCAAAGGCCGCGCGCACCACGACCTCTTCGTTAAAAGGCCACAGATCCTCAACACTGCCACCGCCGCGCGCGACGATGATCAGGTCCGGGCGCGGGATATCTCCGCCCGGCTCTAGCGCGTTGAAGCCCCTGATGCCCGCGGCGACTTCCGCGGCTGCGGTTTCCCCCTGCACCCGCGTCGGCCAGACCAGCACATGGCGCGGGAAACGGTCGCGGACGCGATGCAGGATATCGCGGATGACGGCACCGGACGGGGACGTCACGACGCCGATCACATCCGGCAGAAACGGCAGCGGCTTCTTGTGGCCCGCATCAAACAGACCTTCTGCGGCGAGCTTCTTGCGGCGGTCTTCCAGCAGCTTCATCAGCGCGCCGACACCGGCAGGCTCAATGGATTCGATGACGATTTGATATTTTGACTGGCCGGGGAACGTTGTGAGGCGGCCGGTGGCGATCACCTCCAGACCCTGCTCGGGCTGGGTTGCCAGGCGCGACGCGTTGCCCTTCCAGATCACACCGGACAGGACGGCGCGATCGTCCTTCAAGTCCATATAGATGTGGCCGGAGGCCGGTCGGGACACACGGCCGATCTCGCCGCGCACCCGCACATGGCCGAACTGGTCCTCGACCATGCGTTTGACGGCCCCGGATATCTCCGAAACGGAGTATTCAGGGGCGTTGCCCAAGGCAGGTGCATCAAGAGAATCAGTAGCCAATTCAGGTAGCCTTGCAGGTACGAATCCGGTTGAAAGGAAGGCGGGTTCTAAGGGCGCGAGACTTCGTGCTAGAACCCGGTCAGCATACCCTTCGGCAGCGCGATAGGCTATCGGGCAAACCCAAAGGGCACTCCTTTCACCTCCTTTTGGCGGGCACGGCAGACATGAAAGTATTGGTGGTAGGCTCCGGCGGACGCGAACACGCCTTGTGCTGGAAACTGGCCCAGAGCCCCAAGCTCACCAAGCTTTACGTCGCCCCCGGCAATGCCGGCATGAAGGCCGTTGCGGAATGCGTGGCCATCGGCGTTGAGGACCTCGACGCGCTGGTGACCTTTGCCCGCGACACCCAGATTGACCTGGTGGTTGTCGGCCCGGAAGGTCCGCTGGTGGCTGGCCTGACGGACCGACTGGAAGAGGCTGGCATTCGTGTCTTCGGCCCCAGCGCCAAGGCCGCCCAGCTTGAAGGGTCCAAGGCCTTCACCAAGGACATTTGCCAGCGCGCGGGCATTCCCACTGCCGCCTACCGCCATTTCACCAATGCTAACGACGCGCTGGCCTATGTGCGCGCGCAAGGCGCACCTATTGTGATCAAGGCGGACGGGCTGGCTGCGGGCAAGGGCGTGACCGTGGCCATGGACCTGACGGATGCCGAAAACGCCATCACCGAAGCCTTCGATGGACGCTTTGGTGAGGCCGGCGCAGAAGTTGTGGTCGAAGCCTTTCTGGAAGGCGAAGAAGCCAGCTTCTTTGCCCTGTGCGACGGTGACCGCGCCGTGCCGCTTGTCACCGCTCAGGATCACAAGCGCGTCGGCGATGGTGACGTGGGGCCTAACACCGGCGGCATGGGCGCCTACTCTCCGGCTCCTGTGATGACGCCTGATCTGGTCGAGTTCACCATGACCAGAATGATCCAGCCAACGCTGGATACGCTCAAGGCAGACGGCATGCCATACAAGGGCGTGATCTTTGCCGGTCTGATGATCACCGACAAAGGTCCTGAGCTTATTGAATACAATGCGCGCTTCGGTGATCCGGAATGCCAGGTGCTGATGATGCGTATGCAGAGTGATTTGTTGCCGCTGCTTGATGCTGCCGCGCGCGGTGATCTGTCCGGTGCCAGTGTGACCTGGCATGACGACCCGGCATTGAGCGTCGTCATGGCTGCGAACGGGTATCCCGGCAGCTATGAGAAAAACACGCCGATCAACAATCTGGACACCGCAGGTGCCGGTGACAGCGTGGAGATTTTCCACGCGGGCACGGCTGAGAAAGATAGCCAGATCGTTGCGACAGGCGGCCGCGTCCTCGCGGTAACCGCAATGGGACCATCGGTGGCGCAAGCGCAGGCGCTGGCCTATGCTGCGGTAGACAAGATTGACTGGCCTGAAGGCTTTAGCCGCCGCGACATTGGCTGGCGCGCGATAGAACGCGAAAAGGCCTGAATGCCCCTACGAATTTGAGACATACGACACCCAAGAATCAAGCAAACCAAGAAACTGAATAGGGAATGTCCCGATGAGTGATGCAGCAGAATCGGATGACCGCCAGGAGATGTTCTCCGGCACCAAAGGTGTGGCGGACAATCACCGGTTTGATGAGACCAAACTGTTTGAGTACCTGAACGATACGGTTGAGGGCTTTGAAGGCCCGCTTGAAGTCCGTGAGTTCAAGGGCGGGCAGTCCAACCCGACCTATCAGCTGGTCACACCGAAGAAGAAATATGTTCTGCGTCGCAAGCCGCCAGGCAAGCTGCTGCCGTCTGCGCATGCTGTTGATCGCGAGTTCAAAGTGATCTCCGCACTGGGTGATACCAATGTTCCTGTGCCCAAGGCCTACGCCCTGTGCGAAGACGACGATGTCATCGGCACGATGTTTTACGTCATGGAAATGGTCGAAGGCCGCATTCTTTGGGAAGCGTTGCTGCCCAAGGAAACAAAAGAGAGCCGCGGCCAGATTTATGACGCGATGAACGACACCATCGCCAAGCTGCACATGGTGGACTACGAGAAAGTCGGCCTTGGTGACTTCGGCAAGCCGGGTAACTATTTTGCGCGTCAGATTTCGCGCTGGTCCAAGCAGTATGTGGCCAGTGAGACGGAAACCATCGAGTCCATGAACAAGCTCATGGAATGGTTGCCGAACAACATTCCCGACGAAGACTCAAACTCCATCGTTCATGGTGACTATCGCCTGGACAACATGGTGCTGCATCCCACCGAGCCGCGCGTGCTTGCAGTGCTCGACTGGGAACTCAGCACGCTGGGTCACCCGCTGGGTGATTTCACCTATCACACCATGCAGTGGAAAATGCCTGGCGCCGGTACAGGCGGCGGTACGGGGTCTCTTAAGGATCATGACCTTGCGGCTCTGGGCATCCCCAGCTTTGAGGATTACGTCAAAGCCTATTGCGACCGGACCGGCCGCCAAGGCATCGACAATCTTGATTTCTACTATGCGTATAACTTCATGCGTCTTGCGGGCATTCTGCAGGGCATTGCCGGTCGGGTGCGCGACGGAACGGCAGCCAGCGACCACGCAAAGACCATGGCGGCCAATGTTCGTCCGCTGGCGGATGAAGGCTGGTTCTACGCTCAAAAGGCGGGCGCTGTTTAGTCCCGCCTATTCTGCATAACTTCGGCCATGGTCTCCTTGAGACCATCGGCTGAGGTAATGTGCAGGTCGCGCTGCGGGAACGGGAACTCGATATCATTCTCGTGAAACAGATCCCAGATATGCAGGCGAATGTCGCTGGAGACATTCACCACGCCAGCTTCGGGATCATTTACCCAGATACGCAATTCAAGATCGACCGAGTTGTCGCCAAAGCCCACCAGCCGCGTGGCCGGGGGTGGCGACGACAGCACACGTTTGTGCTCTTCAGCGGACTGCATCATCAGCTCCAGCGCCTTGCGCACATCGGACTGATAGCTGACGCCTACCGCGATCTTGATCCGCACGGCGCGGTTGGAGAACGACCAGTTCACAACTTGCTGGGTGATCAGGTCTTCGTTGGGAATGAGATATTCCTTGCCGTCTCGGGTCACGACGGCGGCGTAGCGCGCGCCCAGCTTGGATATCCAGCCATAGGCCTCGCCAATCTCGATCACGTCGCCGGGTTTGATGGACCGGTCGAGCAACAAGATGATGCCGCTTATGAGGTTGGAGACAACCTTCTGCAGGCCAAAGCCGATGCCCACACCAATGGCCCCGGAGAAGACTGCGACAGCCGTAAAGTCGATACCCAGGGATGTGAGGCCGACGAGCACGGCAACGGTCAGGAAGCCGATGCGCAGCACTTTGCCGACCAGCACTCCTGCTGCGGGCGTCACCCCATCCACCCGCCTCAGCTGGCTTTCGAGCAGGGCCGACGCAAAGATTGCGACCCACACCAATGCCCCCACAAGGATGACACCGTTGATGATAGTGAGCAGCGAAATCCGCATCTCACCGGCCGTGAAGGCCGCCGCATCCAGCGCCGCCACAAACGGCTCCAGCCATCCAAGGATCGCAAGGGCGGCAACGAACCAGATGACGGCACCGACGAGCTGGGTGAGACCGGTCTGGCGGGTCATCGCCGTGATGAGACGAATGAGCAACCACGCCAGCAACAGATTTGTGGCACTGGACAACAATTCAGCCGGCTGGTCTGCCGCGCGCATGGCAAGCGTGGCAAGCCACGTCATCAGATTGGCCGCCAGCGGTGCGGTCAGCGTCGCCAGCCGGTTCAGACGGCCGCTCAGCCAGGCGCGCCCGTCAGTCTTTGCGGCCAGTCGTTCAACCTGCGGTGACAGGCGCCGGCCCAGGGCAATCGACACAAGGACGATGGCCGCCAGAATGCCAAGCTGGATGGCGACGGGAATGGTCGCAACGTCGGTGACGATCCACTGCCACAGGGGCGCGAGCAGTGTCTGGGCACCCTCAGCGGCTTCGGAAATATCAGGAAGCTCTGGTGATTCTGTCGTCTGATACATCTTGGGATTGCAGCATTCCCGATCTGTCCTGTCGAGTATGCGGTCAGGGGGTGTCGCGCGGCCCGAGCCCCCATGCTAGGACACCGGCGAACCTGAATTTGCATACAGTCTGGAAGTCCCATGCCCGAAGCCACCCCGGAAACCAACCCGGAAACAATCGATGTCCTCGACCGCCATCGCTTTGACCAAAAAGCACTTGAAGAATGGTGTGAGGCCAATGTGGACGGCTATGAAGGTCCGCTGGAAATCCGCCAGTTCCAGGGTGGCCAGTCGAACCCGACTTTCCAGCTGGTCACACCCAACCGCAAATATGTGATGCGCAAGAAGCCTCCCGGGCAATTGCTGGCAAGCGCACATGCGGTTGATCGCGAATACACCGTCATGAAGGCGCTGGCGGATACGCCGGTGCCGGTGCCGCACATGTATGCCCTGTGCGAAGACGATGCTGTGGTCGGCACGTCGTTTTACATCATGGAACATCTTGAAGGCCGCGTGTTCCGCGACCCGACCCTGCCGGATCTGACGCCGGATGAGCGCGCTGCCATCTACGACGACATGAATCGCGTTCTGGCGGAACTGCACAAGGTGGATTTTGAAGCTGTTGGCCTTGGTGAGTTTGGCCGACCAGGCAACTATTATGACCGGCAGATATCGCGCTGGATCAAGCAGTACCGGGCCGCCGAAACCGAAACCATCGATGAAATGGAAAAGCTCATTGCATGGATGCCGGATAATGTGCCGGCGGAAGCTTCTGTCTCCATCGCCCATGGCGACTACCGGCTTGAGAACACCATGTTCCATCCAACCGAGCCCAGGATGATTGCTGTGCTGGACTGGGAGCTATCAACCATCGGCCACCCGTTAGCCGACCTTGGCTACAACTCGATGCTCTATCACATCGACAGCCCCACAATGGGCACATTGACACGGGTTGATTTTGAAACGTCCGGCATCCCTGCCGAGATGGAGTATGTGGCACGCTATTGCGAGCGAGCAGAACGCGAAAACATCGAGAACTGGCCCTTCTATGTGGGCTTTTCCATCTTCCGTCTCGCCTCCATTGCCCAGGGCGTTTACAAGCGCGGGCTGGATGGCAATGCCAGCTCTGAACGGGCGACGCTTTATGGCAATGCAGCCAAAATGCTCGCGGAAGCTGCATGGCGCATCGTGGGCGGCAGGAACTGACGGTTTTCCTCCAACCGCATTTTCCGCAGTTTTTGGCGACATCCTTGAGCTTGAGGGGCTCAAAAACCCTGTAACTACAGGATATTAACCTCTCCGCGTGCAGACTTTCCGCAGCAAGAACAAAAGTTGCGAAGTCGAGGAATGTCTCAGGACCACGAGACCAGCGGGAAACTGTCGCCCGGTGCGTTGCGGTACAATAGTGCCGATGCGCCGGATTCATTTTTCCGTGCCGTAGTTGAAAACGCTGCCGACATGATCTCTGTGATCGATGCGGACGGCGTGTTTATCTATGCCTGCCCAAAAGCAGCAGACGTCTTTGGCTTCGACTATGGCTCTATAGACAAGCTTACGCCGGAACATTTTCATCCCGACGATTTCGAAGCCATGTTTGCTGACTTCGTTGATCTGGTGGTCAATGGGGGACGCCGACAGCTCACCGACCATCGGATGAGCAATGGGCGCGGCGGATGGGTCTGGATACAGACTCACGCGATCAACCTTGTTGATGACCCGCGCGTCAAAGGGATCGTCATGGTGTCCCGCGACATCACGAAACAGAAAAACCGCGAAGAAGAAATTATACGCGCAGAAAAGGCCATCGGCTTTGGACATTGGCGCTGGGACAATGGGGCGCTTGGCCCCTACTGGTCCGATGGGATGTTCTCGATCCTGGGCCTCAAGCGTGACGAACATGATGCGGACATGCAGTGGGCCGCCGGCAGAATTGCCGACGATGAACGTGAAGGCATCGCACAGAAGTCCATGGCGGCAATGGTCAACGGCGAATCTTTCAATGACATTGTCTCCATGCGGCACGCGGACGGCACTTATCGCCGTTTGATGGTGACAGGGCATGTGGAGCGAAACCCAGCGGGCAAACCGATGGCCCTGGTTGGGGTCACTCAGGATGTAACGGAGCTTGAAAAAGCCAACAACACCATTCGCCAGTCAGAGCAGGAATTCCGTCTGCTTGCGGAGCATTCCAACGACATTATCTCGCGCTACAATATCAAGGGCGATCTCATCTACATCTCGCCGTCAGTCGAACGGCTGCTTGGTTACCATCCCAGTGAAAGCAAGGAGCATTCCTGGGAAGAATACATGCACCCAAAGGACCGCAAGCAGGTCGCCCGCGAAATGATCAAGATGTTTGGGGACCTGCAAACACGGCGGGTTTCCTATCGCATGATGGCGAAGGACGGACGGTATCTTTGGCTTGAGTCCGCGGTCACCCCGATTTACGGGGAAAAGGGCGACTATCAGGGCATGGTCACCTGCACGCGTGATATCTCGGAGCAAAAGACGCGCGAACAGGAACTGATGGCTGCCCGTGAGCGCGCCGAGCAGGCCAGCCTTACAAAGTCCCGGTTCCTGGCAAACATGAGTCACGAACTTCGCACGCCCCTCAATGCCATTCTCGGGTTCTCTGAAATGATGACCCAGGAAATATTTGGACCGATGGAGAATGCTCAGTACGGGGAATATGCCGAGCTGATCCACGAAAGCGGTGCGCACCTACTATCCCTGATCAGCGATATTCTCGACATGTCGAAGATCGAAGCAGGCAAGTACGATCTTTCGTTTGAGTCAGTCGCAATCGTCCCCGCGCTCGAAAAAGCTGCCCGCATGGTGCAGACGCGCGTTGGGGAGGGAGAGCTTGAGCTTCTGCTTCAGCTGGATGGCGTCGAGGGATGTCAGATTCATGCTGACGAACGCGCCCTGACCCAGATCCTGCTCAACGTGCTGTCAAATGCTGTGAAGTTTACGCCAGGCGGTGGACGCATCACCGTGTCAGCAGTTCACGCTGCCCATGGGCGCATTGCCATCAGCGTGGCGGATACCGGCGTCGGCATCGAGAAGCAGGACCTTGAACGGGTTCTCAATCCATTTGAACAGGTCGTGCGGCACGCTGAGCTGGCAAGTCAGGGCACTGGCCTTGGCCTACCACTTGTCCGGGCGCTGGTGGACATGCAGGACGGCGTCTTTGACATACAAAGCACGCCGGGCCGCGGCACGACTGTGACGATTGCACTTCCGGATGCGGATGCTGCGACCGGCGATGCGACACAGGCACAGTCGGCCTAGATTGGTTTCCCGCAGGTGGCCTACCGCATGCCCTTGAGAGCCGCGTCCATTTCCTCATAGACCTTGTTAACCGCAGGCTCATCAAAGATGCCCCGCCAGTACTTTGTCGTCTTCTCGTGCGCATCGAGAAGGCAGAATGATTTGCCGAACATCTCTGGAATTCGACGCACAAAGAACAGGATCGGTACCAGCGCACAATCAGCAAGTGACAACTGGCCGCCCACCGCGTGACCCGACCCATCCAGATAATTGTCCAGCCAGCCAAGAGCGGTCTTGAGTTCCGTGAAGGCTGCAACGACCTTGTCATGGTCGCGCACGCTGGGGTCGATGTTGCCGAACAACGTCGTCAGTGGCGCGAGCATGTAAAGATCGCCGATACGGCCTATGAGACGGACTTTCGCGCGCTCTTTGGGGTCGGTCGGCAACAAGGAAGGATCTGGATATATCTGCTCGATGTACTCGCAGATGGTTTCTGATTCAGGAAGCACCCACCCGTCATCCAGTTGAAGAGCAGGTACCTTTGCCAAAGGGGTCAGAGCCTTGAAGGCGTCCGGCTCCAGATCGGAGAACGGGTCCACCATCTCTACATCAATGCCTTTGGCATAAAACATGAGCCGGCAGCGGGCGGAAAAGGGTGACAGATCGTTGTTGTAGAGCTTCATTGGCTTCTTCCTTCGGCGCATTGCCTTGCAGCAATGGGCGCTTTGGGGACCCGGCGCTTATGACGCGAATTTCCCGGGAAACTGCTGATTTTTATGCCTCGGGCGGCCAAGTCGCCAATCGAGGCTTCGAATGGTCTTTCAGGTTTGAGACTGCCATTAAAAAGCGGCCCGGTCACCATATGGTGCCGGGCCGCCCTTTTAACAAGCTGTCGATCGACCGATCACGACACTGCTATTCGGCAGCAGCGCGCAGCTCTTCCATGTGCCGCTTGTATTCAAGCCGGGCGATCGTGCGGTTGTGCACTTCGTCGGGACCGTCTGCGAGACGCAGGGTCCGGATGCCGGAATAGGCTTTGGCGAGACCGAAGTCTGATGTCACGCCACCGCCACCATGGGCCTGGATCGCATCATCAATGACCTGCAGCGCAATGCGTGGACCGGCAACCTTGATCATGGCGATCTCGGCACGGGCAACCTTGTTGCCCACCTTGTCCATCATGTCAGCTGCCTTGAGGGTCAGCAGACGGGTCATTTCGATGTTGGTGCGGGCTTCAGCCACGCGCTGTTCCCAGACGGAGTGTTCAGCAATGGTCTTGCCGAAAGCTTCGCGGGTGAGCAGACGCTTCACCATCTTTTCGAGGCAGCGTTCCGCTACACCGATGGTGCGCATGCAGTGGTGAATACGTCCCGGTCCAAGGCGACCCTGAGCAATTTCGAAGCCACGGCCTTCGCCGAGGATCAGATTGCCTGCAGGAACCCGCACATCCTTGAGGATGACTTCCGCGTGGCCGTGCGGTGCATCGTCAAAGCCGAACACTGGCAGCATACGGACGATTTCAATGCCCGGTGCGTCCATGGGAACGATGATCTGTGACTGCTGACGGTAGCTGTCAGCGCCTGGATCGGTCTTGCCCATGACGATGGCAACGACGCAGCGTGGGTCGCCTAGCCCTGAAGACCACCACTTGCGGCCATTGATGACGTACTCGTCACCATCGCGCACGATGCTGGTTTCAATATTGGTGGCATCAGAGGACGCAACTGCAGGCTCTGTCATCAGGAAGGCGGAACGGATTTCACCAGCAAGAAGCGGCTTGAGGTATTTTTCCTTCAGCTCTTCTGAGGCATAGCGCTCGAACACTTCCATGTTGCCGGTGTCAGGTGCGGAGCAGTTGAAAACTTCAGATGCCCAGCCGACGCGGCCCATGATTTCGCACAGAGGTGCGTATTCGAGGTTGTTGGTGCCGCCACCAAGATCGGAATGCGGCAGGAACAGGTTCCACAGGCCGGCTTCGCGGGCCTTTGGTTTCAGATCTTCGAGGATCTGCGGCACCTGCCAAGGGTTCCCTGCGTCGCGGAAGGCCTGCATCTGCGCATTGTATGTGTCTTCGTTTGGATAGATGTGCTCATCCATAAAGGCCTCAAGGCGCGCGATCAGCTCCTTGACCTTGTCTGTATGTTCGAAATTCATGCGAGTTCCCTCGTTTTTCTCGTGTTTTTGACGAAATAGGTAGTTTCGCGGGCGACTCTAACGGCTTGCGCTGGCGCCGTCACCTCCCATCACGGTGTTTGCAGCGGTCTTGCGATAGGTCAAGAAGACCCAACGTTTTGGGGCGGTCGGCCTAGTCCCGGCGGGCGGCAAAAAAGGCCTGCAAAAGCGCCCGCGACGGGCCACTTTCGATGTCGCCATAGACTTCCGGCGCATGGTGGCAGGTGGACCGGGAAAACACCCGCGCCCCATGTTCAACACCGCCGCTCTTGGGGTCATCTGCCCCAAAATACAGCCGCCGGATACGCGCAAAGGAGATAGCGCCGGCGCACATGGGGCACGGCTCCAGGGTGACATAGAGATCGCAGTCGATCAGCCGTTCGGTCCCCAGGGCAGCGCAGGCCTGTCGAATGGCCAGCATTTCCGCATGCGCGGTCGGGTCCTTGTCCTCTAGGGTGCGGTTGCCCGCCCGCGCCAGCACCTCTCCTGACGGCGAGACCACGACGGCGCCCACAGGCACTTCGCCACGGGCGGCGGCGGCATTGGCTTCTTCCAGAGCAATCTGCATGGGGCGTGTCATGGCGGGACCGTGCCTTTTGCAGCCCTGCCGGGTCAAGCCGCTCGCAGGTCTGTCGCGCATCTGCTACAGACCGTCCCCATGAGTGACAATTCTTCCAAAAACCATCTTGAATTCCCGACCGGCGGCGAGCGGATTGCCAAATATCTGGCCCGCGCGGGCGTGTGTTCGCGCCGCGATGCTGAAAAGCTGATCGAGGAAGGCCGCGTGGAGGTGGATGGCATCCGCCTCACCACCCCCGCCTTCAAGGTCGCCAGCGGCAATGTCATTCGGGTGAATGGCGCAGAAGTGCAAAAGCCCGAGGCAACGCGCGTGTGGCGCTATCACAAGCCGCAGGGTCTGGTGACAACCGCCAAGGACCCGGAAGGCCGCCCGACGGTTTTTGAGAAACTTCCCTCGGACCTACCGCGGGTCATTTCCGTTGGCCGTCTGGACATTGCATCAGAAGGCCTGCTGCTGCTGACCAATGACGGCGAACTGGCACGGCAGCTTGAACTGCCTGCGACCGGCTGGCTGCGGCGCTACCGCGTGCGGGTGCGCGGCAAGGTCCATGATGGCATCATTTCAAAGCTGCGATCCGGCATTGAAGTCGAAGGCATCAAATATGGCGAGATCAACGTCACCCGCGACGAGCAATCCTCCGGCGGTGCCAACCAATGGCTCACAATTGGTCTGCGCGAAGGCAAGAACCGTGAGATCCGCCGTGTGCTGGCGGCAGTAGACATTGAAGTCAGCCGGTTGATCCGTCTGTCCTATGGCCCGTTTGAGCTGGCGGACCTGCCTCCTGCTGTGGTGCAGGAAGTGCCCGAGCGCGTTCTCAAGGACCAGATGGGCCGGGGCCCCAAAACCGAGATGGCCGAAGACGGCAGCGTCAAACGCGCGCCGCGCGCGCCCAAGCCCGGCGGATGGGCCAAGGCGAAGCCAAAAGACAAGCCCAAGGACAAAACGAGGGACAAGGCCAAACACAAAAGTCGCGGCAAGCCCAATGACCGTTCATCGAGCCGACCGACAGATCGCGCTGGGGCGAAGCCATATGCGGGCAAACCGGGCAACCGGAGTGCCGCTGCAGGCAAGCCGGGCGGCAAACCTGGCAGCGCTGCCAAGGGCAAGGCTGGTCCGCGCCCATCTGGCGGAAAACCATCCAGCAGAAAACTAACCAGTTCGCGGCCTTCACGTCCAGGCAACTCAGGAAAGCCAAATGCGAATCGTCGGCGGAACCCATAAGGGCCGCCCGCTGAAGGCCCCCAAGGATGCCCGCGTGCGCCCCACTTCGGACCGCACCCGCGAAGCGATCTTCAATGTGTTGGCCCATGGCGATTTTGATGGCTGGTCACTCGACGGTGCGCGCGTGCTGGACATGTTTGCGGGCACCGGAGCGCTGGGTCTTGAAGCCCTGTCACGCGGCGCGTCCTTTGCGCTGTTCGTGGACGACCACCCGCAGAGCCGTGGCCTGATCCGCGAAAATGCCGAGACGTTGGGAGAGACAGGCCGCATCAAGCTTTACCGCCGCGATGCCACAAAGCTGGGTGGCCGCGAAGGCTCAGCCGGCCCACCCTTCTCGCTTGCGTTCTGCGACCCGCCCTACGCCAAAGGCCTTGGCGGCACGGCGCTCTCTTCTGCGCTCGCAGGTGGCTGGCTTGATGAGAACGCCCTGTGCGTGCTTGAAGAAGCAGCATCAGCCGACGTTCCGTGTCCGGATGGGTTTGAAGAACTCAATCGTCGCGAATATGGCGATACGCAGGTTCTGATCCTGCAGGTGAAGCCCTAACGGCGCCCGAACAGCTTTTCGATGTCGGGCAGGCTGAGGGTGACATAGGTCGGGCGGCCGTGATTGCACTGGCCTGAGTGGGGCGTCACTTCCATCTCGCGCAGCAGGGCGTTCATTTCAACGGCGGTCAGCCTGCGGCCTGCGCGGACCGAGCCGTGGCAGGCCATGGTGCCGGACACTTCATCCAGCTTTTCCTTGAGCGACAAGGCTTGACCCAGATCAGCCACCTCATCAGCCAGGTCTTTCACAAGACCCTGAATGTCCGTATCGCCCAGCATAGCCGGGGTCTCGCGGACAATGATTGTCCCGTCACCAAAAGGCTCGATCACGAGCCCAAGTTCGGCCAGTTCGTCAGAGCGATCTGCCAGCGCTGCGGCTTCGTCCGCGCCCAGCTCCACAACTTCGGGCACAAGCAGGGCCTGGCGCTTGATGCCGGTCTCTGCCAGTGCCTTTTTCATGCGCTCATGCACCAGCCGCTCATGGGCGGCGTGTTGATCCACCAACACCAGACCATTGTGGGTTTCCGCCACGATGTAAGTGAGATGCAGCTGGCCCCGTGCCGCACCCAATGGCCGGTCCATCAGGTCATCGGCGGAGGTTTCCTCAACCCGCGCGGCAGGCTGGTCAAAGCCTGCAAGGTCTTGCGGCTGAAGGGGTGATGTTTCCTCCATGCCCGGCACGGCTGGTGGCGCATCTGCTCCCTGCGTCGGCGCAAAGCTGCGGGCGGCGAGTTCCATGAGGTGATGCTGGGGCGGCGGCTGTTGCCCCATATGGGCACCGGGCTGGAACGAGGACAGAGCCGCGCCTGCAACCGTCGTCGATGCGCGATGGCCGGCGGCGTCAAGCGCCATGCGCAGACTTTTGACGATGAGGGCGCGGATCAGGCCGGGATCGCGAAAGCGCACCTCTGCCTTGGCGGGGTGCACATTGACATCCACTTCTGCGGGATCAATCTCCACAAACAGCGCCAGCACCGGATGGCGGTCACGGGCCAGAAAATCCGCATACGCCCCGCGCACGGCACCGATCAGCAGCTTGTCGCGCACGGGCCTTCCATTGACGAAGAGATATTGCGCCTGGGCATTGCCGCGATTGAACGTGGGCAGGCCCGCAAAGCCTGCGATCCGCACGCCCTCGCGCTCGATCTCGACGGGCATCACATTGTCCTGGAAGTCCCGCCCCAAAATGCGCGACAGGCGCGATAGCTGCGCGTCATCGTCCGATGCATCAGTCTCCGCATCCATGCGCAAGGACGTGCGCCCCTCATGGGTGAGCGCAAAGCCGACGCGGGGATTGGCCATGGCGATGCGACGCATCACATCGCCCACCGCCTGTGCCTCTGCGCGATCCGACTTCAGGAATTTGAGGCGGGCGGGCGTGGCATAGAAGAGATCACGCACTTCAATGCGGGTGCCGGGAGCCGCCGAGGATGGCTTGGGGCCCGAGACCTTGCCGCCTTCCACCTTAAGCGCATGGCCTGCTTCGCCCGCAGGCCGCGAGACGATGCCCAGCCGGGCCACGGCACCAATGGAGGGCAAGGCTTCGCCGCGAAAGCCAAGACTTTGAATGTGGACGAGGTCTTCGGTGCCCTTGTCGTTGACCGCCAGCTTTGAGGTGGCGTGGCGCTCCACAGCCAGGGATAGATCATCTGCGGTCATGCCGCAGCCATCGTCATCAACCGCGATGAGGGTTTTGCCCCCGGCTGAAATGGCAACTTCGATGCGGGACGCACCTGCATCAATGGCGTTTTCCACCAGCTCCTTCACGGCACTTGCCGGCCGCTCGACAACTTCACCCGCCGCAATGCGGTTGACCGTGCCTTCGCTCAGCCTGCGGATATGCGGGCGGTTCGCGTTCGGCGCAGCACTGGATGCGGCATCGGCCATGGAAGCTACATCTCTCCCAGATATTTGCGGGCGAGGATTTTGCCTTCTTCGACGGCTGGCTGGTCAAACGGATCAACACCCATCAGATGGGCTGCGATGATTGTTTCCAGCATGAAGTGCATGAGCAGCGCGCCCATGGCTGTCTCGTCCAGCACCGGAATATCGATGGTGCGCACGGGGCGCTTGTTGGCTTTGAGCGTGGCCACCGTGGCGCGGTACTCCGCGTCCATGAGGTCACCCATGGTCTTGCCATTGAGATAGTCCAGCGCCGGGTCATCTGTCGCAACGCGCGGGCCTGCGCCTGCGGACCCCACAGACATGATGGTGTAGGCCTTGTCCGCAGGGCCTGCGAGATAAAGTTGAAGCTGGCTGTGCTGGTCCACGGGGCCGATGCCTGTCGCGGGCACCGTGCCGCGTCCGTCCTTGCCCAGGCTCTCCGCCCATAGCTGGCGATACCACTGGCCAAACCGCTCCAGGCGATCCGAATAGGCCATGATCACGCTGGCGGCGGCGCCTGCCTCCTGCGCCAGCCCTACCTGCATGACGGCACCTGCCGCTGGGGCGACATCTTGAGGGTCAGCGCCTGCTATGACCGGCGCCAATACGCGATCCGCGCCTTCGCGCACGGCCACGACGTCCAGCCCCATGAGCATGGCGGGCACGAGGCCCACATTGGTGAGAATGGAGAATCGTCCACCGACGCGCGGATCATGGTCAATCACCGGCGCGCCGATGCCCGTTGCAAAGCGGCGAACGGGGTTGTCGGAAGGTTCCGTGATCGCGGCAAAATGCTGGGCGAGATAATCGCCACCACCTGCGGCTTCCAGTGCGGCCTTGGCCGCATAGGCCTGCATCAAGGGTTCAGCGGTGCCGCCGGACTTGGACACGACCAGAAACCGCGTCGTGCGCAGGTCAAGGGACTGCAATGCGCGCTCAAAGGTATGGGGATCGAGGTTCTCAAAGAAGTGGACGCGTGGCTCAGTTTGGCTTTGGGCGGGCGTCGCGTCATAGGCGAGCTGCGCCACCGCCTTGGCGCCAAGGCTCGAGCCGCCAATCCCCAGCACCACGATATCGGTGGCGTCCTTTTTCAGGTGTGCCGCGATGCGCTCCATTTCCACGATATCGTCGCGGCGCTTTGGCAGATGCAGCAAGGGCAGCGTGCTGTCCGCATGCTGACGGCGGAGCGACTCCAGGGCGGGGCCCGTTGCGGCAAGATGCGCGTCGTATTGCGCCTGCGTCAGCCCGCCCGCACCAATGATGCCGGAGACGTCGTGGATAAAGGGCAATGAGGGCGTAGGGGCAGAAGGCATGGCGCTAGGCTACTCCGGTACAGCGACTCGCCAAAACAGGCGCCCGCTACCGTAGCAAAGGGCAACGCCCCCCTTAAAGCCAGTTAATTGCTGCCAATCGGCCTTCCTGCAGGCAGCTGCTAGTTTGCAGCGGCTTCCTCGGCTGAAACGGCTTCTTGTCCTGCATCTGCGGACGCTGTGATCCCCTCAGGTGCCCCGACGGCAACCACACGCATGGCGTCCGCCTTCAGCAGGCGCTTGGCGGCCCGCGAGATATCCTCAAGGGTGACCGCATTCACCAGCGAGTTGCGGGTGTCCACATAGTCCAGCCCAAGCCCCTCAAACTGAATGGCTGCAAGCTGACCCGCAATGGCGCGGCTTGAATCAAACCGCAGGGCATAGGAGCCGGTCAGATAGGTCTTGGCGGCATCGAGTTCTTCCGCCGTGATGCCGTTCTCAGCCACATCAACTATCTGCGCTGTGGCGACCTCGAGCGCTTCACCCGCCGTGGCATTGCTGGTGGCGAAATAGCCAAGGGTCAGGCCCCCGTGGGAGAGCGGGTAGAGCGACGTATAGACTGAATAAACCAGCCCGCGTTCCTCGCGCACTTCCTTGAACATGCGGCTGACAAAACTGCCGCCGCCCAGCATGTAGTTCATCACGAAGGCGGGAATGAAATCCTCGTCGTCACGCTTCATGCCGTCCATGCCGAACACAACAACCGACTGGGGGTTGTTGCGCTCGATGACCGTTACGCCGGGCGTGAGCGGCGCGATATCGCCGGGGTCCTTGCGGTCAGTTGTTTCGGGCAGGCTGCCGAACGTGCTGTCGATCAGGGGGGCGAGTTCTGCGGCTGTAATGTCACCGACAACAGCAACCGAAATGTTGTCGCGGGCAAATGCCATGGCCGCGTAAGCGCGCATGTCATCTGCCGTGATGGATGCGAGGCTTTCAGGTGTGCCGGCCGGTGGCAGGGCATAGGGATGATCGCCAAACACATCCTTGAAGAAGGCGCGGTAGGCGACAGTGTCCGGGCTTTCAAGGTCCTGTGCGAGGCTTGCCAGAGACTGGGCGCGGACACGGGCAACATCGCCTTCGTCAAAGCGCGGCTGGGTCAGCGCGAGGCGCACCAGGTCGAAGGCTTCATCAATGTTCTGCGACAGGGTGCGCATCTGGACCTTGACGGTGTCACGGCCTGCGGAGACGGATACGGACACATTGAGGTCGCGAAGGCGCGCGGCAAAGGCCTGGCTGTCCAGGTCCCCTGCCCCTTCGGTCATCAGGCTGGCGGTCATATCCGCGAGACCGGATTTGCCGTCGGGATCAAGGTGGGAGCCTGCATGAAACAGGACCTCAAGTGCCACAACGGGCACGGCGTCTTCTGATACCAGCCACGTTTCGATGCCGCTGTCACTTTTGACCGGCTCAATTTCAAAGGCCTGTGCGGGAACAACAAATGCTGCAAGCAGGAAGGACGTCGTGATGAGAATCTTGCGGATCATGACTTGTCCTCCGTTTCCACTGTCTTGGTATCTGGCTCGGTAGAAGGCTCGACAGTGTTGTCGGCGACTGTTTGCGGACGGGTGAGAACGCCGGTCACGGACCGCTCCTTGCGCAGATATTTGCGGGCGGCCTGGGTCACCTGTTCAGGGGTCACGGCGAGCACCCGGTCCGGCCATGTGGCCGCATGTTCCACGGTCAGGCCGGTCATCAGGGCCACGCCATAGGAGCGCGCCATGCTTTGCTGGCTGTCCTGCGCAAAAATGGCATCCGCCACAAGCGTCCGCTGGGCACGTTCCACTTCTTCAGCGGTCACGCCGTCAGCGAGCAGCTTGTCGATTTCTGCGTCAATGGCGGCTTCCGCGTCTGCCATGGCCACACCAGGTGCAGGCACGGCAAAAAAGCCGATGCTGCCATTATCGAGCGACGAGCCGATGTACCAGCCGCTCGCGCCAAGGGCGATCTTCTGATCCACAACCAGTGACTTGTAGATGCGGGCGGTGGCGCCGCCGCCAATGATTTCACTCAGTACATCGAGCGCTTCTGCTTCGCCCGGTTCGCCATTGGCGTAGGACGGAGCGAGATAGGACCGGCGCACATAGGGCTGCTCGACACGGGCGTCTTCAAGGACGACACGGCGGGCGGCGCGCTGGGGCGGGTCCTGCGGGCGGACCCGGTCAGGCTGTCCGCCATTGGACGGGATCACACCGTAAAACTGCTCAGCCAGCGGACGAAGTTCGGCGGCATCAACATCGCCTGCCACAATCAGGACCGCGTTCGCCGGGTCATACCAATCGCGGTAGAAGTCCAGGGCGTCCTGATAGGTCAGGCCCCGCATCTCATGCTCCCAGCCGATGATCGGTGTGCCATAGGGATGCGCCAGATACAGCATGGCATTCATCTGCTCGGAGAGGATTGAGCCCGGGTCATTCTCGATACGCGCCGAGCGCTCTTCCAGAATGACGTCGCGTTCGGGCAGCACGAGCTCTTCCGTCAGCACCAGACCGGTCATGCGGTCGGCTTCCAGCTCCATGACCAGCGGCAGTCGGTCCCGCGCCACGCGCTGGAAATACCCGGTGTAATCGTAAGACGTGAAGGCGTTTTCCTGGCCGCCATTGCGGGCAACGGTTGCAGAGAACTCACCTGTCGGCACGTTTTCGGTGCCTTTGAACATCAAGTGCTCAAGATAGTGCGCAATGCCGGACTTGCCGCGGGGCTCGTCTGCAGAGCCGACCTTGTACCAGACCATGTGGGTTACCACCGGGGCGCGGCGGTCTTCAATCACCACCACCTGCATGCCGTTGGACAGCATGAAAGTTTCGGGGATCGGCTGACCGGTTGCCTCGACAATGCGTGGTTCGGCTGGCTGTGCAGCTGCCTCAGCCTCGGGTTCCGCGGCTGCCGGTGGCGTTGCGGTTGCGGGTGTCACCGCTTGCGCGGCTTCGCTGGATCCCGCGTCCGCAGGGGAGGCGGTCTGTTCTTCGCCGCAGGCAACGAGAAGCGGCAGCGTGACAAGAAGGGCGGTCGCAATGAGAGGGCGTGAGCCGGTGCGCATGGTTGAAGTTCCGGTTGGGAGACACATCAGGGGCGGCAGGTGAGGAGAGTGCACCACCCGAATATGACAGAAACGAGCCCGATTGGGCCCGTTTCCTTATCTTTTTGTCATCAAGTACTGGTGAAGACCCAAATGGTGAGCCCCAAACCGCAGGAAGAGGTTTCTAGAAGATGCCTTCCAGAAGGCCCTGATTTTCCTTGGGTTCGATGCGCGGTGTCTCGCCTTCGGTAACCGGCTGGCCAAGTGCATCATTCTTGCGCAAACGCTGGGCTTCTGCCTGAGCATCCACGGGAATGGGCTTGGGTGTCCGGTCCTGCCAGAAAATAATGCGATCAGCGAACGACCGATCCGCATCAATGCGGGACTGATATTCGTTTTCGATCAGGCGACGCACTTCCGGGCTGGCGTTTTCAGCACCGGCGCTTGCGATAAGGGCTGATTCACCTGCACTGCCGCCGGGCTGGCCCAGCGCCTGTGAGGAGATGCCCGTCGCACGGCCTGAATAGAGTGCGGATGCCGCAATTTCCTGGGCGGTGCGGGCCTGCCGGTTGGGTGCGCCGGGAACCGGCGGACGCAAGGAGTAGTCCGGCGGAATGGCAAGCGGTGCCTTGGTCACGATGGCGAACTCGTCCGGCGGGTTCTTGCCAAGGCCCAGGGCGTCATCAAGACCACCGCCGCAGCCGGCCAGAAATGCCGATGCTGCAACGACAGCAACAAAGCCGAAAATCCGGGATTTTGGACGCTCAAACATCTCGATCACTTGTCCGGTCTCACTTTTGTCCCGTGGGGCCACACAGGACCCGAGGAAGTTAACTTTGATAATGCGGCAGCAGCCTTAGCTGCCGTTCCGCTTGCTGGCGCGTTCCTGCTGGGCTGTTGGCCCCAGGACCGCGTCCCAGATCAACAATATTACACCAAACACGATGGCAATATCAGCCACGTTGAAAACGTACCAATAAAACCCGAAGGCATGGAAGCTCATAAAGTCAGCCACCGCGCCATACACCGCCCGGTCGTAGGCATTGCCCACGGCCCCGCCGATCACCAATGCCACCGCCACAGCGAGCAACCGGTGCTCAATCCGCGCCAACCACACAATCAGGGCAATGGTGACGCTGAGTGCGAAGATCACCAGAACAGCCACCGCCCAGGTGGAGTTGGCCGGGAGCAGGCCATAGCTGATGCCCGGGTTCCACACCATTGTGAGATCGAAAAATGGCGTGATCGTGATCTTCTGCTTCGCCGGCAGATCAACCCAATAGAGGATCGCCCATTTGCTCAACCGGTCTGAAACAGCAATCACCAGCGCCAGCAAAATGCCATAGCGAAAATGCGCTTCGGGATTCCGCAACGAGGCAATGGCGTCATCAAATTGGCGTTTCAACCAGTTCATGGGGTCAGCCAGCCTCGCTCAAGGTTTCAGGGCGCGCAGCAACAGCTTCGGCGCAGCGGCCACAGGTGCCGGGATGGGCAGGATCGCTGCCCACGTCCGGCAGCAACTTCCAGCAGCGGGCGCATTTTTCACCCTCCGCATGCACCGGCATCACGGCAACGCCGGACACTTCGTCGATGCGGAATGCGTCAGCGGGTGCTGCCTCGCCGGCCGCCATCACTTTCAGGTCTGATGTGATGCACAGATCATCCAGCGGGATATCGCCCAGTGCTGACCGGATCGCGTCATTGTCCACATAGACATGGGGCGCGCCTTCGAGGCTCGCACCGATGCGCTTTTCGCGGCGCTCGATTTCCAGCGCCCCGGTTACCACGCGGCGGAACTGACGCAGGTTCTGCCAGCGGGTCGCCAGCGCCTCGTCTTTCCATTCCGACGGCACGTCCGGGAAGGTGCGCAGATGCACGGAGTCGTTTTCGTCAGGGAAGCGGGATTGCCAGGCTTCTTCCATGGTGAACGACAAGACAGGGGCGAGCCATGCGGTCAGGCATGAGAACACCTGATCCATGACGGTGCGGGCAGCGCGGCGGCGCAGGCTGCCCGGCGCATCGCAATAAAGCGCGTCCTTGCGGATATCGAAGTAGAACGCTGACAGCTCAGTCACGCAGAAATTGGTGAGCGCGTGATAGACGCGGGTGAAGTCGTAGGTCTCATAGCCTTCACGCACCAGCGCATCGAGTTCAGCTAGGCGATGCAGCACGAACAGCTCAAGTCCAAGACCTTCGCTGTCAGCGGCCGCGCGCATGTCTTCCACGCTGACGCGCTCCGCATCGTCAAAGTCTGCAAGGTTGCCGATCAGGAAGCGCACGGTGTTGCGTAACTTGCGATAACCGTCCGTACACGCCTTGATGATGTTGGGGCCGACCACAAGGTCGTTTTGATAGTCAGAGCTTGCCACCCAGATGCGGATGATCTCCGCGCCGGATTGCTGAATGACTTTGTCCGGCGCTGTCGCGTTCTTGCCGGACTTGGACATCTTCTTGCCCGTCTCGTCCAGAATGAAGCCGTGGGTCACAACCTGCTCATAGGGTGCGCGTCCGCGCGTGCCGCAGCTTTCAAGCAGGGAGGACTGGAACCAGCCGCGGTGCTGGTCCGAGCCTTCAAGATAGAGGTTGGCGGGCCAGGTCTGGTCTTCGCGGCCTTCCAGCACAAAGGCGTGGGTCGAGCCTGAGTCAAACCACACGTCCAGAATGTCTGAAACCTGGTCGTAGTCGTCAGCCTTGTAGTCGTTGCCCAAAAATTCCTGCGCGTCCGTATCGTACCAGGCGTCACAGCCGCGCGCGGAGACGGCCGCATGGATACGCGCGTTGACGGCGTCGTCGCGGAGGATCTCGCCGGTGTCCTTGTGGACAAAGATCGTCAGCGGCACGCCCCAGGCACGCTGGCGAGAGACCACCCAGTCGGGACGGGTTTCAACCATGGAGCGGATGCGGGCCTGGCCGCGCTCGGGGAACCATTCAACCGCATCAATTGCTGTCAGCGCCTTTTGGCGCAGATCGTCATGGTCCATGGAGATGAACCATTGCGGCGTATTGCGGAAAATGACCGGCGCCTTGGACCGCCATGAATGCGGATAGGAGTGCTCCAGCCGGCCGGATGCCACAAGGTGACCGGTGGCGCGCAGCGCTTCCATCACGCTCTTGTTGGCGCCGCCATCCTTGCCATTTGGCTTGAACACAGTCTCGCCGGCAAACAGCGGCACGTGATCGTAGTAGCTGCCGTCTTCGGAAACTGTATGCGGCACTTCGATGCCGTGCTGCATGCCAAGCACATAGTCATCCTGACCATGGCCTGGGGCAATATGCACAAAGCCCGTGCCCTGTTCGTCGGTGACAAAGTCACCGGGCAAGGCAGGTACGTCATAGTCATAGCCCTGGCCGCGCAGCGGATGCGCACAGACCGTGCCTTCAATGTCTGACCCTTTGAGGTGCGTCAGGATCTGTGGCTGGTCGAGGCCGGTTTCCTTCATGAAGGCTTCCAGCAGCGGCTCTGCCACCACATAGGACTTGCGCTCGATACCGCGACCGGCGTCATGGCCGCCTTCCAGCAGCACATAGTTCATGTTCGGCGCGTACGCGACGGCCCGGTTGGCAGGGATCGTCCACGGCGTCGTCGTCCAGATGACCAGATGCGGTGTGCGCTGCTCCATGTTGGGCGCGAGCATCACATGCTTCGACTTGGTGATCGGGAAGGCGAGATAAATCGTTGGCGAGTTGTGGTCATGATATTCGACTTCGGCTTCCGCCAGCGCCGTTTTTTCAACGGTGGACCACATCACAGGCTTGGAGCCGCGATAAAGCGCACCGGACATGGCGAACTTCAGAAACTCCTCAACGATCGAGGCTTCCGCGTCGTTTGACATGGTCGTGTACGGACGATCCCAGTCAGCCAGGATACCCAGACGTTTGAAACCTTCGCGCTGAACATCGACCCAGTGCGCAGCGAAGTCGCGGCACTCCTGCCGGAATTCAAGCACGGGCACTTCGTCCTTGTTCTTGCCGGCGTTGCGGTACTTCTCTTCGACCTTCCACTCGATGGGCAGGCCGTGGCAGTCCCAGCCCGGCACGAAGGATGCGTTGCGGCCCAGCATGGACTGCGACCGGCAGACGATGTCCTTGAGAATCTTGTTGAGCGAGTGCCCCATATGGATCTCGCCATTCGCGTAGGGCGGACCATCATGATAGCTGAACACTGGCGCGTCCTTGCGAGCTTCGCGCAGGCGGCCATACAGGTCCATCTTGTTCCAGCGCTCAAGCACCTCTGGCTCACGCTTGGGCAGACCGGCCTTCATGGGAAAGTCGGTTTGCGGCAGAAACAGTGTTGGACGGTAGTCGGGCGTATCGGATTTGGACGTGTCAGACATTGGGTGTTTGGACTCACATATGCGCTCTTGAGGTCTTGGCTGGACCCGTCGCGCTCAAATTTGACTTGAGGGTGGCGTCGTTCTCATCCCGATCCGGCTGGAGCGCTGATCTGCGGCCACACGATGTGCGGGCAAAGGCGCCTAAAGCTGAACCGGGCGACTAATTCGCGCCGAAATACTGGTCCATATCCACTGCATAAACAGCTTGTAGCAGCGGGAGAGTCACCCCGTAAAGCATTGGGTAAAGCGGGGGGTAAAGCGCTCCCCGCCTCCCTTAAATTGCCGGGTGTCAGCCAAGGATTTGGCGGGCAGAGTCTGCATCGGCGGCGATTTGAGCCTTCAGCGCGTCCAGACCATCGAATTTCTGCTCCGGCCGGATGAACCCGATGAGCGAGACGCGCAGGTGAGCGCCGTAAATGTCGCCGGTGAAATCAAACAGATTCACCTCCAAAAGCACGTCCTTCTTGTTGAAGGTCGGGCGTTTGCCAAGGTTGGCCACCCCTTTGTAGGTGCCCTTGTGGTCGCCATCTTCGATTTCGATCTCAACGGCATAAACGCCGAGTTTCGGCGTCACGATCCCATCCAGCGCCACATTTGCGGTGGGAAAACCAATGGTGCGGCCACGTTTGTCGCCATCCAGCACCCGGCCCTCAATAAACCAGGGGCGGCCCAGCATATGGGCTGCGTCTTCCACCCGGCCCTCGCTCAGGGCATCGCGGATGCGCGTTGACGAATAGGCATCCTGGCTTTCGCCACTTTCTGATTTGTCGCCTTGCGGTGAAATCACAGACACGCCGAACCCCTCCATATCGCTCATATAGCGCAGAAGCGTTATGTCCCCTGCCCGGCCCTTGCCGAAGCAAAAATCATAACCCACCGCCACGTGAACGGCACCAAGACCTTTGACGAGCACTTCGGATACGAAATCAGGGGCTGTCAGCGCCGCCATGCTGGCGTCAAACGGCAGGGCATAGACGATTTCAACGCCCTGCTCGGCCAGCAACGCCACCTTGGCGCGGAACGACGACAATCGGAAAAAAGGTGCGTCCGGCGCAAAGAACTGCCGCGGGTGCGGCTCGAAAACCATAACGGCAAGCGGCACACCCATTTCCTGCGCCAAGTCGCGCGCAGTGCCGATGACCGCCTGATGGCCACGATGCACACCATCAAAATTGCCGATGGCAACAACGGCGCCACGGGCAAAATCCGGCACGTCAGTATGGTGGCGGATAATCCGCATGGCAGCTGCCGGACGTCCTTTGTTGATGGGATGGAAGGCCGGGTCCACCTAGGCGGCGGATGGCAATTCGTCAAGAGGGAGGCGAAAAAGTGCACGCAAAGTGGGGGTTGCGCGGGACTCCACAACCCTAGATTGCCCACGCACACAACAACTCGCGTTGCCGTTAACGGTTTTTCAAACCGCCCCCTATAGATTTTCGTCAAGTGCAAAGAAATTGCGCGTGACATTTGAACTATCTGAGGCAGAACGATGGCTGTGAACTTGTCAATGCCCGTCCTTGTAGTCGACGACTATAAGACCATGATCCGGATTATCCGCAACTTGCTGAAGCAGCTTGGCTTCTCTGATGTGGATGAGGCTGCAGACGGCACCGAGGCGTTTGCCAAGATGAAAGAGCGTGGCTATGGCCTCGTCATTTCTGACTGGAACATGGAGCCAATGACCGGCTACCAGCTTCTGAAGGAAGTGCGCGCAGATGAAAATCTCAAGCCAACACCCTTCATTCTGATCACGGCTGAATCAAAGACCGAGAACGTGATTGCCGCCAAAAAGGCCGGCGTGAACAACTACATCGTGAAGCCCTTCAATGCAGCAACGCTGAAGAGCAAAATCGAAGCGGTGATCGGCGAGTTCTAAACCCCTTGTCGCGGGTCCAGACTTACTTCCAATTGAGACGCGGAATGGCGTGCCGGGGTGATAAATCCCGGTGCGCCAACGCCGTTTTGAGCATGGCTTCATCGGGTGCATCGGGGTCATCGCCAAATTCCTTGGCGTGAATACCTGCGGTCACAAACAGCGCGTCCATGCCCTGCGCCTTGGCACCGGGAATGTCCGTTGGCAGACCGTCGCCAATGAACAGCACACGCTGCCAGTCACCTTCCTCGCGCATCACGTCCAGTGTCGCCAACATCTCTCGCGCCAGGCGATAGATCGGCGGATGGGGCTTGCCGGAATACTCAGCCACGCCGCCCATGTCTTCATAGAGTTTGGCCAATGACCCGGCGCAGGTAATGAGCCGCGGTCCGCGTTCCACCACCAGATCCGGGTTGGCGCAGATCATCGGCAGTTTCCGCTCGATCAGTCCGGGGAACAGACCGCGATAGTCTTCGGCGGTCTCTGTTTCATCGTCCCATGGGCCCGTACAGATGATGAAATCAGCCTCATCCTCCGGGTCCCGCGACCGGGTGATGTTCATGCCCTCAAACAGGGAGTGGTCGCCACGATCAGGACCCAGATGGAAACAGCGCGGACCGTAAGAGCCTTCACGCACCATCATGCGGGTGCCATCGCCAGAGGTCACAATCGCGTCCCAGCTGTCCTCGGGCACGCCGATCTGAGCCAGCTGCGCGGGGATACCTTCTGCCGGGCGCGGGGCATTGGACACAAGCACCACCGGCCCGCGCTCTTCGCGGAATTTCTTCAGCGCGGCACAGGCGGCATGATGGGGCTGCTGGCCATTGTGAATGACCCCCCAGACATCACAGAGGATCGCGTCGTAGTTGGACGCGATGTCGCCGAGGCTGGAAATGAGGGTCGTGCTGGGTGCGGGAGATGTATCTGACATGGCGGCGGAGGTAGCGGGCTTTACGCGCTTACGTCAAGCACGCCCGTCAGCCTGCTTGTAGTCACCGGACCTAGATGCGGGCCTGGCGCAATTCCTCAGCCGGGTTGGCTGTGGGGTCTGCGGGTGCCGACAAGGCATCTTCACGGACAGCGCGGGGTTCGCCAAACAGGAAGCCCTGGCCAAATTTGATATTGAGATCAAGAACCGCCACAGCAGCGCGCTCATTTTCGATGCGCTCTGCGATCAGGTCGATGCCGTTGCGTTCAAACAGGGCCTTGATGTCGTCTGCCCGCACCAGAGAGCCGGTGCCGCGCAGATCGCCCAGCAACAACTCCGACGGGACTTTCACAAAGCGGAAGCCCATGTCGTGGAGTTCGCTCAGGTTCATGTCGAGGCGGCGGACATGGTCCAGCGAGAAACGGAAGCCAAGCGCGTGCAGCGCTTCAAGGCTGGCTTTTTCAATGGGCCCAAGCCCCTCAAAAGCGGCTTGTGAAAACTCGAAATACAGATGCCCCGTCAGGTCGGCATTGTGTTCCATGAACTCGACAAATTGCGGGAAGAATTCCGCGTCCAGCAGGGAGTGGGCGGAAATGTTGCAGAAGACGCCGATGTCGCGGCTACGGGCCACAAGGCGGCGCACCACCTGGACACACCGGAACAACAGCAGATTGTCCACCACCGGCATCATGCCAGCAGGCTCTGCCACGCGCATGTAATCGCCAGGCATGATGATCTCGCCTTCCGACCCGCGCAGGCGTGTCAGGCCTTCATAGAAGCGTGTGCGGCGCTGGGGCAGCGTCACGATGGGCTGCAGATAAAGGTCAACGCGGTTTTCTTCCAGGGACGCGCGGATGGTTTCAATCATCTCGCCTTCTGTCACCGTTTCAGCTGCTTCGCCTTCAAGTGGCAGACGGGTCTGATCGCGTGGGGCGTCCGGCTTGCGGTCTGCCGCGCGACGGGCAGGAGAGGTGCCATTGACGCCGGCCTCAACACTTTCCGCGAGGCCCTTCACCAGTGTTTCAACCAGGCGGACTTCGCTGGAGAGCTGTTCGTTGCGTGATGAAGTCTGAATATCGAGGGATGTTTCGAGCTCTGTAATGTGCTCGCGCATGCCGTCCATGTCGCGGCTCATGGTGGCGGCCTGCATGCGCAGACCACGCAGTTCTGTATCAAGTTGGGACCGTTCAGCACTGCGGCCCACAAGCGCATGGGCCTGACCCGCAAACAAAAGCAGCACTGCCCCCACCAGAATGGCAGACTGAAGTTCAACGCCACCGGCACGATGCAGGGCGATCGAAAGCCCGGCAATTACAATCGCGTATGACGCGAAGATGAGACCATTGTTGAGCCAGGATGGCATGGCGAAGACAGTCTTTTGGGCGGAACGCCGGGCAATCTGGCGCAGCTGTCCCGCATGGTGAACAGAGTCTTGATGGCCAGTCTTGCCCGCAGGGTTTGAGAAATCGTTAACCACAAGGGCTGATGGGGATCTTTGACGCCGAGATTTGCCCATTCACGGCCTGATCCCTAGATTTGCGCCCATGCGCCACAGATTCCCGCCTATTTCACCCGACGGCCTTTGGATTTTCGGCTATGGCTCCCTGATGTGGGATCCCGGCTTTGAGTATGTGCGCGCCGCCCGCGCCACCCTGCCCGGCTGGCACCGGCGCATGAGCATGATCGCCACCAACTCCTATGGCCGCCCGTCGCGCCCGGGCCTTGCTGCCGGGCTGCACCCACGCGGCAGCGTCGAGGGGGTGGCGTTTCTGGTGGCGCCGGACAAATGCCCTGAGATTCTGAATGTCCTGAGCAAACGCGAATGGGCTTATCTTGCGGTCATGGCGCCGATGCGTCTGGCGGACGGGTCGAGCGTGCGGGCGCTGACCTATCTCGCCAGCCCGGTGAACGGGCGGTTTCGCGCAACCCAGCCGGTGGGCGACTTTTTGAGGCGGCTCAGCCATGGTGTTGGGCGCAAGGGGTATGCGGCTGACTATGTGCGCCAGTCCGCCGACGCCCTGACCTCTCATGGCGTGCGTCAGAGTGACCTGCATGATCTTGTACCGGTCATTGCCGGGAGAACCAGTTTTCGCCGCTAGGGCTTTTGGGCGGATAAATCAAGCGCGCGGACGATCCCAAAACCTGATACATCCAGCGCTTGCTTCCTCGATGCTTGATAAGGATGTCTCCCGTGAGTGCGCATGATTTCAGTTTTCCGTCGATCACCGGCAGCACCATCAACCTGGCCGACTACAAGGGCAAAACGCTGCTTGTTGTGAACACCGCCAGCGAATGTGGGCTCACGCCACAATATGGCGATCTGCAGCGCCTGTGGGAGCGCTACAAGGATCGTGGTCTGGTCATCCTTGGTGTGCCGTCAAATGACTTCGGCGCTCAGGAACCCGGCACGGAAACCGAAATTCAGGATTTCTGCACGGTGACCTACGCGGTCGATTTTCCGATGACCAGCAAGCAGGCTGTCATCGGCGACAATGCCCATGATTTTTATAAGTGGGTTGCGAAAGAAGGCGGCGACACGGCCATTCCTGGCTGGAACTTTCACAAGCTACTGATTGGCCCCAAGGGCGACTTCATCAAGAGCTTCTCACCCAAGGTCACGCCGATGTCCGATGAGCTGCTGCGCGATCTGCGGCTTGTGGTTGAAGACGCGTAAGAGCTGCATCTCGAAAATATACTACTTTTACGTGCAATTTCTCCGGTTTCAGGGTCAGTTGCACACCTGTGGTTGAAACTAATCCCAAGTTAGCCACACCTTAATATTCCACGTGCAGAACCGATGGCGGGGACATCATCTGCGCATGGGCGTGCGGCCGCTTGGCGGTTGCGCGAGCCTGCGTATTACGGAACGGACATCCGGTGCGCAACATTCTGCCTGCAGCACTTCTTGCCATCGCTGGCCTATTCGTCCTTGTGGGAGCCACACTTGCTCCGACTACGGATGATCCCACTGTCATCATCTTCAGTTCGGATCTTACTTCCGAAGAACGAATGGTGCGGGCCGTCCATCTCGGCGGCACGATCATCAGCATTCCACTCGAGAAACCCGAGGCACTGGGACGGACGATTTTCGTCACGTTCGATGACCTCCCGACTTTTCAACAGATCAATGACCTCGGTGTCATCGCAATTCTGAGCGCTGTCGGCGCATCAGGCTGCGCTGGTCAGCAAGTTTAACAACACGCGCGTCTTTGGGCTGACATGCGCGTGCCCTTTTGAGAGCAAAGACAAGACATGGAACAGATCAGAGAAATCAGGCGCACCGCAAGTACAGCGCTGATGGCGTTCGTCTGGGCGCAGGTTGGTGTGGCCATCCTTCTGGGTGCAACGACTGGCCAGCCAACCCTTGTGCCGGCCATCATGATTGCCGTCCTTGCCGCGATAAACACTGCGGCGTGGATGATGGGTCGCGGCAACGCGCAAAATCGCTTCACGACTGCCGTTGCTGTGGCACTGAGTGTGTCTGTGCTGGTGTATCAGATGACTGGACATCCCTGGCAGGTTGATCTGCACATGTACTTCTTCGCAGCTCTTGCCATCCTTGTTGTGCAGGCCGACAGCCGGGCGCTTGTTCTGGGCGCTGCGGTAGTCGCGGTTCATCACCTTGCCCTCAACTTTGTTCTGCCCCTGGCCATCTTCCCGGACGGCAGCGACTTCATGCGCGTGGTGCTGCATGCTGTCATCGTCGTGCTGGAAACGGGCGCATTGCTGTGGCTGACGGAGCGACTGATTTCCGGCTTCAAAAGTGCTGAGAACTCCATCGCCAAGGCCAATGATGCGCTGGCGCAGGTTGAATCTCTCACCGCAGAACGTGAGCAGGAAGAAGAGCGCCAGCGTGAGGTGCGCCGTGCGCAGATGCGCCAGGTGGCTGATGATCTGGAAAGCGACGTCAAAGGCGTGCTTGAAAGCGTCGGCGGTGCCGCCACTCAGGCAAACACCGTTGCCGAACAGGTCAAATCCGCCACGGAAGCTGCGAGTGAACGTTGTGAAGCGGTGTCTCATGCCTCCGCTGAATCAGCCAGCAATGTGCAGGTTGTGGCCGCCGCAACGGAAGAACTGGGCGCGTCTATTTCCCAGATCGCAAGCCGCGTTGGTGAGTCCAGCCGCTCAGCCCAGTCTGCTGTTGATGAAGCAGACTCGGCTGTTGACGCGTCCCAGCAACTCAATGCTGAAACCGACAAGATTGGTCAGGTCATCAGCTTGATTGAGGATATTGCGAGCCAGACAAACCTGCTTGCCCTTAATGCCACCATTGAAGCGGCCCGCGCCGGCGAAGCCGGCAAGGGCTTTGCCGTTGTTGCCAGCGAGGTAAAGGGCCTCGCCTCCCAAACCGCCAAAGCAACAGAGGAAATCACGGAAACCATCGAGAGCATGCGGGACAGTGCCAAGTCCGTGACCGGCGCCATTGCAGCCATTCGCACACGCATTCAGTCGATCGACGAAGAAAGCGCCGCGATTGCCTCAGCCATCAGGGAACAGACGCAAGCCACGTCCGAGATCGGACAGAACACAGATGCTGCCGCGCAAAGCGTCGGCGGTGTGGATACCAATATCGGCCAGGTACTGGATCAAACACGGACGTCAAATCAAAGCGCAACAGAGATCGCGCGCATCATTGATGACATGAACACCCGCACTGCCGCGCTTCAGGGCCGCCTTGATGCGGTGCTGGAACGGTTGCGCGCAGCATAGCCCAGCACCAGCCTTGAAACAGAAAAGCCCCCCGCCGGATCACCGGCAGGGGGCTTTTGCTTTTGGTGGGCCTGGACGCTTAGGACGCTGTGCGACCTGTTTCCAGGGACGACGTTGCGCGCAGCGGTGAAATCTGGATTTCCACGCGGCGGTTCGCAGCCTTACCAGCGTCCGTTGAGTTGCTTGCAATCGGACGTTCTTCACCGAAGCCCTTCACGAGAAGGCGACGGCCATCCACGCCCTGGCTGGCGAGGTACTGGCCAACAGAGCTTGCGCGGCGCAGGGAAAGGTCGATGTTGTATTCAGCGCTGCCGGATGAATCCGTGTGGCCCATCACGTCAACCAGTGACTTGTCATATTCGTCGAGCACGATCGCGACCGAGTTCAGCACTTCATAGAAGTTCGGCTTGATGTCGGACTGGTTGACCGCAAACGTGATGTTGGACGGCATGTTGAGCAGGATGTTGTCACCTACACGGGTCACGCTCACACCGCTGGCCTGAAGGCGCTCACGCAGCTCAGCTTCCTGACGGTCCATGTAGTAGCCGATGCCTGCGCCTGCCAGAGCGCCAACACCGGCACCGATCAGCACGCGCGTCCGAGTGTCGCCACCACCGATCAGCGCGCCACCAAGAGCACCCACAGCAGCGCCAATGCCGGCACCGATGCCAGCCTTGGAGGCTTTGCGTTCACCTGTGTAGGGGTCTGTCGTGCAGGCCGCCAGCGTCAGAGCTGCTGCTGCAACAAGGGCAATGGTCTTTTTCATCGAATGTCCCGTCCTTTGAAATGGCCCGCAACCGGGCACGAAATCCATGAAGGATGATGGGATCAGCGCATGACGCTCGACACCCCTTCCATCCCCTTCGTCCCAGCTTCAGATTCATCGCATGAACCCAACCTGAACGAAAATGATCATCCGGCTGCCTCGTCTCCCGGTGTTCTGCTATATCTGCACCCGAAAACGACGAAACCGCGCCTTTCAGCCGATCTTTGCATCGTTTTAGCACGGATTGGCCCGACATGGGGTTGGTGGGTTCAACACAACATGTTCATCAAAAACACGTTCAGGAAGGAACTAATTCATGTCGCTCTTTGATCTCACCGGAAAGGTGGCGCTTGTGACCGGCTCCACCAAGGGCATCGGCGAAGCCATCGTCAAACGCATGGCTGAGCACGGCGCAAAGGTTGTCGTCTCCAGCCGCAAGGCAGACGCCTGCGAAAAGGTTGCTGCTGAAATCAACGCCGCCCATGGCGACGGCACGGCCATCGCCATCCCGTGCAACATTTCCCACAAGGAAGAACTCGAGAAGCTGGTGAATGCCACCATGAAGGCATTCGGCCGCATCGACTCGCTTGTCTGCAACGCTGCGGTAAACCCTTACTTCGGTTCATCCGCTGACATCCCCGACGAAGCCTTCCAGAAGGTGATGGACGTCAACATCAAGTCCAACCACTGGCTGTGCAACATGGTGCTGCCGCAGATGCTGGAGCGTGGCGAAGGCTCGCTGACCATCATCTCGTCCATTGGCGGCCTCAAGGGATCTCCCATTCTGGGTGCTTATGCGATTTCCAAGGCGGCTGACATGCAGCTCGCCCGCAACCTGGCTGTTGAGTATGGCGACAAGGGCATCCGTGCCAACGCCATCGCGCCGGGCCTCATCAAGACCTATTTCGCCAAGGCGCTGTGGGATGACGAGAACATTCTCAAGGCATCCACATCCGGCTCTGCTCTCAAGCGCATCGGCATTCCCGATGAGATCGCTGGTGCGGCTGTTTTCCTCGCGTCAGATGCCGGTGCTTTCATGACCGGCCAGACCATGACCATCGATGGTGGTGCAACGATCACCGGTGGCTAACATCGCACTGCTCGTGCGGGTGCGTCTGTGACACTGTCAAAGGCGCATCCGCAGGAGCTGCGGGTCAGTCAGCGCGCTTGCGCGCAATGTAAAAGCCGTAGCTCACAAATGCTGGGTAGCGTTCATAGAGGCTGATTTCATGGCGCTCCGCGTCCACGATGGATTGCGCTGCAACGGAATCTCCATGCCGCGCCAGAAAATCGCCGAACCGCTCCTGCATGGGGCGATAGTAGGTATCGAGCCAGCTGCTCTGGGGCAGCGGAAAATATCCAACCGGCACATATCCATGGGCTTCCAGCTGCGCCATCTTTTTTGATGCCGTTGCCACCTGCGCATATTCGCTCGACCAATGCTCGGTCAGCTCCGCTGGGCGGTCCGATGTCAGCCAGGTCAGCTCTGACACCGCCAAAATGCCGCCGGGCTTGAGAAACGGTCGCCAGCTCTTGATCCCGTTCTCGAAACCCATGTTGTAGATTGCGCCTTCCGACCAGACAGCATCGAGAGACGCTGGCGCGAACTCCAAAGCGTCCATGGATGCAACAAGGGTCGTGATCCGTTGCGACAGCCCTTGCGCCGCAGCCTTGTCTTCCAGTTTAGTGAGGAACGCTGGCAGAAAATCCACAGCCACGATCTGTGCATCCAGAGTACGCGCCAATGTCAGTGTCGACGCACCGGACCCGCATCCAATGTCTGCAATTTTCAAGTCCTGCTTGTCTGACAGGCCTGACAAATCAATGGCGCGCAGAGTGTCTGCTTCACTGCCCGGGCCCTGTCTCAGGGCACTGCCATGCAGGTCTATCAGCAGGTCCATGTCATCCATTGGCGTACTCGTTTGATGCAGTCTCGAAGGTGGGTGTTGCGACAAACTATCATGACCACGTCCCACGGCGCATCGGTTTGGAGCCGCACCAATTCGGCATAAAAAAGCCCGGCGGCATCGCTGCCACCGGGCTCAACGCCCGAATAAAATGCCTTAACCAATGCCCAGCCGACGGGGAGGGGGGATGCTGACTGAACCGGGAGGCTGTCCGGGTGTGAACGAGATATGGGGCACAAAAACCGTGCCCACAAGTGCGACAAACAGCACATCTCGTAACGGCTGCGTGAGCCGTTAAGCCTTTGATTTTTCAGCCTTTTTTAGGAAACCTGATCAAACACCGCGCGCGTGCGTGCCACAATCTCGCCCACTTCGTCCTCGGAAACGATCAGGGGTGGCGACAGGCAGATTGTATCGCCACTGGCACGGATCATCAGGTCATGGTCGTGGAATGCCGCCTTCATGGCGTCAAAGCCACGTTTTGCCGGCGCCCCGTCAACCGGTGCGAGATCAAACGCTGCAGTCAGACCCAGCTGGCGGATGTCTTCGATCAGCGGATGACCCTTCAGGCTCATGATGGCGTCTGCCCACATGGCCTCAATTGCAGCGGTACGCTCAAACAGACCTTCGTCCCGGTACAGGTCCAGCGTGGCGAGCGCCGCAGCACAGGCAAGTGGATGTGCTGAGTACGTGTAGCCGTGGAACAGATCAATGGCGTGGTCGACGCCCGCCACACTGTCCTGGAAGGTGTCGTAAATGTCCTCGCTGACAATCACACCGGACAGGGGCACAGACGCGGACGTTACACCCTTTGCAAAGGTGATCATGTCCGGCACGACGCCAAAGCGCTCCGCCGCAAAGGCTGCGCCCAATCGTCCGTACCCGGTAATAACTTCATCGAAGATCAGCAAAATGCCGTGCTTCTTTGTGATGTCCCGTAGGCGCTGCAGATAGCCGACAGGGGGCGGCAGCACACCTGTGGAGCCCGCCATGGGCTCAACAATGACCGCTGCAATGGTGGAAGCATCATGCAGGGCGACGAGCCGCTCGAGATCATCCGCCAGATGGGCACCCCATTCAGGCTGGCCTTTGGTGAACGCCTGATGCTCACGCGAATAGGTGGCTGGCAGATGGTCGACACCGGGCAACATGGCACCGGAGAACCATTTGCGGTTCATCACCATGCCGCCGACGGAGATGCCGCCAAAGCCGGTGCCATGATAGGCGCGCTCGCGGCCGATCAACCGGGTGCGACTGCCTTCACCCTTGGCCCGGTGATAGGCCAGCGCGATTTTGAGTGCCGTGTCGTCGGCTTCTGAACCAGAGTTGCCAAAGAACACATGGTTGAGGTCACCGGGTGCGAGGGCTGCAATGCGCGAGGCCAGCTCGAATGCCTTGGGGTGTGAAAACTGAAACGACGGCGCGAAGTCGAGTTCGGCAGCGGCCTTTTGAATGGCTTCCACAATTGAAGGCCGGCAATGGCCCGCATTGGCGCACCACAGGCCTGCCGTACCGTCCAGAATGGCCCGGCCTTCCGGCGTGTAGTAATGCATGCCTTCCGCGCGGGCGACGAGGCGCGGCCGTTTCTTGAACTCGGCATTGGGCGTAAACGGCACCCAGAACGCGTCGAGGTCATTTGGCGTATTTGCGGGCCCAAGATCATCAGGTGGTGTCATCGTGGCAAACTCACATAAGCGGGTTTCGGCGCGCTATCCCGGCCCTACTTGCCGGTGCGGGTGCTCAAACGCTATCAGAGACAGGCGCGGTGATAAATAATCACCTATCGCATAGCACCTACTCACCTTCATCCGTCCGGGAAGTCATCCACCATGTCCATTTCTGCGAAACAGTCGGGCGCCAAAGCCCTGGCCAAGCGCCTGAAACGCAAAGGCATCATCGTGGCGCCGGGTGCCTATGACGCGCTTTCAGCCAAGATTGCCGCTCAGGCCGGTGCTGAGTGTGTGTATATGACGGGCTTCGGCGCAGCAGGTTCAACACTGGGCGTCCCCGACATTGGCCTTATGAGCGCTACGGAAATGGCTGACCGGGTGCGTGCGCTGGCGGCCTCCGCGCTGCCCACGCCCCTCATTGCCGATGGGGACAACGGCCATGGCGGACCGCTCAATGCCGCTCGGCTGACGCGGCTATACGAAAGCGCAGGTGCTGCGTGCATCCAGCTTGAAGATCAGGTCTTTCCCAAGCGCTGCGGTCACATGGAAAACAAGGAAGTGGTGTCCACCGCCGAGGCGGCCGCCAAAATCCGTGCCGCCGTCGATGCGCGCGAGAGCACAGACTTCAAGATCATGGCGCGCACGGACGCCCGTTCCATGAACGGCATGAAGGACGCTCTCAAACGCGCTGAAGCGTTTTTGACCGCTGGTGCCGACATTCTGTTTGTGGAAGCGCCACGCTCTGAAAAAGAGCTGGTCAAAATCTGCGAGACGTTTCCAGACACCCACCTGATTGCCAACATGGTGGAAGATGGCAAGACGCCCTATCTCACGGCCAAGGAGCTGGAGCAGATGGGGTTCAAGATTGCCGTGTTCCCGGTGACAGCACTTCTGGCGGTGACGAAACGCCTGCAGGATGTGTACGGCGCGGTTCTGTCCAACGGCAAACTTCCAGACGGGGAAGACCGGGTCACGTTCCAGACCTACAACGAGGTTATTGGCCTGCCTGAACTACTGGCGGAAGCGGCTGAGCTGCACGGCTGATCCCGGCACCGGGACCGGCATCACGCTGCTGGCTTTCACTCCACGCCCGCGCAAGGGCGTTGAACCAGGTGCGGGCCGGGACTTCAATGAACCGGAAGGTCATCGCTGCAACGGCAATGATGACGGCCACGTAGGCCACCATGGTCACGTCGTTTGCCCATGATGCATCGACCAGTGAGAAATCCACTTTCCGCTCGCCATCGACCATGACAATTAGCGGCGCGATGCCTTTTGCGTCGGCAAGCCGGGCCACATTGAAGAACATGAAAATGATGGTCGAATGGACCATGTAGATCGAGTAGGACCAGCGCCCTGCCGCCTTGAACGGTGCAGCGGACAACAGCCGTGACAGGGTCCCGCCTTCAGCTGCAAACGCCAGCACCACCAGACTGAACACAAAAGGCGCGGCCAGCGCCAATACCGTCTCGCCGGCCAAAATGACAAATGCAATGGCACCTGCGGTCGCAGCCCATTCGGCACCCGGCCACAGGGAACGTTCCATGAAATAGCGCTGCCACACCCGATAGGTGCACACACCGGCAAAGAACCCGGCGATGCAGCGCACCACACCAAAATCATGAGTGACATCCATCGTTCCGGCGGAAAACACAGCCAGAGCCACCAATGCTGCCAGCGACATGAAAATCGCCACCCACACCATCCGCCTGAGGGCAAAGACGGCAACAGCGGCAAACAGCAGATAGGTCCACAGCTCCGCGCTGATGGACCAGGCAGGGCCGTTCCATGTCACGTCCGGCCAGAGGCCGAAGCTGTTGAGGAAAAACAGATCAAGAACCAACGCCGTGGTGTCCCAGCGCCCTTCGAATGGCGCCTGCCCGACCGAGAGGCCGTACTGGTACAGCACCCACACGCCCAGCTGCAGAAGCACCAGAAAACACAGGATGGCAGCATGCAACGGCCACAGGCGACCAAAGCGCCGTAGCAAGAACGGTCCGACACTGCGCAGGTTCAATCCATCGCCATAGGCATGGCAGATGACAAAGCCCGACAGGACGAAGAAGAAGTCGACAAACAGATAGCTGTGCAGGATGAAGGCGCTGTCACTCAGAAAAAAGACAACGGGCAGGTGGAACAGGCACACCAGAATGGCGCACACACCTCTGATGCTGTCCAGGGCTGTAAATCTCATCCGCCACATCCACACAAAGCCGAGGATCGGGCATCTGCACCCTGTCGGCTGACTTCCGGTCTGATGACCGTTCAATCCATGTGGAATAGTGCCAGATCAAAAAGAACAAAGTTCTAACGGTGGCAGGCGTGAGGGACTGCCCGGCAGATCATAAACCCTCATAGGTTGCATATTGCGCGAGTGTTGCCATAGACTTTTGACTTGGGAGCTTTGGCTGCTCGACTAGAACCTTGGTCGTGCGGGTGCCGCTGCCTGAAGGTGCAGAGATTTTGGGGGAAGTCTTATGTCTTTTTCTGCCTCACGCTGTATTTGCGCGGTGTTCGGATTGACTTTTCTGGCAGGCTGCAACGGTTCACTCATCGAAACGCGACAGATTGGCTATGTCGACAAGATCGGCGAACCCATCACCGCTGAAGGTTTTGCGTACTTCCTGCCCAGACGCATGGCTGAAGTACGGATTGTGAGGCGTGAGGCCACTCCAGCACTGGCACCCAAGACGGCGCTTGCGAAACTCGTCGCAGCTGAAGCAACCCAGAAAAAAAGTCAGACAGACAGCGCTAGCGCCAGGGCCGCTCTTGCCTGGGCAAAAAAGCACTCATATGGCGCAAAAGAAATTGAAAAACGGACTATCGCAGCCGGGGACGCGCTCCAGGCATTAGAAGCGGCCAGGAAAGGCGTACTGTCTGCACAGGCCGCTTATGACAAAGCCCGGGCGGTCGCAGACGCCAAGAAAAACAATCAGACCGTCAAGTGGGAGGAAACAATATCACTTAAGCTCCTTCCGGTAGAGCCAGATCCCAACCACAGGATGATTGCCAATTTTGACAGCTCGATCTTTCGGGACAACACGATCACCCTGACGGTCAAAAACGGGTTGCTGGAAAGCGGCTCAGGCACCTCTCGTGATGAGACTGCACCCATTATTGTGGCCATTGCATCTACTGCGGCAGCGTTTGTGACGCCGACCTTCCCGATGGGGAGAACTTACTCCCAGAGTAAAGGTCAAGAGAATGCATTGGCACAACCCAAAGTAAAAGAACGATTTGATCGTACCTTGATTGTCGACCCGACGAACGCACAAGAGATTGAGGACACGATCAACAGTATTCTCAGCGAAGAGCTGTTCGACTTCAGCGTTGCCCTACAGCGTGAAGGTGCGCCATCAGAGCACTTCGCAGTGACGCCACCGGCCTGTGCCGTCGCAAGGCGAGACGGTTGTGGCGGCCTGCTTTATCGGCAAACGCGCCGATACATGTGGGATGTTGTTGCGAACTTAAACTCTCTTGCGGCAGATGCTGGAGAGACCATCCGGCAGATAGCTTTTTCCGCACCGGACACATCGGCGGTGACACTGCTTCCGCTTGATACAGCACCTCTGGTCACATCAAAGCATCAGTTCAAGTTTGCGGCAGGCGAATTGGTTTCCCATTCCGTCGAGAAGCCATCCACGGCATTGGCTGCTGCCTCGCTCCCCCTTGATGTGATGCGGGCCATCATCAAAGTGCCGACAGAACTCATTCAGCTGCGCGTGAATTATGCGACTGAATCCAACAATGCTGTCGATCAACAAGTCCGCTTGCTTGAGGCGCAGAAGAAACTGCTCGATGCGCAAACAGCGTATGATGATGCTGTAGAAGCTGCCGAGGAATAGAGAACCTTTCCTACCGCGCCGCAATGCACTCGACTTCAAGGCTGCCGCCAAGCGCCAGTCCGTTTGCTCCAAAGGCGGAGCGTGCCGGGTATGGGGCTTCAAAATATTCTGTGTAGACCGCATTGAAGGCGGGCCAGTCGGCCATGTCTGAGAGCATGACAGTGCATTTTATGACGTCGGCAAATGTCAGGTCGGCGGCTTTCAGCGTGGCTCCGATATTGTCCATGGTCTGACGGGCTTCGGCCTCGATGCCGCCTTCCACCAGTGTCAGCGTGCTGGGTTTGACGCCGATCTGGCCGGACAGAAACACCAGCCCCCCTGCCTCCACCGCTTCTGTGAAAGGTAGGTTCTGACCTTCAAAGGCGCCTGAGGAATGATAGGTCGCGTCGCCAGCATGTGCCGCCACCGGCAGCAAAGCCATGCCTGCCACGCCGAGGGCTCCCAGAACAGTCCGTTTCATTTGTCATCTCCTGCGCGTGGTGTCAGCCAAGGAACATTGGCTTGGAATTGATGTTGTGGATGTTGGGCCGGTAGGCGTCTTTGTCGTAATGCGCGGCCACGTCCACGCGGCGTTGTCCTTCGATGCAGGTCGACACCGGTACGCTTTGGTAAGCCCCGTCGCGCACGGCAATCATCAGGCCGTCGCGGCCCTGTACGAGGTGCTGCACGGCCATGGCACCCATGCTGCGGGCCACCATGGTGTCCAGCGCATCAGGTGTGCCGGTGCGCATGAGGTAGGAGAGTTTCTGGGAAATCGTGCCTGCGCCGGTCAGCCGTTTGAACTCTTCGCTGACGATGTCACTGATGCCGCCAAGGCGGCGGTGGCCGGAGGCATCCGTCTCGCCATACTCCACCGCATCGCTGCCCTTGATGCGCGCGCCTTCTGAAATGACGGCCATGGTGTAGTTGGAAGGGTTGTCGGCCCGGTCAGCCATCAACATGTCCGCCAGCCGCTCCATGTCGAAGGGGACCTCAGCAATCAGCACGCGTGGCGTGTCGGCCAGGTAGCCGGACATCAGCGCCGTCTCACCCGACTTCCGGCCGAACAGCTCAATGATGCCGACGCGTTCATGGCTGCCGGCCGGCGTCCGCAGGGCATTGATGGCATCAACGGAGCGCGTGACGGCGGTTGAAAACCCGATGCAGTAATCGGTGCCGAACACATCATTGTCCATTGTCTTGGGAATGGTGTTCACCTTGACGCCATGCGCCTGCAGCTGTGCGGCATAGGCCAGCGTGTCCACACCACCAATGGGCACCAGCGCATCGATGTTGAGATGCGCGATCACTTTAAGAATATGCGCTGTGCCTTCTTCAAGCGTCGTCACGGCGGTGCGGGAGGTATGCAGCACTGTGCTGCTGAGCCGGTCAATGGCCCGCACGGATGTCGCCGTCAGCGGCATGGTGCAGGTGTCGAGGGACCCTTCGGGATCATCCAGATCAAAATCCAGCAGGCCACGCCAGCCGCGCCGGATGCCAATCACCTCCCAGCCAAGGTCTGTCGCCTGACGGGTGATCGTCTGGATCGCCGGGTTGAGACCGGGAACATCACCGCCGCCTGTGAGAACGCCAATACGCATGTGTTTGCCCCCCCGACCTAGAAGCTCAGCGACTGGGCAATGCCCGGTCGCGTGATGCGGGGTTTGAAGGCTTTGGCGTCGTAGTAGCGATCCACATCCACCTGCGCCGCGCCTTCGCCGGTGCGTGACACGGGCACGGACGTGTATTTTCCCTCCTGCAGCGCCGTCATGCGCCCGGTTTGACCTGACGCGATCAGCTCCACCGCCAGCGTGCCGAACGCCCGCGCAATCATGCTGTCCTGGGAGACCGGTGCTCCGGCGCGCATGAGATAGGCCAGCTGAAGAGAGAACGCAGGCACGCCAAGGCGCTGGGTCAGGTCGCGCGCCAGCACTTCGCCCACACCACCCAGACGCTTATTGCCGAACTTGTCCGTGCGCGCGGGCGTCGCCGCTGTGTCCGCATCAATCCCCACAAGCTGCGCACCTTCCGAGACCACCATAACCGCACCTGCCTCGCCGCCCGCCGACAGATCATTCCACAGCAGTTCAGACAAGGCCGCCACGTCCACGGGCACTTCGGCAATGGCGGTGCGGTCTGCGGAGCCAAGATGCCCCGCCATCAGCGCGGTTTCACCTGAATGCCGCCCCATCAATTCAATGACGCCGATGCTTTCCTCCGCCGACGCCGTGCTGCGAATGTCATGCACCGTCTGGATGGACCGGGTGATGGCTGTGGGAAACCCGATGCAGACATCCGTACCCTGAACATCATTGTCCATGGTCTTGGGGATGGCCAGCACCGGCACGCCTTCCTCGCCTAGCCGTGCCGCATAGCTCAACGTCCCATCGCCGCCAATGGGAATGATCACATCAAGTTGCAGATGCTCGATGACGCGCAGGATATGCGACGTCATGTCTGCCCAGCGGCGCTCGTCATAGGTGGCGGACGCCTCGAGAAAATCCGGCATATCGGCTTCGCGCACGGTGTCGGGGTGCAGGCGGGCAGTGTGCAGCACAGTGCCGCCAAACCGGTCGATGCCCCGGGTCGTTTGAGGGTCCAGCGTCATCAATCGGGATGCGCGAGTGGTGTCATCATCAGGATTGATACCAAGCAGCCCGGCCCAGCCATTGCGGATGCCGACTACGTCCCAGCCGCGCGCGCATGCCTCGCGCGTCACCTGCTGGATCGCCGGGTTCAACCCGGGCACATCACCACCGCCTGTCAGTATTCCGATACGCAACTTGCGGTTCATCGAGGGACCTTTTCAGGCAGGATGGATATAGACGGAGCCGGGTTCGCCGCCGCAGTAAAAACGGTGTAGTCTTGCGACTATACAGGGTTTTCTTGCGGTTTCGTGATGCGTATTGACACAGTGAGGGACAGGATCACGCAGTTCTCGGACGCGCTGGCGCGGGCAACAGCACCGTCCGACGCGATCGCTCTGCTGCAGGCGGAACTGCATCACATCGGGATCGAAGGGATCGACTTCTTCGGGACGCCGCGCCCGGTGACTGAGGCGGGCGCCTTCCGTGAGCCGGATTATGTCGTGTCGACACTGCCCGAGAGCCTTGTGGATGATTACTACGCCTTTGGTTGGGACGATATCTGCCCGGTCGTCGATCTTGCCTATGGGTCCAGCGACGCCACCCTGACGAGCAGCGTGTTTGCGGATGCGCAAGCCGGGTCGAAGCGGCGCGAGATGTGGGACGCCATGCGCGACCACAATGTCGAACACGAGATCAATATCCCGCTCTCCGACGACCGATATGTGCGCCAGATCAGCATCTACACTGTCGGGCGAAGTGCTGCTGACGCGGCCCGCTTTGCCGAGGCGCAGCATCTTGGCCAACGCGTGGCGACTCAGTTCATCTACGCCTATGAAGCACTGGTCCATCACAACGGCGGCACTGATACCGTCGCGCTGACGCCGCGGGAAACCGAATGCCTGCAGTGGGTGAGCACGGGACTGACCAATTTGGAGATTGCCGCCCGGCTGAACGTCTCGGCACGGACGGTCAAATTCCATCTGGCCAACGCCATGGCAAAGATGGATGTCACCACGCGGTCACAGGCGATCGCCGAGGCATCCCGGCATCGCCAGGTCCGCATCGGCGGGCAGACAACCGCCAACTCAGCAAGGCAGGTGCGCCAGCTCCTGGCGAAGCAGCTGATCCTGGCTCATGAGGTCCCTGCCGATCCCGGCGAGAATGAAGGGCTTCCCGTTCTGACGCCGCGCGAAGCGGAATGCCTGCAATGGGTCGGCAGCGGTCTCACCAATCCGGAAATCGCCGAGCGGCTGGACGTGTCCGCACGGACTGTGAAGTTCCATCTGGCCAACGCCATGGCAAAGCTGGGTGTGACCACACGGTCACAGGCGGTGGCCACAGCCCTCAGGCATCGCCTGGTCCGGCTCTAGGCCACCTCTACCTGCCCATTTGGCCAGTTACGCGGACGCGTGACACTGCATAGCTTTCCCGGACTCATGCGCGGTCGTGCCGCGCCGCTTTCCCGGGGGTTCCATGTTGCGTTACGTCTCCTCTCAGGTCTGGTTTGTCGGCATTGCCGCCAGCCTTCTTGTTGCGCCCGCCATGGCGGGGCCGGGCGATCCCTCGGCTGCCTTTATCGCCGGCAACGCTGCACCGGGCGAAACCACCAGCACACGCTGCAATTCAAATGGATTTGTGGAAGTCATCTTCTCGCTGGGCGGCGCCGTCGTATCGACGGTTGAATCGGGCGACACCTGTACGCCGGGCACATCGACGACTTCTGTTGGGACGACATCAACGGGCGGGAGGTCTGAAGCCCAGCGCGAAAATCAGAATGATCTCGACGACCTGGAGGACCTGCACGGTCGGGTCTGGGACGACGAAGGTGATGAACTTGATGTCGGCGGTGGTGAAGACGAGGACGGCGGTGAAGACGGCGGCGGTGGCGAAGACGGCGAAGGTGCTGACGATGACAACGGAGCCGAACTGCGGCGTCTCGAAGGAGAACTCGCCGACGAAAAAGCCAAGAACGCTGAAATGACGGCGGAATTTTTTAGCAACGCAAGGTTGATTGAGGAAGCGAAGGCCGCGCGGGAACAGTTTAGCGCCGAGAACAAGAAAAAAATTGCCGCAGCTGCAGAAACCGTTGAGGAGGCCAGGGTCGAAAGTCAGCGCTGGGAAAACATCTACACCGCCCTGCGTGCGCTGAATGAGGCGCGCGATCTGTTCACGGCAACGCCTGCGTCTTCTGCTGACATGCCGTCCATCGAACGCCGCCTTGAAGAGGCGCGGGCAGACTTGCGCGCCCTCGGCGTGCCCGAGCGAACGTCGATTGCCAGTGTGGAAGCGTCGCGCCGTCAAGCGCGCACGGCCTTCAATAGTGCTGAACTGGCACATTTGGCTGCAGTCGATGACGCCGCGGAGGAGAGCAAGGACTTAGGCCATCAGATCCGTGTCGCTGAAGAGGGCCAGAAGTTGCTCACGACTGACATCGCCAGAAGCGACGCGCGCATCAGCCAGCTTGAATCCCGCATTCAGAACCTCAAGCGGCAGAACCAGTTGTCCGGTCCGTCGCCGCAGCCGTCTATCCTCGACCTCATCAATGCCCGCGGTGTCCACACCTGGGTCTCCGGCGATTTCACCTGGGCGGAAGACACACGCTCCGGCCAGCGGCGCGACACGGAGGCGTGGCGCGTCACCGCCGGGGCCCAGCTGCGCCTCACCGAGCGGGTGACGGCGGGCATGAGCTTTACCTATGGGTTCTCGGACACGGACGACACGACCGGGTTTGGCACCTCCAAGGAAGCAGACACCTATCTGGTGTCGCCCTTTGTCGCTTACCGGCTGAGCCCGGATACGGGGCTTCGCGCCGGGGTCGTCTATTCGCAGACCGAAACCGATGCAGTGCGTGCAGGCGGGGCGACGGCGTCCTACACCACCCGCGGTTATGGTGCGCGCGTGGGCGCAAGCACGCGGGAAAAACTCAACCCGTGGGTGACGGTGCGCGGCGGCCTCGGCCAGTCCTTCTTTTATTCGGAGACGGACGGCTACACGGACACGGCCGGACGCGTGACACCCAATGCCGACAGCCGCAGCAGCACCACCCATGTCTCGACCCGCATGGATGTCGCGGCCACGCCGGACCTGTCGCTCTACGGGTCTCTCAACGGCAGCTACGCGCTACTCAAGAGCGATGGTGACCGTGACCGGGCGGACGCCTATCTGGGCGTGGGTGCGGATTACGACGCCGGTATTGCGCTCCTGTCCGCAGAAGTCGGCAAGACGGTGTTGCGCAACAATTACGACGACATCACAGCAAGGGTCACGGCACAGGTGACGTTCTAGCAATCTTGGATTATTGACCTGCGACCGACCGCATGACTGAGCATTGCCGCGCGGTGAAGCGGCAGGTCTCGCAGCCATAGGGTGCCATCATGTCGATGGCATGCAGACCAGCATGGCCGAGGCCCAGCACATGTCCGAGTTCGTGGGCGGCGGTCTGTTTGTGCTCAAGCACACCACCATCAGGCCCGGACCAGGCCACCAGCGCCGTGCGTCCGCCTGCCTCATTGGGATAGGTCGTGCCTTCGATGGTACCGCCTTCCGTCGCTCCAATCGACGCCACGAGCGCCAGACGGTCGGCGGCTCGATCATCGGGCATGACCGTGATGCCGCACTCGGCCAGACGCTGCGTTGCTGTCTCGATCTGATTGCGCGCGGCCGCATTGGGCCAAACGTCATCCACCGAAATGGCAAGCGGGACCAAGAGCGCCTCACGCGCCGGCTCGGAGGCTGACGCGCAGGCGGACAGGAACAGGCCAACCGCCGCCAATGCAAATGCCTGCAGCCTTAGCCCTTTGTCGCCTGCGATACGCTTTACGCTCAGTGTCACGCTTGCCCCTCACCTCCGCGTATGCGGAACCAAAGTTGTTCAGGCAGACCGCCCCCGCGTGCTGACGGGCCAGATGTCCACCAGCGTGCCGTCTTTGACCACGTGGTAGCAGTCATAGAGGTTGACGGTGGGGTCGCAGTGGGGCGTCTCGAGATTGAGGACACTGCCGGGGGCAAGGCCGGTCTCAGCGTCCGGGAATGCCAGACCGCCCTGCTCGTCACCAAACAGGAAATAGGCCGTGCCATCGGGGGTGCCGGAGGCGATGGCGATTGTCTTCTGGTCGGTGGCCATGCTCTTGATGCCGGCATCCGTGGTGGCGATGCCTGGCGTGTTGGCACTCACCACGGTGGTCTGGATGGTGAGCGACGTTTCAAAGGCCTGTTCGGGGCCGTTTTTCTGGTGCACGGCGTTGTATTCCGTATCCATGAAGAGGTAACTGCCTGCCTGCAGGTCCGTCAGGATGCCCGCCTCTGGATCAATGTCCCATGACCCGGTGCCGCCGCCGGTGAGAATGTCACAGGAAATACTCCGCTCACGGAGCATATCGCGCATGTCACCAAGTTGCTTCATGGCGTCGAGGGATTTTTCCCGGCGCTCGGCATAGTCTTCCACATGCATCAGATGTCCGGCATAGGCCTGCAGGCCCATGAATTTGAGCCCCGGACTGGCAGCGACAAATTCAGCCAGTTCGGCAGCGCCTTCGCCCGGCGCTATGCCGGTGCGGTGAAGGCCCACATCCAGATCAACGATCACTTTCAGGGGACGACGGCCGCCCTGCTCCGGCGATGCCGCGCGCGCCAGCGCCTGTGCATTGTCGAGATTGTCCACGGTCAGGATCAGGTCCGATATGCGGCCGTTGAGGTCCATGACGCGGCGGATGCCGTCTTCCTTCACGACCGGTGATGTGATCAGCACGCTTTCGATGCCGCCCTCGCCCATGACCTCCGCCTCGCCGAGTTTGGCCACGCATACGCCCACAGCACCTGCCGCCAGCTGACGGCGCGCAATTTCAACCGATTTATGGGTCTTGGCATGGGGCCGCAGTCCAAGGCCGGACGCCTTGCAGTGGTCCATCATGCGCGTGAGGTTGCGCTCAAAGGCATCCAGATCAAGCACCAGCGCCGGGGTGTTGAGCGCCTGTGCAGACCCCTGCTGGCCAAGCATGTGCGCATTGGGGGTCATGGTGGCGGCTGTCTCTGGCGTGATGGGCATGAAAAGTCCTGATCAATATCGGCTGCTTCGTCCAATGTCTGATCCAATGCCAGACCTTGGGAACCTTAGAGAAAACCGCCGTTTTCACCAAATGCGGAGGTCGGCCTGATACGCACCTTTCAGAAATCGTTTACCGCGTTAAGGCGGCATCAAGGGGATGGTCGTTAAGGTCCTGCGCAGATATCTGACAATCGGGCCCTGACCATGACCACCGCCGACACACCTTCAGTCGCGCCATCACCGGACGCTGACGCGCTACCTGCGGAGCAGCCAGCCCAGGGCTATATGCCCCCTGCCGTCTCCGCGCCGCGCTACTGGCTGCTGATTTCCGTGCTTGTGCTTCTGGCCTGTGCCTTGGCTGCCGGCTTTGCCATGCGGATGCTGAGCGAGGAAGCGGGCACCAACTCCTATGCGGTGCTGGTGGATTCATGGCTGAACGGCCAGCTGCATTCAGACACCTGTTTTGATGGCGACTGCGCGACCTTTGAAGGCAAGACCTATGTCATTTTTCCGCCCGGCCCTGCTGCCGTGGCGCTGCCCTTTGTGGCGCTGAGTGGTCAGGGCGCGGACTTCAAACACTTCATGCCCCTCTCCATGGCGCTGCTGCTGTCCATCGGCCTCATCTGGTCGCGGCTGTTTGCAGCGGCCGGGCCTGACCAGACGCGCACGCTCATTTTGTTGCTTGCGCTGGTGTTTGCCACGCCGCTTTATTTTGTGGCGTTGCGCGGAGACCGGGTGTGGTTCTTTGCGCAGCTTGTGGGGTTCTTCTTTGTGTCCATGGCGCTATGGGCCACCATCGAACGGCGCAATGCATGGCTTGCTGGCATCATGATCGGCATGGCGTTCTTGTCCCGCCAGATGAGCATCCTCTACGCCCCGCTGCTGTTTGCGCTGATGCTCAATGATGATGAGCCGCTGCTGCGTATCAACAAGGAGCGGATCGTACAGGCCCTCAAGCTTGGCGTGCCGATCCTAGGGGCTGTCGGCGTCTACTGCCTCTACAATTTTGTGCGCTTCGGCGCACCGCTTGATACGGGTTACGGCTACATCGCGGCTAATGTCCTGCCGGGCGAAGAGAACATGATCACTCTGCGGATCAATGATCTTGGCCTGTTTGCCCAGGAGTACTTCCTGTTCAACGTGGTCCACATGTTCTTCCAGGGCCTGCACATTGATTTTGGCGGCACCTACACGACCAAGATCATGGGCGTGGACAGTTTCGGCACGTCCATTCTGGCGGCCAGTCCGTTCCTGCTGCTGCTTGCCTTTGTGCAGCGTCACCGCATCACATTCATCGGCGTTGCCACTGCAGCAGCCATCTGCGGCATCACGCTGTTTTATCATTCCAACGGTTTCAGCCAGTACAATGTGCAGCGCTATGCGCTGGACTGGCTGCCCATTGCCATGCTGTTGCTGGCCCCCACTGTGCGAACGGAGTGGCGTGGCATTCTTGCGGTGCTGGTGGGATACGCCATGGTGCTCAATCTCGTCACCATGGCCGCCCTCAAGATTTCCGGAACAGCCTAGGCAGCTTCAACCACCTGCGCTGATCTGAACGTCAGCAGTTTGTGGCCCACATAGCTTGTGGCCGCGCCAATGGCGATGGCGATGCCGTGGGCGAGGGCTTCGGCGATTGGCATGACCTCGAGACCGATGCCAAGCGCTGGCACAACCATGCGCAACAGCACGACAGCCACCAGCCAGACTTCAACTGCACTCACCAGATTGACGGCGATGAACCGGCGCAGCTGAACAGCCATGGGCAGGCCCGCGTCTGGAAACACATAGGCGCGATACAGCAGAAAACCGCTGGTCATGCCAATGGCATAGGCAATCAGCACCGCCATCTCGAAACTGAGGGCCGGTGCAAAGGAAGCCGACAGAGCAATACGCGCAATCCAGTTGACGGCAGCCGCCAGGCTGCCCACCAGCAGGAAACGCAATACGCGCTTTGTCTCGCTTAGATGTGTGTCGCTTAGAGGTGTGTCACTCATTGCCACGGGCCTCTAGAGCGGAGAGCCAAGAAGCGCTGCAGCGAATACCATGCCGAGCACGGCACCAAGCAGCAGGCTGGGGCCATCCTTGACGGCAAAGGCAACCGGATCGTCATCGAGCTCACCACGCTGGGCCAGCAGCCAGATGCGCGCGACCCAGAGAAACAGGATGGGCGGCGCCGCCCACAGCATGAGTGGCTGCGCGTAGGCACCCGCGGAATAGGCCTCATTCATGACGTACAGAACCAGCACCTGCACGGAGGCAAGGCCGGAAGCGGCGCCAATCATGGCGACCATGGGGCCATCGCCAACCTTATAGCCACGACCAGCCGCCTTGGTGCGGCCATGGGCCTCCATGCGGGTCACTTCCACATGCCGTTTGGCAAAGGAGAGTGACAGGAACAGGAACATGGAGAACACAAGCAGCCATGGGGAGAAGACGACACCTGCCAGCGCGACGCCGAAGCCAAGGCGCACGGTGAACAATGTCGCCAGCACGGCGGCATCCAGCAGCTCGATCTTCTTGAGACTGAAAGAGTACGCCAGGGTCAACGCCAGATAGAGGGTCAGGAAACCGATGGCGACGGGACCAATCCACGCGGCAATGGCATAGGCCGCGAGCATGCCAGCGGGAATGAGCACGAGCGCATGGGCGATCTTCAAGCGACCAGATGCCAGTGGCCGGTTGCGCTTGGACCAGTGGCGGCGGTCATCCGCCAGGTCGAACAGGTCATTCAGCAGATAGGTTGCCGACGCCAAAAGAGACAGCGCGAGGAAACCCGCAGCCGCCAGCGTCCAGGCCTGCAGATCGAACATCAGTCCGCCAAGCAGGAGCGGCGCAAAGATCAGCCCGTTCTTGGCCCATTGATGAAGACGCAGAACCTTGGCGACAAACTTGAACCCGGTGCGCGGACGCTCGAATATCTCTACCGGTTCGCGGACGGTGCGCGCGGCACGCAGCACGCCCGGTGTCGGGTTGACCACAATGGAGTCCTGCGCGGCTTTCCACACAGGTACATCCGCCCGGCTGTCGCCTGCATAGGCGAAACCTTCCGGGAACGCCTCCACAAGCACGGCCGCCTTGGCTTTTGACTTGAGGTTGGTTGCCCCGTCGCTTGCAAAGACGCGACTGATAAACGGAAACCGCTTCTTGATGCGATGGGCGACGAGACTGTCTGTGGCGGTTGCCAGATGCACCTTGCGGCCCATGGCAGCTTCGCGGGCGGCAAAACTCACAAGGTCTTCCGTCGCCGGCAGGCTTTCCACATCCAGCACGGCTTTTTCGGCCAGCTTCTGTTTCAAAATGGCACGGCCTCGCAGCACCCATGCAGCAACCTGAAACAGGCGCAGAGGGTTTTGCCGCACGAAGGCAACAAACGTTTCAAACAGAATGTCCGTTCGGATGAGCGCGCCGTCGAGATCCAGAACAAGGGGCAATTCAGCCGATTTGTCTGTTATTCCGGGCTTTTCCACCGTTTCGGGCGTGCGCTGTGCGTCATATATGGCAGGCATCTGGGGGGCTTCCTGCTGGTTGAACCTTCGCTCAAGTGTGCAGGACCAGGGCCAAAGACCGGGTTAAGGCGGGCACCGGCATTTTTGGTGCCTCCACGCTCCATCCGGCATGGTGTTTGCGACGGTGTTCTTCCTGAAGGGTCAATTGACCCAAAAAATTACACCGGAATTGCGCCATGCGCCTCGACCCACAGTTTGCCAAATACATGATCTTTGCAGGTTCGCTTGCCGTGATGGCAGCCGGGCTGGCGCGGGAAGCCTTTGTGATCAATGTTGGTGTCGGCACCGTGGTGCAGGATCTGCGGCAGTTCAATCTGGATGCCGAGAACAGCGTGCCTGCATGGTGGGGATCATCCATGATGCTGATCGCATCGCTGCTGCTCTATACGCTGGCGGCAAAGGCATGGCGTGCGCGGGATATTCTGTGGCGCCTGTGGCTGGTTCTGGCGATCGTCTTCATGGCCCTGTCCATTGACGAGGCCGCCAGTTTCCATGAAGGCGTCATCGCGCCGCTGCGCCAAGCCTTTGGATTTGGCGGCGTTCTTTTCTATGCGTGGATTGTGCCTGCCTTCATCTGCGTTGCCGGGCTTGGCCTCGCGCTGTTGCCGCTCCTCAAACGATTGCCGGCCAGCCTGTTCTGGAAGTTCGCCGCCTGTGGCGGGATTTTCGTGGCCGGCGCGTTGGGCATGGAAATGATTGGTGGCTGGCTTGACTATCAGGGCTACCGGGCGACCGCCTTCTACGCGCTGTCCATCAGCATCGAAGAAGGGTTCGAGTTGCTAGGCGTCAGCCTGTTCATTGCAGCCTTGCTGGATCAGTTTGATCCCGCCCGTGCCGTTGTCGGCGACTATGCGCGACGCCAACCGATGCGGCACACGCCGGTGCCACGCATGAGCGCAGGCGCAGGCCAGTTCCCGGCCACAAGCGCTGACTAGCCCTGATTAGGGCCAAAATAGGACTTGTCGCTGGCGGTCAGGTTGACGAAAACCGCAACCGGTTGCCAAACGGGTCCATCACTTCCAGCAGTTTGCCGCCCCAGGGCGCATCCTCCAGGCCCGGCCTGATATTGCCTATGTCGTCGCGGCTTCGCAGTTCGGCATGGAATGCCTCGATGTCGTCCATGGACACAAATGCCGTGGAGCCCGGCGTCGCATCGCCATGATGCCCGGTGAGGTCCAGGGTCAACCCAGCCCGTGAGATGCGCATATACAGCGGCAAGTCAGGCTCGAACCTGTGCTCGAACACGATTTCAAACCCCAGATAGTCCAGATAGAAGCGCCGGGCCTGCGCTTCATCAAACATCCTCAGGACCGCAATGGCGCCGTGAAAAGCGATGGTCATTGGGCCTCCTGATCTGCGGGTGTCGGGCGAAAACATCGAGTCTTCCTGCCACTTTAAGCCATCACAACCTGTTGACACCCGTTGGCAGACTCCCTATCTCACCCCCGTGCTTGTTAGCACTCGCCCAAACCGAGTGCCAATAGGCAGCGGGCCGCATCAAGCAGCCCGCTTAGTTATTGAAAATGTTGGACTTTTGGCCCTGATGTGATTGGGGCCTTATCCATTTAAGAGGAGAGAGCTCATGGGTTTTCGCCCCCTGCACGACCGTGTTGTCGTTCGCCGGCTCGAAGAAGATGAGAAGACAGCTGGCGGGATCATCATTCCCGACACCGCCAAGGAAAAGCCAAGCGAAGGCGAAATCGTCTCCGTTGGCGACGGCGCACGCGATGAGTCCGGCAAGGTACAGCCGCTGGACGTGAAAGCCGGCGACAAGGTGCTTTTCGGCAAATGGTCCGGCACCGAAGTCAAGATCGACGGTGAAGATCTGCTCATCATGAAAGAGAGCGATATTCTCGGCGTGATCGAAGGCAAAAAGGGCAAGAAGTAGAGCTGCGCGAGGGCATTCCCCTCACTAGCGCGGCTTTTTTATTGCCGTTTTCAGACCATCAAACTGCTAACCCGCCGGGCCGAGCCGCTTTTGCGAAAAGCGCCGACCGGCACAATGAGAGGTAAAGGAAACCATGGCTAAAGAAGTCAAATTTGGTTCCGAAGCCCGTGAAAAGATGCTCCAGGGCGTCGATACACTGGCAAATGCTGTGAAGGTGACGCTTGGTCCCAAGGGCCGCAATGTCGTCATCGACAAGTCCTTCGGTTCACCACGCACCACCAAGGACGGTGTGTCCGTGGCGAAGGAAATCGAACTGGAAGACAAGTTCGAGAACATGGGCGCACAGCTCATCCGTGAAGTTGCATCACGCACCAACGACGAAGCTGGTGACGGCACAACAACGGCAACTGTTCTGGCTCAGGCCATCGTACGTGAAGGTGCCAAGTCTGTGGCTGCCGGCATGAACCCAATGGACCTGAAGCGCGGCATCGACCTCGCAACGTCAGCCGCCATTGCAGACCTCAAGAAGCGCTCCAAGAAAGTTAAGGGCACTGAGGAAATTGCACAGGTCGGCACGATTTCAGCCAATGGCGAAAGCGAAATCGGCGAGCTCATCGCCCAGGCCATGCAGAAGGTCGGCAATGAAGGTGTGATCACGGTTGAAGAAGCCAAGTCACTGGAAACCGAACTTGAAGTCGTTGAAGGCATGCAGTTCGACCGTGGCTACCTGTCACCGTACTTCATCACCAATGCAGACAAGATGACAACGGAACTCGACGATCCGTACATCCTGCTGCACGAAAAGAAGCTCTCCAACCTGCAGTCCATGCTGCCGATCCTGGAAGCTGTTGTTCAGTCTTCACGTCCGCTGCTGATCATTGCAGAAGACATTGAAGGCGAAGCGCTGGCGACCCTCGTGGTCAACAAGCTGCGTGGCGGCCTGAAGATTGCTGCCGTCAAGGCACCTGGCTTCGGCGACCGTCGCAAAGCCATGCTCGAAGATATCGCTGTTCTCACAGGCGGCCAGGTCATCTCTGAAGACCTCGGCATCAAGCTTGAAACAGTGACCCTCGACATGCTCGGCACGTCCAAGAAGGTCCGCATCACCAAAGACGACACAACCGTCGTTGATGGCGCAGGCAAGAAGGGTGACATCGAAAGCCGTGTTGCTCAGATCCGTAACCAGATTGAAGAAACTTCATCTGACTACGATCGTGAAAAGCTTCAGGAACGTCTGGCCAAGCTTGCTGGCGGTGTTGCCGTTCTGCGTGTTGGTGGTGCGACAGAAACAGAAGTGAAAGAGCGCAAGGATCGTGTTGACGATGCTCTGAACGCAACCCGCGCTGCTGTTGAAGAAGGCATCGTGCCTGGTGGCGGTACGGCTCTGCTGTCCACGACCAAGGCCATCAATGCTGTTCTTGATCAGGCTGAAAACCACGACCAGCAGGCTGGTGTGAAGATCGTTCTTCGCGCCATCCAGGCTCCGATCCGTCAGATCGCCGAAAATGCCGGCGTTGAAGGTTCGATCGTTGTGGGCAAGGTACTTGAAGGCAAGGGCGTGGGCTTCGGCTTCAACGCACAGACCGAAGAGTACGGCAACCTCGTTGAAATGGGCGTCATCGACCCCGTCAAGGTTGTGCGCCACGCTCTGCAGGACGCAGCTTCCGTTGCAAGCCTGCTGATCACCACAGAAGCCATGGTTGCCGACAAGCCGGAGAAGAACGGCGGCGGTGCACCGGCAATGCCGGACATGGGCGGCATGGGTGGCATGGGCGGCATGATGTAGTCCATCACGTCACCCGAGCTTCCAAGCTCAGTGAACACGGAAAAGGGCGGCTCACACGAGCCGCCCTTTTTTGTTTCGCGAAGATATCCCCGGTGTTTCAGGCGATGGCACAATCGTGGGATGGAACAGGTAACACCCCAGCCGTTTAACCGGTCCCGCCTCAAGACGGGGCTGCATCTGAATTCGACCGAGCGCGAGGTGCTCCAGCGCATCAAGGTCCTACGCACTGCACCACGCCTGCTGAGGCGACTGCACGCGCTTAATCCCAATGCCGAAGAGGCAATACCCGACTTTGCGGGGCATGCCATGGACGCCTATCGGGAAATCCTGACAGCTCTTGCTGAGGAACGCAGTTGGGATTGCGCGATTTACAGCATCGACCGTGCGGTGATCGGCTTGAATCACCTTGCCGACCGAAAAGACCTTCGCGGCACCGGGGCCTGCGCCCGCCTCGCCGTGCGGCTTCGCAAGCAGCGAGGCCCTCTTCAACGGTTGGACTGGGTACCCTGACGAACCAGTGACTAGACCTGGTGCGTGAAGTCCTCGACCGGCCACCCGGCCTTGGTGGCCCCTGCCTGATAGGCGCTTTCGAGGAAAGCCAGCAGGATTGCGCGGGGGTCAGCGCTTTGACGCACGGCCTCATAGGTGACGAAGGCCATGCGGGAGCCGCCGGCGTCATTCCATACGGCCTCAGAGGGTTCCAGTGGCTGGGTCTCAATGCCTGCGGGCTCGGGCGCTGTGTAGGAGTAGAACGCGGCCTCGCGGACCTGGTCGTCACCGGCCCACCAGCCAAAGGAGATGACCTCGTGGCTATAGGCTTCTTTGTCGGCTTGGGTGCCGCCTTCCATGGGCGGAGCCTTTTTGCCGGAGAAGCGGGTGAGTGCCAAGTCGAAGGAATGCCAGAACAGATGCACCGGCGTCGACTTGCCAAGAAAGCGGCCGCGAAACTCCTCAAAGACGGTTGCGATCTGCGACAGGGCGCGCCAATAGGCATGAACCTTGTCGCCGTCATAGGTCTTGTGATCCGTATCCTGAGCAAATGGGGTTTTGTACGGACGGTCATAGGGGATCGCATGGATTGAAACGTCAATACCCAGTGCCTCAAGGGCGCCAATCACTTTGGCGTAGAAGTCAGCAACGCTGAGACCGCCCAAGGCAAAGCTGCGCTCGTCCCCGTCACAGCGGGTGACTGTCAGGGTGTGGGTGATGAAGTCAAAGGCGATCTCGAAATCCACACCCCCAAAGGGGATACGCCGGGTGGTCACGCCGCGCGACGACGGGTACAGCGTCACGTGCCACCAGTGATTCAGCTTTGGATGGGTCTTGAGCCTGATCTTGCCGACGATCTGCAGAAACAGATGCAGCGTTTCCTTGGTGTCTTCCCACTCCTCAAGGGGAAGTGGCGGCAGATCGAGGGCTGGTCGCATGCTGGAACTCCTTGCTGACACATCACGAGTATGTCCGTGTGCAGCAAGCCTACCCCAGCTTTGCCTCCAGCGCTGCCATGAGCGGGTTGCCACGCTCAAAAATGTATCGCGGTTCTGTGACAGTTACAGCATCCTTGCCGGCCTCATAGAGATGCGAGACCACGTCGTGCACATTGCTGTCAGGCACATGCATGATCAACGCAACGCGGGCACCGTCTTCGTCATAGGGGAACGGCACGCGGGCGTTGTGCTGCTCTTCGAGTTCGCGCAGGAGTTTTGTGTCTGACACATCGTGCAGGAAGCGAACTTCAACGACATTTTTTGCGCGGGCGACGGCTTCAATCATCTCAAGGATCTTGGCCGCTGCCGCGCGGGCGTTGGGGCCCCATGTGGCGGTCTGTGAGGCAATGAGGTTTGCCTCGCTCTTGAGGATCACACCGTCATCAAGAATCTTGAGGTTGTTGGCCGCCAGCGTCGCGCCGGTGGAGGTGATGTCCACAATCGCCTCAGCGGTGCCGCCCGCCGGTGCGCCTTCCGTAGCGCCCGCGCTTTCCACGATGCGGTAGTCCGCAAGGCCATGGGCTGCGAAAAAGTTGCGCGTCAGGCGCAGATATTTCGTGGCGATGCGCACGCGCTCGCCATGGCGGGCGTGAAAGGCAATCGCCACATCGTCGAAGTCGGCCATGGTGCGCACGTCGATCCATGACTGCGGTACCGCAACCACCACGTCGGCATGGCCAAAGCCAAGCGGCTTGATGATATGAACGGCGCTTTTAGGATCAGGTAGTTTTTCTTCCAGCAAGTCTTCGCCGGTAATGCCCAGATGCACCTGACCGGAGCCAAGGGCGCCTGCAATTTCGCTGGCGGAGAGGAACGCCACATCCGCGTTCGGCACACCGCCAAGGCGTCCCACATATTCGCGGGAAGACCCGGATTTCTTGATCGGGCACCCGGCCTGACCAAAAAACTCCATGGCCTTTTCCTGCAGACGTCCCTTGGAGGGCACTGCGATGATCAGGCGGTCTTCCGTCCCGTTGCTCTTGTCTGTCGTGCTCATGAGCGTGCCTCCAGGCCAACTGCTGCCAGCAACCGTTCCGTGCGAATGGCGCAGCCAACGGCGGGGACGTTGCGCGGGCTGCCGAGGCTCTTGAGCAGACCATCATAGCGGCCGCCACCGGCCACCTGCCGTGAGGCCCCGAGCGCCTCGACGCGCAGCTCGAAGACAAAGCCCGTGTAGTATTCTTCCTTGCGGCCGAAATCGGCATCAAAGGTGATGTCACTGCGATTGACGCCCTTGCCGCAGATGACATCGATCCGCCGGGCGATGGATTCCAGCTCGTCATCCAGCGACACACCCGCGGCCTTTGCCACATGGGCGATCTCATCAACTGCTGTGGTGCAGGGAGCCGAAATCGCCAGGAAGGCGCGGATGGCGTCTGCGGTCTCGCGGGACAGTTCAGCGCTTGCAGCGCCTGCGGCCTGTTCCAAAAAGCGCTCTGAAATCTCTGTGACGGTTCGTCCGCCTACAGCTGAAATGCCTGCCAGCGCCAATACGTCCTGCACCACGTCGCGGGCGCGCTCGGGTTCCATGACATCAAGTGCCGCCAGCAACGCCTGATTGGTGTTGGGTGTCACCGGCATGGATTCCGCGTCGGTGAGCCGTGTGAGGATCTCGTCAAAATAGGCCGGACGCCAGATGTGGCGCTTGAGCCGTCCGCGCCAGCTTTGCGGCAGGTCCAGCTTGTCCACGAGCGCGCCGAACAGGCCCAAATCGCCAAGGGTCGTGCCAAATGATTTAAGGCCCGCGCTCTGGATCGCATCAATGGCAATGGCCACGATCTCAGCATCTGCCTCCGGCGTGCTAGCGCCGCCGATGTGTTCAACGCCGGCCTGCAGAAACTCCACAGGCTTGCCCGCACTTGGCGGCTGATAGCGATAGGCCGGGCCGTTGTAGCAAAGCTTGGCTTCACTGTGCCCTTCGGGATCGCGCTCGAGATACATACGGCAGGTGGGGATCGTCAGATCCGGACGCAGGCACCATTCTTCGCCACCGGGATCCTGAAACACATAGGTCCGCTGGCGGATGTCTTCGCCGGAGCGATTGAGAAAAATGTCGGCGGGCTGCATGGTCGGCGGCTCAACAGGCACAAAGCCTGCCTGATTGAACACGGCCTTGACGCTTTGAGCCTGTGCGTCCAGTGCCTCCAGCGACGAGGCGTCATAGCCCGATGCGGGACGCTCCGGGTCCGGACTTTCAATGACCGGCGCATCCCCAACGCTATCGCCCGACTTGCGCGAGACCGCATTGCGCTGCGCCCGCAGTAGACGCTCCGCATCCACCGGTTTGCCATCGCGACGGGCTGCATCAATGACCGCAGGCCACCATTCCTGGGGAATGCTGTCGCGGCGGCGCCATTTGCGGGCAAGATCGCCCCCATCGTCCTGGCCGAGGGCACGGGCGAAATCGGCGGGCTTGCCCCATTCGGAAATGATGGCGGCGAAACTGAGAGCGTCGTTTGTCATGGGCGTGCAATACATTGTGTCCTGTTTTCATGCAAGTCACAAATATATTACGGCTGAAACATCCCGCTTTCAGGACATTTTATCTCTTAATGGATATTTTTGGCTAGTATGTAGCGAGAAAACAGGACACTCAGGCCTGCATGTGCGGCCTAGCCAGCATATCCTTCACAGCCTGAATGAGGCCATCGGCGGAGACGGACACCTGTGCGGGCTGGTCTTCGCGCCAGGTGGTGTTGTCCTCAATCTCCTTGGACAGCTCTGCGCCCAGCACCAGATCCTTGAGGGTGATCTCGCCCTTTTCGAACTCATCCGAGCCCTGGATGACGGCCACAGGCGCACCGCGCTTGTCCGCATATTTCAGCTGCGCCCGCATGCCGGCGCCGCCCAGATACATTTCAGCACGGATGCCCGCATTGCGCAGATCAAAGACCATGCGCTGGTAGTCGGCCATACGATCCTTGTCGAGCGGCAGCACCACGACTGGCGGCGTCAGTGATTTGGTCTTGTTGCGGCCAAGAACTTCGAGCGCCGACAGCAGACGGTCCACACCGATGGAGACACCGGTGGCTGGAATGGGCGTTCCTTTGAAGCGGCTGACCAGATCATCATAGCGGCCACCCCCACCGATGGAGCCAAAGCGGATGGGATTGCCCTTTTCGTCTTTCACGTCGAAGGTCAGCTCTGCCTCAAAGACGGGGCCCGTATAGTAGCCAAGGCCGCGCACCACTGCGGGATCAAACAGGATGCGGTCCGGGCCGTAGCCTGTTGCATCAAGAAGCGTCGCAATCTCTTCAAGCTCAGCCACACCGGCCAGGCCCGTTTCGCTGGTGCCTACGAGGCCACGCAAGGTCTCCAGTACTTTGGAGCGATCCTCATCGCCAGCGCCCACAAAGGCCAGAACCGTATCGGCCTGATCGCTGTTGAGGCCTGCGCCCTTGGTAAAGTCGCCGGATTCGTCCTTGCGGCCCTCGCCCAGCAGCAGCTTCACGCCCTCTGCACCCAGTCGGTCCAGCTTGTCGATGGCGCGCAGCACGGTCATGCGCTGGAGCGCACCTTCTTCACCCCCCGGCACGCCGATTGTTTCAAGCACACCATCCAGAATCTTGCGGTTGTTGACGCGCACAACATAGTCGCCACGCGGAATCCCCACCGCTTCAAGTGCATCCGAAACCATGGCGCACAGTTCCGCGTCCGCTGCCATTTCCGGGGCGCCCACACTGTCAGCGTCACACTGGGTAAACTCGCGGAAGCGACCGGGGCCGGGCTTCTCGTTGCGCCAGACCTGGCCGGTCTGATACCGGCGGAAGGGTTTTGGCACCGTCTCGTAGTTTTCAGCCACCATGCGCGCCAGCGGCGCTGTCAGGTCGTAGCGTAGAGACAGCCACTGATCGTCATCATCCTGAAAGCTGAAGACGCCTTCGTTGGGACGGTCAGCGTCCGGCAGGAACTTGCCCAGGGCATCCGCATATTCAAAAGCGGATGTTTCCAGCGGATCAAACCCGTAGGACTCGTAAACCTTCATGATGGTCGTGAGCATGGCCCGGCGGGCCGCCACATCATCGGCGCGCAAATCGCGCAGGCCTTTGGGAAGGCGTGCCTTGGGGCGGAACTGCTTTTGCTTCTTGGCCACTTTGAATTTTTTTCCGGCTGGTTAGGAGTTGGGCGCTCTACCTAGCGCAGGGGCCCATGACCCCGCAAGCAGGCGCTTTTCAAAGGATTTTCAACACTCAAGGCGTTAACGGGCAGGTCATCAAGGCTAACGGCGCCTTAATCCGGCCACCAATCATTTACTCCGTGTTTACCATCAATGTTCATGTTTGATTCACGGATTCGCGCACAAGCGCCTGTCCGACCCTAAAAACATGAGGCCTGCAGGCGGTTTATGCGCTCCCAGCACAGTTCAGTACCCGTGATTCCCCGCAAGGTTGCCCCCAAGGGCGCCCCCAAGCTTGCCAAAGGCAGTCTCCTGCCCAAACGGCCGGACATGTCTGGTGACGCCAGCCATCTGGCCATTGCACCGGTGGACATCCCTGCGCGCCGCGAGAGCGTGGGCGTTATCAGCGACAATGCCGTCATTGCCCGTCAGGTTGCAGATGCTCTGGACGCGCGCCGCACAAAGCCGGTCGATCTTATCCACAGCCGCCCCGGTGCCGGCCTTGATCAACTTCTGGTGCCCGGTCTCACTGCCATTGTTGTTGAACTCGACGCGAGTGACGCAGGCATTGGCCGATTGAAGCGCATCTGCGCCGTCGGCCCCGATGCACCGGTCATTGTCCTGATGCGGCAGCTCGATGACGCCGCTGAACTTTCCGCGATTGAAGCAGGCGCTGACGAGGTCGTTGATCTGACGCCTGCCGGTGACTTTAACGGCGCAGACCTGTCCAGCGCGGTTGCCCGTGCGCTTGCGCGCCACGCCAAGCTGGCGCGTCCAGCCCACTCCACTTCGGGTAGCAGTGAGACAGCCCGGCAGCCGATTCACGCCCCTGCCCCGCTGGTGCTGGTTCAGGAAGCGCCCGACGCCATGGTGGTTCTGGACCGTCACGGTGCCGTTGCCTTTGTTAATCCGGCTGCGGAGGAATTGCTCGGCCGGGCCGCTGACACGCTAATGGGCAAGCGGTTTGACCTTGAAATCGGCAAGGGTGGTGAAATCACCATTGTGCAGCCAGGCGGCGAAACCCGCGTGGCAGAGGTCGATGTGGTGGAAACCGAACGCGGCGGTGTGCCCGCCCGCGTCGCCAGCTTTACCGACATCACCGTACGCCGGAAACTCGAGACAGCCCTCAAGAGTGCCCAGAGTGGGCGCGATGCGGCGCTGAAGCGCTCCGGTCGTTTCTTCTCGCGGGTCAGTCACGACCTGCGCACACCGCTGACGCATATTGTCGGCTTTGCCGACCTGTTGCAGCACGACAAGCTGAATGACCCGGTTCGCCACGCAGAATACGCAGCCTCCATTTCGGATGCCGGTCGCGCCATGCTGGACATGGTGGAAGATCTGCTCAGCGTGGTGGATGCAAATGGCGCCAGCAATCCAGAGCCGTGTGACCTGGTGAAGCTGGTCCGCAATACCGCTCATTTCCTGCAACGCGAAAGTGATGGCAGTGGACCCGACGTGGCCGTTGATGCACCGCAGACACCGCTTGTGGCGCGCATTGATCTCGCCAAGCTGCAACGCGCGCTCTACCGGCTCGTGGCAGGCATCGGGCGGGATGCGGATGATGGCAGCGTGATGCGGCTGTCTTTGCGCCAGACGGGCAAGCAGGCACGGCTGACCGTGCGGATTGATGGGACATCGGGCAAGCCGGTCGCCCTGCCTTCCAGCCTTGAAGATTCAGATCCGCTTGTGACGCCAGCCGACGCCCGCACAGGGTTTGCCGCTGAACTTCTGCGCGAAGCCCTTGATGCCCATGGAGGCGCGCTTCAGCTGGCGCGCGATGGCAGCAGCGTTGTCGCCGCTGTGATCACGCTGCCGCTTAAAGATTAGGCTCTTAAGAGAAGACCGCAGACCTACGCAAACAGGGCGTCGATGTCGTCCTGTGAGGCATGGCCGTTATGCTCTTCGAGCGCTGGGCCATTCAGCAGGGCTTCGTCGCCTTCAGCTTCCTGAGGCGCTGGCGCGAAGGCTGCCAGATCATTTGCGCCACCCCAGATTTCCATCATCTTGCTGACGCGCTCGTCAATGAACTGCAACGCGTTCACCACCTTGGTGATGCGCTGGCCGGTAATGTCCTGGAAGTTACAGGCCTCGAAAATATTCACGACCTGCTCGGCAATTTCTTCGGCCTGATTGCGGCCAATATCGTCAATCGCTGACGCACCCAGATGGGCGGCTGCTGAATCGATTTTTTCTGATGCGGTCAGAATGGTATCCGTCGCCTGCTCAGTTGCATTCACAACAGCATCAAGCTCACTGCCTGCTTCCTGGAAGCGGGCGGCTGATGGGCCATCATAATGGAGCGCAGACAGTTCCTGCTTGGTGCGTTCAATCGCGCCGGAAAGCTCTGCCAGTTCCGCCTGAAGCTTTGCAGCTTCCGCCACCCGGTCACGCAAGGACGCAAGTTCATCAATGCTCAGATCAGCGTCGGGCTGACCGGCACCCGTTGGCGATGCTGAAGGCGCTGAGACAGCCGCAGGTACGGGCGCCACTGCAGCAACTGCAGGCGTCACATCCTCGACGGCAGGCTCGTCATAGCCCATCATCACTTCAATTCGAAAGCGCTTTGCCTGAGACAACTGCGCACCTCCCCGCGGCATAAATTCGCTGTGACCCTAGCCTTTACCGAGTTAAAAATGCCTTTAAGCGCCCTCACTGGTTGCACGCCCTCAAAGCAACACACGCATGCCTATTGGTAGAAAAACACCTGCTCAAAGGTCCAAAAGGCCCGATTTTACGCAGATACCGGTGCAATTCTTCGGGGCGACCCTTGGTCTGACAGGCCTCGCCCTGGCATGGCAAAGGGCAGAAAATCTCCACATCCTGCCCGATGTTGGCGTCGCATCTGTCCTGCTCATTCTCGCAGGCATCATCAGCGTGCTGATTTTTACAGGCTATGGGCTCAAGGCGATGCGGGCGCCAGCCTTGGTTGGTGCTGACCTCATGCACCCGGCGCGGGTGACGTCATTGGGAGCCGCCCCCATGACATTGATGTTGCTGCCCGCAGGCGTGCTGCCCAGCATGCCTGAATGGGCTGTTGCCCTCAGTGTAATGTGGCTCACCGGGGCGTTTGCCCATGTCGCGTTGGCAAGCTGGCTGGTTGTCACCTGGCTGCGCCGCCGCCCGGCATTGCAGGACGTGACACCCGCCTGGTTTGTGCCCCTGGTAGGCATGGTCGTTGCTCCCAGTGCCGGAGTCGATCTGGGCTATGCACCGCTTGCCGCTGCCATAGCCTTTGCAGGAAGCATTGCGTGGCTTGTGATGCTGCCAATTGTTCTTTGGCGTCTTGCGCGCAGTCCTGCCCTGCCAGTGGACCTGGTGCCAGGTGTGTTTGTTCTCGTTGCACCGCCAGCCCTTGTCGCTTTGGCATTGGGCGCACTGGCAGAACTATCCAACGGCACTGCCCATGTTGCAGGCCTTGTCGTAGTCCATGTCGCAGCGGGGCTCTCTTATGTGTCGTGCGCTTTCCTGCTACCCGTGGTGCTCATCATTCTTGGACGCATCAGGGACATCAGGGCGCTTGGCTTCACCTATGGGTGGTGGAGTGCAACGTTCCCCCTGGCGGCGTTGGCCAGTGCGGGGCTGCAGACGCAGGCCATGCTGCCGACGGCAATCCATCATGCCATGGCAACCGGAGCTCTTGCTCTGGTCACACTGGTAACGGCTACCGTCGGCGTGCTGACACTTCGGTTGATTATTCAGCGGCCCTAGCCGCAGGCACCATGGCGCCCATGCGGCCAGCCACGTCAAAAAACTCATTGACCGTTTCGTTGATGATGTCTGCCGAAGACTTGATCTCGTCAATCAGACCTGCCGTCTGGCCGGCAAGGCCAACACTCGCTTCCATGTCGCCCCCGAAATAGAGGTCCTGAATGCGGGCAAAGGTATCTGCGGGCATCAGGCCTTCTTCGAAAATAGCGTCGGTGTTCTTGGTCTTGAGGGCGCGGATGCAGGGGCTGGCTTTCTTGTTCAGCACATAGGTGCCCGTGGTTGGCGCATCGACGATGGCGTTCTTGTAGTTTGCATGAACCGGGCTTTCTGCCGCGCTTACAAACCGTGTGCCCATCTGCACTGCTTCTGCGCCTAGCGCAAACGCCGCCGCCATGCCGTGGCCATTGCAGATGCCGCCTGCGGCCACCATGGGAATGTCCGACCGCTGACGAATGGCCTGCAACAAGACCAGAGACGATACTTCTTCGGGATTCTTGAAGCCGCCGCCTTCAGCCCCTTCCACCACCAGACCATCGATGCCCGCGTCCACGCATTTCATGGCCGCCTCAAGCGTCGGCACCGCATGATAGACGGTGATGCCTGCTTCTTTCAGCGGCTTGATGAACTTGCTCGGGCTGCCTGCTGAGGTGGTCACGAACTTGACGCCGCTGTCGCAGATGTAGCGCAGCATGGCGTCATCCTTGAGGAACAGGATCGGCAGATTGACGCCGAAGACCCCGTCGGTGAGGTCGGCCATCTTTTCGATTTCAGCCTTGCAGGCCTCTGTTTCGCCGGAGGAGGTTTCAATGATGCCGATACCTCCGGCATTGGCCACGGAGGATGCCAGCTGCGAACGGGCGATCCAGCCCATGGGGGCCTGGATGATGGGATATTTTGCGCCTGTGTGCGCCAGCACGCGGTTGCCTTCAAATCCGGACATGACGTTCCCTCTTGTCTTGTTTTTGGTCGATTGAAGATTTCGGTTTCGGCGAGCCTACATCAATCCAGCCGATAGTTAATCGTGGTCACGAAAGCAAAATCCTGTCCGCTCGGCGACAGGTCCCTTGGGACGGCCGGAAATGGCGACACACGTCGCACAAGCTCAAGGGCAGCATTGTCCAGAATGTCCGAACCGGATGTGGCCACCAGCTTCACGGACCTCAGCGCACCGCTGGCGGCCAGTACAAACTCAATACGTACGTCACCTTCGACGTTCCGGCGTTGCGCCCGGCGCGGATAGACAATAGCGCGCTGAAGCCGGCTCAGCAGCAGCTGGGCATAGCTTGCCTTGGCGACGGCAGAGGCATTGGCATCTGACTGCCCGGTGCCGGCCCCACCACCAGCGGAACGTTGCGGTGCCGCCGATCCCGGGTTTGGCTGTGCCGGGGCTTGAGTTGGCGATGGTTGCGCTGATTCAACTGGTGCTGGGGCTGGGGCTGGAGCAGGCGCGGGCTTTGGCTCCGCACGCGGTTTGGGGGCGGGACGTTCTTCCCGCTGCACAACCGGCGGAGTTGGCACAGCAGGCTGCGGCACAACGGGTTGCGCGGTTGGCGGCGCGTCGGGCTGTGCCGGTCCGGGCGGCCCGGATGGCCCTGCGGGAGCTGATTGCGCCAATGCCACCAGATCCACCGCAATAATTGGTGTTTCGTCCCTGATCTGCGGCGGATCGCCCGCAAGCACGGCCCACAGGGCGGCAATGGCAATTGCGTGAAACAGGACGGACCACATCACCACGCGCGAGCGCGACCGGCGCACGGTCTGGGTCTCCAGACCTGCCGGGCGCGCGGTTTCAGACTCGCGGTCTATGTCATCGGGGAATTGCAAAAAACTTCAATCCGTATAAGCCAGTGACGCAGACCTGCGCGCACACCAAAGAGCAAACCTGACGTGACCCAAACCCTAGCACCAGCCAGCCAACCTGACGCCCTTGACCACTTCGATGAGATCATCACCCGCATGGCCGGGCGGTCTCCGGCACTTTTTCTGGACTATGACGGCACCCTTGTGCCGCTTGCAAGGCGACCGGAGCTTGCAATTGCCCCGCCGGAGCTTCTCACCGCGCTGTCACGGCTTGCCGCCTTGATGCCCGTTGCCGTTGTGACAGGCCGCGGACGCCCTGACGTGATGCAGATGCTGGGAGTCAAAGGCATCGCCTATGCGGGCAGTCACGGGTTCGACATTGTGGATGCCGAGGGCAAAGATCTGTCAGGTGATATCGGTGACGCTTTTCTTCCCGCTCTCAGGGAGGCGTCCCTCGCCCTGACAGCTTTTCTCGATCCGATCGACGGGGCGTTTCTGGAAGACAAGATCTATTCCCTGGCGATCCACTATCGGGAGGTTGCTCCCGCGCGGCATGATGACATCGCAGCCGCTGTCGAGGCGGAGGCGGCCCGTCACCCGACGCTCAAGAAAGCAGGTGGCAAGATGATCCATGAGTTGCGGCCAGACATCGAATGGAACAAAGGCACCGCCATCCTTCACGTCATGGAGGCCATGGGGCTGACGTCGGACACAAGCATGCCTTTTTATATTGGCGATGATGAAACCGACGAAGATGGGTTCCGGGCCATCCGCGAGATCGGTGTTGGGATCAAGGTCGGCGGTGGTTCCGCCCCGACGGAGGCCCATTATTCGTTGGAAACACCCGCCAGCGTTTGGACATTTCTTAGTCAGCTTACTGACAATCGTTCGCAATAAGCTCCGTTTCGACGCCTGAACCGCTGGTGGACCAGTCTTGTGTGTCCGTTGGGCCACTGGCTGGCCTGCACATGGGGGCGGACGGTATCTATCAGTCCCTCATTGCGTTGCACCGCTGCCCGTTTCGCCAATAGGCTCGCCCAAAGCGGTTTTTCTGAGATCGCTCGGGGTCATCGTTTGGGGAAACACCATGTCCATTACGCTTCATCGCTCACGCTACAGATTTGCGTTCGCCTTTCTCGCTGCGCTGGCCTTCTCGGCTGCGCCCGGGCTTGAGTCGATCGCGGACGCTCAAGGCAAGGCCGGCGGCAATAAGGGCGGCAACAGCGAGCTTAACGACGACAAGAACGACGCTGATGGTCGCGGCAATGGTGGCGAAGGCCCCAATGACAAGGACAAGTCGGACAAGGACAACAGCGACGACGATAAAGGCGGCAGTTCCGGTAATTCGGGCAACGGCGGCGCCGACGGTGATAACAATGGATGCCGCGACGGCGGCGAAGGTCAGGGCTGCAAACCAGACAAGTCCGATAAGGACGACAAGTCCGATAAGGACGACAAGTCCGATAAGGGTGACAAGTCCGATAAGGGCGACAAGTCCGATAAGGGCGACAAGTCCGATAAGGGCGACAAGTCCGATAAGGGCGACAAGTCCGATAAGGACGACAAGGGCAACGGCGGCCCTGACGGCGACAACAATGGCTGCCGTGACGGTGGCGAAGGCCAGGGCTGCAAGCCGGACAAAGACAAAGATGACAAC